>NZ_BLZR01000001.1:3158421-3474263 GCF_014193895.1 Clostridium fungisolvens | reverse complement strand
AGCTGGGGCTGTAAACTTTAATCCAGAGGTTATAGTGTTAGCAGCTTTAAATTCAATTATTGGGGCTACATCATTAAGAAAGATAGAACAGAGAAACGACATATTATATTCAACTCTATTCTTGTCGATTATTGTTGCTATTGTATCCTTTACCCAAGGAATGATACTTTCAAATAATATTTTAGATGTGTTGTTGAAATCAGGTTTTGTTATCATAGGATGCTTATTTTCAGGGGTTATGGCAGTAGGATTGTTGCCTTTCTTCGAAAGTACCTTTGATGTGGTAACTACAGTTAAGCTTTTAGAGCTTTCAAACCCTAACAATCCTCTCTTAAAGAAGCTGCTTATGGAGGCACCAGGAACGTATCATCATAGCATGATGGTTGCCAATCTATCTGAAGTAGCAGCAGAAGAGGTTGGGGGGAATCCAGTGTTAGCTAGAATTGGATCTTATTATCACGATGTAGGAAAAACCAGAAGGCCATACTTTTTTAAAGAAAATCAAATTGGTAAAGAAAATCCTCATGATAAAATAACTCCAAATTTGAGTACACTCATAATAATCTCACATGTAAAAGACGGGTTAGAACTAGCACGAGAATATAATCTTCCACAGGTCATAAGGGATATAATTGAACAACACCATGGAACAACTTTAGTTAAATATTTTTATGTAACTATGAAAAATAATGCTGAAAATTCTGATGAAATAAAAGAAGAAGATTTTAGGTATCCAGGACCAAAGCCAGAGAGCAAGGAAGCTGGAATAATAATGCTCGCTGATAGTGTTGAAGCTTCAGTTAGATCAATAAGCGATCCTACAAAGGGCAAGATAGAAGAGATGGTAAATAAGATAGTAAAAGATAAATTGTTCTCTGGGGAACTTGACAACTGTGATCTTACCCTTAAAGATATTAATAAAATTTCTAAGTGCTTTTTAAAAGTACTAAATGGAATATACCATCAGAGAATAGAATACCCAACAGAGAAAGATAAGCTTTAATTTAATATATGAAAAAGAATAAATAACTAGACTTAATATAAAGTGATTTACGGAGTGATAATATGATTTTCATAGATGATAGACAAGATAAGATGTCAGTAGATAGTGATTTTGAAAAAATAATTGAGGAAGTAATACTAACAGCTCTTAAAGAAGAGTTGGTAGATAAAGCTTGTGAGATAAGCGTGATTTTTGTAGATAATGATTCTATTAGAGAAATAAACAAGGAAACTAGGAATATAGATAGAGAAACAGATGTACTTTCTTTTCCGATGTTAGATTATCCTAAAGGGAAAGTATACAAGGATGTTTACTTAAATTATAACTTTGATGCATCTTTCTTTAATGAAGGAGATCTAGTTTTAGGTGATGTGGTTCTGTCTTTGGAGAAGGCAAAGGAACAAAGTGAAGATTTTAATCACTCCTTTACAAGAGAATGCTGCTATTTAGTAGTTCATTCTATTTTGCACCTTTTAGGATATGATCATATGGCAGAAGATGAAAAAAAGATTATGAGAGAAAGAGAAGAAAGCATACTTGGAAAATTAAATATAACTAGAGAGGTTTAATAGGGGAAAATATGAAGGTAAGAAAATTGGTTGATAGCTTCAATTATGCAATTAACGGTATTATACATTCAGTAAGGACCCAAAGGAATATGAGGATTCATATAGCAGTAGCCCTTGTGGTTCTTACTGCTTGTTTTATATATGATATTAAGAAGTTCGAATTCCTTATTTTAGCAGTAACAATAACTATGGTTATTGCAGCAGAGCTCATGAATACAGCCATAGAGCATGTTGTTGATATGACTACAAATTATTATCATCCACTAGCAAAGCTTGCGAAAAATGCAGCAGCAGGTGGAGTATTAGTTACAGCAATAAATGCTATTTTGGTTGGGTATGTGATATTTTGGGATAAACTTACCAATGTGACATATCATACAATCGGAATGATAAGGCAGTCAGAACCATATACTATTTTTATAGTTTTAGTAATTGTATGCCTGATGACAATAGCTGCTAAAGCTTTTTTTGGAGAAGGTACTCCTCTTAAAGGTGGAATGCCTAGTGGGCATAGTGCACTGGCATTTTCGCTGGCTACTGCTATAGCCTTAATAACTGAGGAACCTTTGTGTATTATGCTTAGCTACTTAATGGCTTTTATAACTGCCCAGAGCAGAGTGGATTCAGAAGTTCATAGTATATGGGAAGTCATTGTGGGAGCCGTATTTGGTACTTTTCTAACTTTAATTGTATTTAAACTATTTAATTAAATTTCTGTAAGGAAATCCTCTAGCTTGTAAATAATATTAATAGTGCTATAATTTATTTTGCACCAAAAAACAATTGGGGGTAATAAAAAATGTATGAAGAACTTATAAAAGCAGCTATAAATGCGAGAAGTAAGGCTTATGCACCTTATTCAAACTTCCCTGTGGGAGCAGCTATAATGAGTGATGGAAAAATCTTTGAAGGATGCAATATTGAGAACGCTTCTTTTGGAGCTACTAATTGTGCCGAAAGAACTGCTATATTTAAAGCTGTTTCTGAAGGACATCAAGTAATAGAGGCTGTGGCAGTTATTGGAGATGTAAATGCTTTTACATATCCTTGTGGAATATGCAGACAGGTTATTGCTGAATTTGCAAAAGATAAAGAGATCCCTATTATAATAATCAAAAATGAGAAAGAATATATAGTGAAGACTTTAGAGGACATACTACCAGGTATATTTTCAAAAGAAGACTTAAATAAATAACTAGGAGGACAAATGTTTAAATCAGGATATATAACTATTGTAGGTAGACCAAATGTGGGGAAATCTACGCTTTTAAATCACCTAATGGGAGAAAAATTATCAATAGTCTCCAACAAACCGCAAACAACTAGAAACAACATCAAGACTATATTAACAGCAGAGGATTATCAAATGATATTCGTTGATACTCCTGGAATGCATAAACCTAAACATAAATTAGGTGAATATATGATGACTTCAGCTAAAGAATCTTTAAATGAAGTTGATTTAGTTTTATTTTTAATTACTCCAGATGTAGAAATTGGCAGAGGAGATTCATATATTATTGAGGGCTTAAAGGATATAAAAGCTCCAGTTATTCTAGTTGTAAATAAGGTGGATGAAAATACAAAGGAAAGAGTTGCAGAGACTCTAAAAAATTATTCGGAAACAATGAGTTTCGCAGAGATAATACCAATATCAGCTCTTAAAGGAAAAAATACAAGTACTCTTTTAGACCTAATTGTGAAATACTTACCAGAAGGACCGAAATTCTATCCGGAAGATATGATTACTGATGTGCAGGAGAGATTTGTAATTTCTGAAATAGTTAGAGAAAAGGCACTTAGAACTTTAAATGAGGAAGTTCCTCATGGAATAGCGGTTGATATAATACAAATGAAACAAAATGAACGAGGCTTATATAATATAGAGGTTGATCTAATCTGTGAAAAAGATTCCCATAAAGGAATAATCATAGGTAAGAATGGTCAAACGCTAAAAAGAATAGGTGAAAGTGCTAGATATGAAATTGAGAAGTTTTTAAGAGAAAGAGTAAACTTAAAGATTTGGGTTAAGGTAAGAAAAGAATGGAGAGATAACCCTTTATTTTTAAGAGAACTTGGATATAAGAAAAAATAAGTAGGAGATGAGGATTTCTGTCTATTTTTGAAACGAACGGCGTAGTAATTAAAGCTCAAGATTTTAAAGAAAATGATAAATTGATATGGTTATATACAGAAAAGTTAGGTAAGATAGCAGTTATCGCTAAAGGCGCAAAAAAAAGTAAAAGTAGACATTTATCTCTTACGCTCCCATTATGCTACGGCGAATTCGTAGTTTTTAAAGGGAAAAATCTGTACACTCTCTCAGAAGGGAGAATAACCAACTCTTTTCAAGGATTATTAAATAATTTAGAAAAACTTACATATTCAACATACATTTGTGAACTGATAGATATATGCGTAACAGATGAAGAGGATAACGGGAAGTTATTTAAAGATTTTGTTACCTGCCTATATTTATTAAATACCGATGCTCTTGACTATGAGCTTTTAATTAGGAGTTTTGAACTTAAAATATTAAATGCTACGGGCTATGGATTAAATCTAGATAATTGTGCATACTGTAAAAAAAGTATAAATTCTGCTGCATACATAAACATGTCTTTTTATGGAGGTGTGTGCGAAGATTGTCCAAAAGAATATGGCATATCTTTGTCTAAAGGTGCATACAGTGCATTAAAGTATTTAAACACCGCACCAATGGATAAAATATATAGACTTAATATCAATAAGACAGTAAAAGATGAAATTGCAAAAATTACAGCATACATTATTAACTCTAATTATTCTAAAAAACCAAAAAGTTTAGAAATGCTAAATTATATTAAGGAGTGATAAAAATGAGTGAAGTTACTTTAGAGAAAGTTGATCAAGTAAGACAAAGAACAGGTGTTAGTTATGCTGAAGCAAAACATGCTTTAGAAGTAAATAATGGGGAAGTTCTTGATGCTTTAATTTATATTGAGGAAGTAAAGAGTCATGATAAGAATAGTGAAAGTGAGTGGAAATCAGAAAAAGAAGAAGGCTCACAAAAGTACGAAACAATAGAAGAATTTAAAGCTTGGTTATCTGAATTAATTAAAAAGGGAAATGTATCTAGAATTAAAATAAAAAAAGATGAGAAAGTATTAATTGATGTACCGGTTAATGCTGGAATTGCTGCGGGTGTTATTGCCTTAGTATTACCTCAATTATTAGCTATAGGTATAATTACAGCTATTGCTACTAAGATTACAATAGAGATAACTAAAGAAGATGGGTCTGTTGAAGTTGTGAATAAGGTGGTCAAAGAGACTGTTTCTGATGTAAAAGATATGGCTACTGATCTAAAAGATAAAGCAACAGATTTGGCTGAAAACTTAAAAGATAAGTTCAATTCAGTAAAAAATGAGAAGTCTGCTGGTAAAAATATTCATGTAGATAATGATTCACCAGTTTATACCTATACAGTTAAATTTGATGAAGTGGATAAAGAATAAGGAATTTAAAGAAAAATAAGAAAATTCAGATGAAATAAGAGGCAAATGAGGAATATTCAAAGAATTTGAAAGATTATTCAGAAAATTTGGCATAGTCAAACTTCGATATAGTGATATAATAAGTTATGTAAAACGTATACGGTTCTGAATAATCAGAATATTCCTCTATTAAAACGAAAGAGGGGAAGGACATTGAAGTTATCACCGCGTCAGGAAGAGATAATAAAGCTTGTAAAAGAGGGACAGCCTATTACCTCAGAAGCGCTGGCTTCAAAGCTAGGGGTTACTAGAGCGGCATTAAGGCCAGATTTAGCAGTGCTTACTATGATTGGTGCCTTAGATGCAAGACCAAAGGTAGGTTATGTTTACACTGAGAAGCCAATGAATAACCTCATGTATGAGCACATCACCAATATAAAGGTTAAAGACATAATGTCTAAGCCTGCATTTGTAAACGAAGAAACTATGGTATATGACGCGATAGTGAATCTTTTTTTAACAGATGTAGGAACATTATTTGTTGAAAGTGATGGCTTTTTAATAGGTGCTGTTTCAAGAAAAGATTTCTTGAAGATAGCTATAGGTGGAACAGATATACATAAAGTTCCTGTAGGTGTCATAATGACTAGAATGCCTAATATAATATTTGTAAGCAAAGAAGAAAGCGCATATAATGCAGCAAAAAAGATAATAGAACATGAAATAGATTCTATTCCGGTGGTTGAAAAAGTTCTTGATGAGGAACAAAAGGATCAATATAAGATAATTGGAAAGATATCTAAAACAAATATTACAAAATTGTTTGTAAAAATGGGAAATGGTCAATAATTAAGGGTAAGTAATACAATCTATGGTTCACAGTTCAATTCGTCAGCTTTCGGAGCATTAGCTCTGTTAAGTATATATATATAAACATATTAATATAAATAGTATTGAACGGAGGAGTATTGAGATGGAGATCAAAAAATATGTTTACCTCTTCAAAGAAGGTAAGGCATCAATGAAAAATTTACTGGGAGGTAAAGGTGCTAATTTAGCTGAGATGACAACTTTGGGTATACCTGTTCCACAAGGATTTATAGTAACTACAGAAGCTTGTAATAAATATTATGAAGATGGAAGAAAGATTTCGCCAGAAATAATAAATCAAATTCATGAAAAGCTAGCTCAGTTAGAAGAAATAACAGGTAAAAAATTCGGTGATTTAAATAAACCTCTTTTAGTTTCAGTAAGATCTGGAGCAAGAGTATCAATGCCAGGTATGATGGATACAATATTAAATCTTGGTTTAAATGATGCTGCTGTTGAAGCAATGGCAAGTCTTACAAACAATCCAAGATTTGCATATGATTCATATAGAAGATTTATTCAAATGTTCTCAGACGTTGTAATGGGAATAGAAAAGAGATTATTTGAAGCTAAAATCGATGAGATGAAAGAAGAAAAGGGTGTACATTTCGATACAGATTTAACTGCTGATGATCTTAAAGAATTAGTTGTAAGATTTAAGGCACTTTATAAGAAAGAAAAAGGTGAGGACTTCCCACAAGATCCTAAAGATCAGCTTATAGAATCAATCACTGCTGTATTTAGATCATGGGATAACCCAAGAGCTATAGTTTATAGAAGACTTAATGATATACCTGGGGATTGGGGAACTGCTGTAAACGTTCAAGAGATGGTTTTCGGTAACAAAGGAGAAACATCTGGTACAGGAGTTGCATTCTCAAGAGACCCATCTACAGGAGAAAATGCAATATATGGTGAGTACTTAATGAATGCTCAAGGTGAGGATGTTGTTGCTGGTATAAGAACTCCTCAACCAATTGCTAAATTACAGGAACAAAATCCTGAAATTTATAAGCAATTTGAAGACATAGTTAATACCTTAGAAAAACATTACAGAGATATGCAAGATATGGAGTTCACAATAGAAGAAGGAACTTTATATTTCTTACAAACTAGAAATGGTAAGAGAACTGCTCAATCAGCATTAAAGATTGCTGTAGATCTAGTTGAAGAAGGAATGCTTACAAAGGAAGAAGCACTTCTAAAAGTTGATCCAAAGCAATTAGACTCATTACTTCATCCAACTTTTGATCCTGCTGAAATGAAAAAGGTTGAAGTTGTAGCTAAGGGGTTACCAGCTTCACCAGGTGCTGCATGTGGAAAAATAGCATTCTCAGCTGAAGAAGCTAAAGAAAGAGCGGCAAATGGAGAAACTGTAGTTTTAGTAAGACTTGAAACATCTCCAGAAGATATAGAAGGTATGATAGCTGCAAGAGGTATATTAACTGTAAGAGGTGGTATGACATCACATGCTGCAGTTGTTGCTAGAGGTATGGGAACTTGCTGCGTTGCTGGATGTGGAGAATTAAAGATTAGTGAAGCTAATAGAACATTAGAAGTTGCAGGTAAGACTTTAACTGCTAATGATTGGATATCAATAGATGGTTCAACTGGTAATATATATGCTCAAGCTATAAAGACTGTTTCACCAGAAATAAGCGGATATTTCGCAACATTTATGGGATGGGCTGATGAAACAAGAAAATTAAAGGTTAGAACAAACGCTGATACACCAAGAGATACAATTCAAGCAGTAGAATTTGGTGCAGAAGGTATTGGATTATGCAGAACAGAGCACATGTTCTTCGCTGAAGATAGAATTGCTGCTGTTAGAGAAATGATAGTTGCTAAGACTGTAGAACAAAGAAGAAAAGCTTTAGATAAGCTTCTTCCAATGCAAAGAGGCGATTTCGCATCTATGTACGAGGCACTAGAAGGAAGACCAGCTACTATAAGATTCTTAGATCCACCACTACATGAATTCTTACCTCAAGCTGAAGAAGATATCATAGCTTTAGCTAAGGAAATGGATATAACTTATGAGGAGCTTAAAGCAACTTGTGAGGAATTACATGAATTCAACCCAATGATGGGGCATAGAGGATGCCGTTTGGCTGTTTCATACCCAGAAATAGCTGAAATGCAAACAAGAGCTGTTATGGAAGCTGCTATTGAAGTTAGAAACAATAAAGGCTATGATGTAGTTCCTGAAATAATGATTCCATTAGTTGGTGAAATAAAAGAATTAAAATATGTTAAAGATATAGTAGTAGAAACTGCTAAGACAGTTATGAGTGAAAAAGGTGTAGAAATACCTTTCAAAGTTGGTACAATGATAGAAATCCCAAGAGCTGCTTTAACTGCAGATACTATAGCTAAAGAAGCTGAATTCTTCTCATTTGGTACTAATGACTTAACTCAAATGACTTTTGGTTTCTCAAGAGATGACGCTGCTAAGTTCTTAAAAGACTACTATGAAAAGAAGATCTATGAACAAGATCCATTTGCTAAGATTGACCAAACAGGTGTTGGTGAATTGATGAAGATAGCAGTTGAAAAAGGTAGATCTGAAAGAGCTGATATCAAACTTGGTATCTGTGGAGAACACGGTGGAGATCCTTCTTCAGTAGAATTCTGCCATGCATTAGGATTAGACTATGTATCATGTTCACCATTTAGAGTTCCAATAGCTAGATTAGCTGCTGCTCAAGCTCAAATTAAAAATCCAAGATAGTATTTAAATAAAGAGAAACCTAATGAAAATTAGGTTTCTTTTTTGCTTTATGAAAAATCATTTGATTCTAATAGCTTGCGCATATAACATTTCAGGTAAAAAAAATTAATTTCAACAATATTCTTAAACATAAAACTTAAAATTAAAACCCATGAATATAAAGAAATATAAATTTCCATACATTCATGGGTTTTAGAGTTCCGAGCTCAACTATTAATTTATACATGCCTACAGAATATATGTGCATGATTTTCGAACAAGTACAAATTTGGTTTCGATATAGCAACTCGTTAGTTCATTGATATTATAATATAACTTTTAATTAGATATCCAATGAATAATGCTTTTTTAAATGATCAGTTAATTCAGATATAAAATTAAGTTGGTAATCAGTTTTTTTAACTGTTTTTTCTAATAAATTGCAGAAAGAGTTCTTATTACATTTCTTTATGTTATTATAATAGTCTTTAGAAATCCTCCAATATTTTTGAGGGAAGGATAAGTATACTAAAATATATTTAATATCATCAACAGTCAGTTTGTTTATCTCGTTATAGTTTTTTATACAATTAATTGCTATTTCTACATCCCATTTTGTATTGTCTCTTTTCAGTAATCGTCTCAGATAATAAGAAATATCATGTGCAATGTAGTCATATGAACACTTATCAAAGTCAATGATCCAAATTTCTTTGTTCTTATCAAAGATAATATTCTTATTTACATAATCACCGTGACATAGAGATGATGTAAGGTTATCTTTATTAATGGTAGATGCAGTTTCTAATGCGAACTTTGCTAGATCTATGTTTTTATCAAAGCTATCCAGGAACATTTTAGAAAACTTATCTTTATATAGGTATGCGGAATTTGAACATATTAAAAGTTTTTGAAAATGTTTATTGATGGATATGTATAAGTCATCATATCCTTTCTTTATTTTACTATCTGGTATTGGGAAAAAATCTTTTGACGAATAATGCATTTTTGCTAAGTATTTTGAAGTTTCAACTATATTGTCTATGTCGTCATAATTACATTTTTCTCCATCAACCCATGGAGTAAGTACGAAAAGCATATCATTATAATTTACAAATCTACTTTTATTTACTGTGGGTAAAAATCTTGGGACGTTAATACCATTTCTATAAAGCCATTCCATAGCAGAATAGACAAAGAGTAACTCTGGTTCTGTATAATAAACCTTTTTTAAACAATAAGTTTTGTTGTTATAATCAATTTTATAAACAGCTCTTTGCTTGTCTGTATTCTTCAACTTTATTTGCTCTATGGAGGCTTCTTTCAAATTGTAGTAAGGTAAGACGTGCTTTCCTACATTTGATTCAGATAATAAGCTGGCAGCAGCTGCATGCAATTCCTTTGGCATAAATACCTCCTTCACATAAAAATTCATATTATATTAATATTATGAAAATTATTACATTATACGTATGTTTTGTAATTTTATTTTGCTATGTTTGATTAGTAAGTTGATATTAAGGGGGAATCTCTCTGAAACATTAATTTTAATTAATTAGATCATATTTCAATATAAATATCTCAGTTTCAAAAAACATCTCAGTTTCAAAAAAATATCTAAAATAGCAATGACTATATTTGGACTGCAAATCTAAAATGAAGGATACTTGTTTTATGCTGGAATGAAGTATTGTAAGAAATTTTCTTAAATTGAATAATAATTTTATATTAATAATTATAAAATTGTAATAGTTTGAAAAAAAATGCAAATGATAAATAGTAGCATAATTTTGAAGGATTTTAAGAAAATATATAGAATATCTATAAAAGGAGGTGATTATATGACTATAAGGGAAAAAATTGAAGGTTTTGAAAGTTTGACACTGATTAAAGAGGCTTCTTTTTCTAGCAAAACAAAAGGAAGAGAAAAAAGTGAAGAACAAGATCATATAAGAACCTGTTATATGGTTGATAGAGACAGGATACTTCATTGTAAATCTTTTAGAAGGCTTAAACATAAAACGCAGGTTTTTATAAAAACGTCTTCAGATCACTATAGAACTAGACTTACACATACCTTAGAGGTGTCTCAAATAGCTAGGACGATTGCTGTTGGCATAGGGTTAAATGAGTATTTAGTTGAAGCTATAACACTTGGTCATGATTTAGGTCATGTAGCCTTTGCACATATGGGTGAAGAAGTATTAAATGAATTCTTAAAGGATGGTTTTAGACATAACGAACAAAGTGTTCGAGTGGTAAAAAGACTTGAGAAAGAAGGAAGAGGTTTAAATTTGTGCTTTGAGGTTATAGATGGCATAGAACATCATAGTGGCTTTACCAATGGTATTGCTAAGGCAGCAACATTAGAAGGTCAAGTGGTGAGATATAGTGATAAGATGGCATATGTGAACCATGATATAGATGACTCTATAAGAGCAGGACTTCTTAGAGAGGATGAAATCCCTAAAGACATAATTAATATATTAGGTAAAACTAATTCTGAAAGAATTAATATATTGGTAACGGATTGTATTGAAAATACACTGAACAACATAAAAAAAGGGGATATAAAGGTTTCTTTAAGTGACGAGGTAGGAGATGCAATGACTAAGTTAAGAAGCTTTATGTTTAAAAAAGTGTATCTTGGGGATATATTAAAGATTGAAAGAGATAAAGCTAAGTTTGTCTTAAGACATGTAATTGAATATTTTATGAAACATCCTGAAGAGATGCCTAATATTTATCAACAGATTTCTGAACAAGAAGGTTTAGAAAGAGCTGTTGCTGATTATGCAGCTGGTATGAGTGATGATTATTGTCTTAATATGTTTAATAAAATATATGTACCTAAATTTGTGATTTATTAATAAATTAAGGACTAAAAGTTATATAATCATAAAAAAATGTTAGTTATTTATATATAAGAAGGAAAATTAAAGAAAATAACGAATAATAAATATTACTTGGAATATAAAGTTTAATAATAAATTTGAAAAAATGTAGAACAAAAAGAAGGATTTTATCAACTTATGTCGAATATTATAAAACTTGCAAAGAAATAAATTTATTTTAAGGTGGTTATGCTCCTTGAAAATATCAGAAGAACTTTTAGAAAAGATAAAAGAACAAAATGATATTGTGGATGTAATCTCAGAATCAGTTAGACTTAAAAGAGCCGGAAGAAACTATACAGGACTCTGTCCTTTTCATAGTGAAAAGACTCCATCTTTTTCGGTTACACAAGAAAAACAGATATATAAATGTTTTGGTTGTGGAGAAGCTGGTAATGTTATTACCTTCGTAATGAAAACTAGAAATTTATCTTACTTTGATGCGGCTAGATTTTTAGCAGAAAGAGCTAATATACCGCTAGAAAGTGAAAGTCCAGGTAAGAGCAAGATAAATTGGAAGAAAGATTTACTTCATAAAATTAATACCGAAGCTGCAAGATACTTCTTTTCTAATCTTCAAAATGTCAAAATGCCAAAAGAGTATTTCCTACGAAGAGGTATTACTGAAAATACAATAAAAAAATTTGGATTAGGATACTCAGCGGATAGTTGGAATTCTTTGCTTAACTTCCTAAAAAGGAAGGGATATAACGAAGATGTAATAATTGAATCTGGGTTAGCTGTAAAAAGTGAAAAAGGAAGAGTCTACGATAGATTTCGAAATAGAGTAATGTTCCCAGTATTTGATTATAAAGGAAAGGTTATAGGGTTTGGTGGAAGAGTGCTTGATGATTCTAAGCCTAAGTATTTAAACTCTCCAGAGACCTTAGTGTTTCAAAAGGGTACTAATTTATATGGTCTAAACTTTGCTATAAAAAAGGGAATACCAGAAAGATATTTTATTATGGTAGAGGGATATATGGACTGTATTTCACTTCACCAGTATGGGATAACAAATGTAGTGGCATCGCTAGGAACTGCATTAACTACAGGTCAAGCAAGGCTTTTAAAAAGATATGCTGACAGAGTAATAATATCATATGATGCAGATATAGCAGGTCAAAATGCTACTATAAGAGGATTGGAAATACTGAGAAGTGCTGGGTTTGATGTTAGAGTTCTGACAGTTCCTCAAGGAAAAGATCCAGATGAATACATAAGAAGCAATGGAAGAGAGGCGTTTTTAAGATTAATTGATTCAGCACAGCCTCTAATAGAATATAGATTGTTTAGAGCTAGAGAAGGAATAAACTTTAATGATAATGAAGAGATTATAAAATATGGAGAAAGAGTTACAGAAATAATAGCTGACTTAAATCCTGTGGAAAAGGATGTGTATGTAAAAAAAATCGCTGAAGAAACAGGACTCCGTGAACAATCATTGTACGACTTATTATCAAAAAAAATGACAAAAAACAATGAATCTTCTCTTAACATGAATAATAAGGAAGAATTTGGAACAAAATTATATGTAGAGCCAGCTTATATTAAGTCCGAAAGAAGTTTGCTTAAAATTATGTCAAATAAGGAATTCTATCAATATATAATTGGGCATATATCTAGAGAGGACTTAATTTTAAATTCTCATAAAAAGATATTTTCAATAATAACATCTCTATTTGAAGAAGGTAAGGAAGATATACATCCCCTAATAGAATTCAGATGTGATGATGGTGAAAGTTTAAAAGAATGGATACTTATAAGAGAAATTGAGACGATGATTACAGAAAGTAATATGGAGAAAATCATCAATGATTATATAAAAGAAATCAAAAAGCAAAGTTTAGAAAATCACAAAAAGGAAATCTTACATAAGCTGAAACAATATGAAGAAAAAGGATTGTTTCGAGAATCCATTGAGCTAGTAAGAGAAGCTAAAGAAGTAGACGAGAAACTTAAAAGATTAGAAAGGGGTTAAGTACGGATATGGCGGAAGGAGGTATTAACATGGAAACTATTGAAAAGGCAAATAAAGCTAAACCAACAAAGGATAAAGCAGTAGCCGCTAAAGTTGACACTAAAGACAAAAATGCTAAAATGGGGATTGTTAAGAAACTCATAGAAAAAGGTAAGAAGAGTGGTACTTTAACATATAAAGAAATTATGGATGAACTAGATGAAATAGATCTAAGTCCAGACCAAATCGAAAAAATCTATGAAGTTTTAGAATCCATGGGAATAGAAGTAATAGGTGAAATTGGTGAATCAGAGAATATCGAAGAAGAACTAGATCTTTCTATACCAGAAGGGATAGCAATAGATGACCCTGTTAGAATGTACCTTAAAGAGATAGGTAAAGTTCCTTTGTTATCATCTGATGAAGAAATCAGACTTGCTGAAAGAATCGAAGAGGGAGATCAGTATGCAAAGAAAAAGCTTGCTGAAGCTAACTTAAGATTGGTTGTAAGTATAGCAAAGAGATATGTTGGAAGAGGAATGCTTTTCCTAGATCTTATCCAAGAAGGAAATTTGGGATTAATAAAAGCTGTTGAAAAGTTTGATTATAGAAAAGGCTTTAAATTCTCAACTTATGCTACTTGGTGGATAAGACAGGCGATTACTAGAGCCATAGCGGATCAAGCTAGAACTATAAGAATACCAGTTCATATGGTAGAAACTATAAATAAGCTCATCAGAGTTCAAAGACAATTACTTCAAGAGCTTGGAAGAGATCCATTGCCAGAAGAATTATCAAAACACATGGATATGCCTGTTGATAAGGTAAGAGAAATATTAAAAATTGCTCAAGAGCCAGTTTCATTAGAAACACCTATAGGTGAAGAAGAAGATAGTCATTTAGGTGATTTTATACCAGATGATGAAGCTCCAGCACCAGCAGAAGCAGCAGCATTTACTATGTTAAAAGAACAACTTATCAATGTGCTTGATACATTAACTCCAAGAGAAGAAAAAGTATTAAGACTTAGATTTGGTTTAGATGACGGAAGAGCAAGAACTCTTGAAGAAGTAGGTAAAGAGTTTAATGTAACTAGAGAAAGAATAAGACAAATAGAAGCTAAGGCATTAAGAAAGCTTAGACATCCAAGCAGAAGCAAAAAGCTAAAGGATTATCTAGACTAAAAGCACCTACACATGGTGCTTTTAATCTTAAATAAGGTAAATTTTTTAACAATTTATAAACAATTCCAAAATTTGGTGTTAACATTGTTAGGAAAGCCATAGATTTATGATATAATGACTTTGAGGTGGTAGGTTTGGAAATTTATAAACCCCGTAGAGGGATTGCCATATATGAGCTGATGTTTTTTATAATAGCTGTAAATATAATAATATATTTTGGAGTGCAGTTTTTTAATACATATACAGAAGTAAGTCTTGTTAAGATTTTTTCTGTTGCCTTCTCTATATATTGTTTATTTTATGTACTACAGACAGTTACTCTAAGATACAAAATACACTCAAGTGGTGTTGAGATAAATGCTCTTTGGGGGATAAAGAAGATTTTTATACCATATGAAAAAATAGATGGATATAACGTTCAAACAGGCGCTATAAAGGGTATGAATCTTTCTGGAGTTGGTAGAACTATGTACAACTACGGAAGATCAGTGATAGAGGATGTTGGAACAAGCCATATGTTTGTTACTTCTAGCAAACAGGTATTATATATTCATACTGATGAGATAAGTTATGGTATTTCACCAAATGATATAGATTCATTTTTAGCTATGTTCAAGGAAAAAGGTATCGATCAAAAAAACTTTGAAATTAAATACAATAAAAATAGAGACTTGTTTAAGGAAAAAAGCTTTCTTTTTCCATTTATGCTTGTAGCGCTTATAATTGTATATATGACACTTAATCCTTTTGTTCTTTATCTGATGAATAAACTTCCGGATAATATGCCTCTATTTTTTGATGCAACCTTTAGACCGGTAGTAGAGGGAACAGGGAAACAGTTTGCGTTTAGACAAATGACATATGGTGCTCTTAATATGATAATACTATTTTGTATGCATTATGCAGCATATTTTTGCGCTAAATATGACAAGAGATCTGCTTATAAATATATATATATAGCTTTACTTATTTCTTCAGTATTTTTAGCTATACAAATTAGAATACTACACTTATATCTATAGATAGAACAGTTCAAAATAGCATATGTCTATGCAATTTAGTTTTCGTTAAGAGTTAATTGAATCAGCAATTAGATTTTATAGATTAGAACTGGGATATCTATATAAAACTTGAAGTAGGTAAGTTTCATAGAAGCAAGGGGATACTCTTAACTATTTTTAAATTTACCTAAACAAGTTTATATACAAATAATATATAAAATAGTGTTATGTGAAATTTGGTAGAAATATTGATAAGCAAATGATGGATTTATAGAAAGGTGAACTTAATGGAACTTAGTAAAAGATTGCAAACCATAGTTAATAATATTGATAAATGTGACAGCATAGCTGATATTGGTACAGATCATGGATATGTACCAATTTATTGCGTAAAAAATGAAATTTGCAGTAAAGCAATAGCATCTGATATAAATAAAGGCCCTATTGAGAAAGCAAAATTCAATGTTGCAATGGATGGACTGGAGAAGAGTATAGAGTGTAGACTTGGACCAGGACTTTCTACTTTAAAAGAAAATGAAGTAGAAGCAGTTGTTATAGCTGGTATGGGTGGTAATTTAACTAGAGATATATTATTAGAGGACATAGATAAGATTAAGAAGTGCTCATTTATTATACTACAGCCTGCTCAAAACCCTGAAGTGTTGAGAGAATTCTTATATAGCAGTAAATTTGAAGTTCTTGATGAAGATATCTGCTTTGATGAAGGAAAATACTATGAATTGTTTAAAGTTAGATTTAATGAAAGTAATAAACCGTTAGAAATTGATGATTCTATATACTTTGAGGTAAGTCCTATAATTTTGAAGAAGAATAATGAAACCTTTATAAGTTTTATAAATTCAAAGATATCTAAATATGAAAGTATATTGAGTTTTATAAAAGAAGATACTATTCATGCAAAACAAAAGAGAGCTGAGCTAGAAGTTAAAATTTCTAAACTTAAGGAGATATTGTAGTATGAAAGTATTTGAGATATCAAAAATAGTAGAAGAAATTGCGCCTAAGGCCTTAAAAGAAGATTTTGATAATGTAGGTCTTATGGTTGGAGATAATAATGCAGAGGTTTCTACTATATTAGTTGCTTTAGATTGTACCCTAAGTGTAATAGAAGAGGCAAAGGAAATTGGTGCACAAATGATACTAACCCATCATCCAATACTTTTTCTAAAGCCAAAGACAATTACAAAGGATACTTTATTAGGTAAAAAGCTTATAGAACTAATAAAAAATGATATAAATGTTTATAGCGCTCATACTAACTTAGATTCTGCTAAAGAGGGTATGAACGATACTATAGTGAAAATGTTAGGTTTTAATAGTGACAAAATCCTTGAAGTTTCTAATAACTCAAAGAATGGAGATGCTGGTATCGGTAGATTAGTGTCTTTAGATACTCCTATGGAACTATCAGAGTTAGTAGATACAATAAAAAAGAAACTATCAATTCAAAATCTAAGATTTAGTGGTGATTTAAATAAGAAAGTAAAGAAAATCGCTATAATAAATGGAAGCGGGCAAGATTTCTTTGCAATTTCTAAAAGATATGGAGCAGATTGCATCATAACTGGAGATACCACTTATCATTATGTAAGTGATTATACAGAAGAAGGTATTTCAATTTTAGATATAGGACATTTTGGCTCAGAATGGCCATTGTTTATAGATATATGTAATAGATTAACAGAAAAGTTCCTATTGGCTGATAAAGGTGTAAAAGTTATTGTTTCAAAAACCAATAGAGATCCGTATAAATTTATTTAACTTTAGATTAAAAAGGCTCATAGCGATACATAGGAGAAAATAAGCAGGAACTGAGATTGTAGAATAGTATGTGCAGCTTGAGTTTACATATAGGACATAAAACAGCTTAATAAAAATTAGGCTGTTTTTCCATTTACCGAAAGGCAAAACTTACTCTCTAAGTGTTATAAAAATTATCTTCATAATAAATAATTTGGCATATGGAACAATAAACATGTATAGGATACTACTATATTTTTAACATTAACTTATAAATAACTTAAAATTTTCTTAAGTTACTAAAAATATATTTTATTTGCACAAATTTTCAAATAGAATATTATTATAAACATATAAGGAGTGATTTTATTGTATTCACATGAAATAGACTACAAGATCTATGGAGATGATATGCAGTTCGTAGAAATAGAATTAGATCCAAATGAAACTGTATTTGCAGAAGCAGGTGCAATGATGATGATGGACCAAACTATGAAGATGGAAACAATCTTTGGTGACGGAACAAATGCTGGAAGTGGATTTATGGGCAAGTTGTTTTCAGCAGGAAAAAGAGTTGTTACTGGTGAAAGTTTATTTATGACTGCATTCACTAACACAGGTTATGGAAAGGCGCAAGTTTCCTTTGCAGCTCCTTATCCTGGTAAGATAATACCTATGGATTTATCAAAACTAGGTGGAAAGCTTATCTGCCAAAAAGATGCTTTCTTATGCGCAGCCAAAGGAGTATCTATTGGAATTGACTTTAGAAGAAAATTAAGTGTAGGCTTCTTTGGTGGAGAAGGATTCATACTTGAAAAGCTTGAAGGAGATGGATTGGCTTTCGTTCATGCTGGTGGAACGATAACAAGGAAAGATCTTATGCCAGGTCAAACCTTAAAGATAGATACTGGATGTCTTGTAGCAATGACGAGAGATGTTCACTATGATATCGAATTTGTAGGAGGAATAAAGAACACTTTATTTGGTGGAGAAGGATTGTTCCTAGCTACTTTAACAGGACCAGGTTCTGTATGGGTTCAAAGCTTACCTTTCTCAAGATTAGCTTCTAGAGTATTTGCGGCTTCAGGTATGCATGGTGGCGGAAGAAAAGATGAAGGAAGTATATTAGGTACATTAGGTAACTTTTTAGATGGTGATGGTTTCTAACAATTTTTGGGGTTGAGAGGTGTGTCAAAAAAGAAGAGTTATAAGCACTATGACTTTAATAGCACTGGCAAAAGTTATGATGACCTTGGTGAAGATTTTAAAAAACTAGGTACTGATATCAAAAACATATATAAAAAGGTTGATTATAAAGTACCTATGAAATTTAAGAAAAGCACAAATCTATTAAAGTATCTCATAATATCAGCTATAATAGTATTACTTGTGTTCACAAGAATAGGGATACCGATAGCAATACTAATGCTCATCGCTGCTTTATATATGAGTAATAAGCATTAGGAATTAAGGTTAAATGATAAAAATATATAATCTTATAATAAAGATTTAAACAATAAAAGTTTATATGTAATTTAAAAAGATGACTCCTTCATTAAGCAGGAATCATCTTTTCTTTTAAAATTAATTTTTATTTATAGTCTATGTAACCTTTCTTTTTGCTTTGTAGTAATAATAAAAAATTTATGGTATAAAACCCTGCAAGTCCTAATATAACAAATATACTATCAAGATTAAGTAAAATTATTAAAAATCCATAGGCAATAAGATATATAGTATTTATAATAGCAAAGTTAAATTGTAAAGCTAAAAATTCATTTGATCTTACAACCTTGATTTTTGATCTTCGACTATAATAATTAAGCTTATTCTTGCATAAAACAGAATATATTAAGTAGATTACTCCCATAAATACAGGTATTAAACCAATGAAATTCATTTCAATACTTCCTTTCTGAATTAGAATAGAATCAAGTTATTATATGTTTAATTATAACATGAATTACATTATTTGAGATTAGAGCGTTTTAAATTTTTGATGATTTTAGAGCATCATGTTGAAATTAATTGTTTAGTCATTTGACGCTTTAACTGAGATTAATATAAAAAGATTATTTGATTTTTATATGAAGTTCTATTATGCTTAAAGTTACACAGTATAAGGTAGTTAAGTCTTTTAATACATACAAGTTATTAAGAATGAGTTATATTGAGAAATTTTATTTTAATTAGTTATGCGATAGGTGAAGAGTATTGATATAAAAATTCTAGATAAAGATGAGTAGGAGTAGCTATGGAAATTCGTCAATTGAAGTTTTTTATAAAAGTAGCAGAGAATAAAAACTTTACTCTAGCAGCAGAAGAACTTTGTATATCTCAATCCTCCTTATCAAAACACATTAAGACCTTGGAAAATCAATTAGGGGTAAAGCTTTTTGATAGGAGCAAGAGAAGAGTAAAGCTTACTGAAGCAGGTATAGAACTTTTAGATTATGCTAATATAATGATAAATACATATAATGAAATGCATATAGCAATGAATGAATATAAAGGAAGTAATAGAAAAACTTTGACAATAGGTACGATTCCTGTTATGACGCAATATGGAATCCCATCACTAGTTGCAAGCTTTACTAAGAAAAATACAGATATAGATATCGCTATTATCGAGGGAACTGGTCCAGAGGTTTTATCATCTCTTAATAATTCAGAAATAGATTTGGCCTTGATTCGTACGGTTTCATTATCAGGAGATAGTTATAAAATAAACCCGTTGATAGATGATGATTTAGTAATGATTGTTTCAAAGAATCACCAGTTCGCAAAAAAATCTTCTGTGGATTTAGGTAAGGCTTCTAAAGAGAATTTTATATTTTTAGATTCTGGGGCAGGAATATATGATATTAGCTTAAAAGCCTGCAGAGAATCAGGATTTGAACCCAAAGTTATATATAACTATAGCAGAATAGAAACCATCATTGGAATTGTAGCTGAGGGGATAGGGATATCATTATTAATGAGAAAAGTTGTAGAGTTTTTCAATAATAAGGATGTAGTAATGATAGAGTTAGACAAGAAGATTACTAGCACTTTAGCTTTGGTTGCTCAAACACAGAAAAAGCCAACTGAAGCTATGAATAAGTTCTACTCCTATACAGATGAGTGGCTTAAAGAGAACAAAGTGTAGTGGATAAATAAAAGAACTTGAATAGTTAATAATCAAAGTAGAATCATATTTATAAGAATATTATATGAATTGTTTGAGGCTTATTAAGAAAAGATATATTCCAAATTGGAATATATCTTTTCTAATTTTGAATTGCTTCATAGTAACTATGTAAATTATAATGAAACAAGACCTAAGATGGGAAGTTATATGAACTTTTTAGCTAAAGGATTATACATTGTATAATCAGTGAAGACAAAATGATTATAAGTAAGCTTTCTTTAAGTTTCTGTAGTTTAGACGGACAACTCTAAATCTAAAACTATTTTAAGAACTAAGCTCAGTTATGAGAAGAGTTTTTTTTATATAAGTATAATTGGAGGGTTGTCCCTTTATAAAAGATAAAGTATATATGGAGGATAATTTAAAATGCCAATTGGAGTAATAGTTAATGCATGTACAGTACTTTTTGGAGGGATAATAGGAGCAATTTTAGGTGATAAAATACCAGTAAGATTAAGACGAGCTTTGCCATTAACTTTTGGAGTAGCATCAATGGGAATGGGTGTGAATTATATAGTGAAAGTACACACTCTTCCTGCAGTAATTTTGGCCTTAATACTTGGAAGTGCTATTGGTGAATTGATTAAGTTAGAAGAGATAATAGGAACATGGGCTAAGAAAGCTAAAGAACCTATTGAAAAATTATTTACTAGTGATAAAACCGATGTTTATGAAGAAGTTGCAGTTACCTTAGAAAGTCAAGATGCTTTTATGGAGAAGTTTGTTGGAATATTGATTTTATTTTGTGCCAGTGGAACTGGTATATTTGGTGCATTAAATGAAGGTATGACAGGAGACCACTCAATATTAATTACAAAGTCAATTCTAGATCTTTTTACAGCAGGAATATTTGCAGCTAGTCTTGGAATATTAGTAGGATTTATTTGTATTCCGCAAATAATTATATTACTTACATTATTCTTTGGAGCAACCTTTATATTACCAATGATTACACCAAATATGATATCTGATTTTACTGCATGTGGTGGAATAATAATGTTAGCAACAGGTTTCCGTATAAGTGAGATTAAGAACTTTCCAGTAGCCAACATGATACCAGCACTTATCTTAGCAATGCCTATATCGCATTTATGGGCTGTATTTATTCATTAATTTATGAGTGCTTACTAAGGATAGTTAACTCTAAAGCTAAAACTACATTTTTTTGGATTTTTAAGTACTGAGGAAGTTTTTTTAAAAAATAAAATTATAATTATAGAGTTGTCCATATATATAGATAAACTACTTCATGTTAAAGCTATCAAAATAATGCTTCGTAGGTTTACCGAAAGCATTACTTTGAGTCCAAAGATTGAAGTAGTATGTCTGTTCATAGAAATGGATACCCCAGTGTTACTATATAAAGATTAGTTAATGATTCTAGTATGTATTAATTGAGATTTAATTACCGATATTATTAAGAACTGGTCTATCTATAATATAAACTAGATAAGATTATAAGCTGATTATAGAAAAAATTAGTTATATTATATTAAATATCCTATGAAAAATTATTTGCTTTATGTCGATTAATATGATAAGATAAATCTTGCGAGTAAGCCAGACAATCGCTGCTGACGACAGTCAGGAGAGGAAAGTCCGAGCTCCGCAGGGCAGGGTGCTGGATAACGTCCAGTCGAGGCGACCCGAAGGAAAGTGCAACAGAGATATACCGCCAGAATTCTTTTTAAGAATGAGTATGATATTTATATCATCTGGTAAGGGTGGAAAGGCGAGGTAAGAGCTCACCAGCGTGATGGCGACTTCACGGCTCTGTAAACCCCACCTGGAGCAAGATCGAATAGAGAGGCATTATGGGATTGCCCGTCCCGCCTCTGGGTGTATCGCTGGAGCCCATCGGCAACGATGGGCCTAGATAGATGATTGTCAAATACAGAACTCGGCTTATAGACTTATCTCGCACATTGAAAACACTAGGTTTGACCTAAGTGTTTTTTTATTTTGCCACCGATTTGCCACTGAGGATATTATTTACTTTTATATACCGTTCTAGTTACTCGAGACTAAATTCATCTATTTCAATTTTTTTATTGGATTAGAGGTAATAAGTTTGTTTTTTTTTGTGATTAGTAATGGTACTTGGCTACTTGATGATATCATCAATAGGTATTAAAATTAAGGAATAACTTAAAAATATAAATAGAATGAGGTAAGAAATGAAGATTCGAGTACCAGAGTATTTTAAAGAATTCAAATGTATAGCCTCAGAGTGTGAAGATACATGCTGTGCTGGCTGGGAAATTGTAATTGATGATGAAACATATAATAAATATAAAAGGGTAGATGGAGAGTTTGGAAAAAGACTACGAGATAAGATAGTATATCGTGATGGAGAGAATATATTTGTATTAAAAGGTGATGACTGTGCATTTCTAAATGAAAACAAAATGTGTGATATATATACTGAGCTTGGGGCTGATAGTCTTTGCTATACTTGCAGGCAGTTTCCAAGATACACTGAAGAATTTGGTGGCTTACGTGAGATAGGGATATCGCTGTCCTGTCCAGAAGCAGCAAGAATAATATTAAGAGATCATAAAAAGGTAGAGTTCGAAGTAAGTGAAATTGAAGAAGAAATAACTTCATATAATGATATTAACGCCATGCTTTTTATAAATCTTTTGCAAAGTAGAAAAATAATTCTTGATATCCTTCAAAACCGTAATATTGTTCTAGAGGATAGAGTTTCTTTAATTCTTAAATTTACTAGCGAAATTCAAGCAGTAATAGATGAAAATAATATAATGGGTATAAAAGCTGTTAATGAAAAATACTTAAACAATGGGATTAGAAGTGAAATTATTAGTACTTTCGATAAGTATAAGGGTAAGGGGACTATCAGATATAATAACATATATGAGTTTTTTAAGGTATTTAAAGACCTAAAACATATAACTCCTAATGATCCATTAGGCTTACATAAGGTATTAAGTTATTTTTGGCAGGGCAATAGTGATGCAGAACTTTATTTAGATAAACATAAACAATTTAATCAGTATTATAAAGAAAAGATGTACAAGTTTGAAAATCTGTTAGTTTACTTTGTATTTAGATATTTTATGAAAGCTGTTTTTGATTATGATTTATCTGCAAAAGTGAAAACAGCGGTGGTTAGTTACTTAATGATTAAGGAATTATTTGTGTTTAGGTGGATAGAAAGCGGAAAATTTATTGATGAAGACTCAGTAGATATAATGCACATGTATTCTAAAGACGTTGAACATTTAGAGGAGAATATAGAAAAGTTAGCAGAGATATTTGAAACTAACAAAGTATTTAACTTAGATGGATTTTTAACTATATTGATGAATTAATAGCTGTATGCTATCAACAGGTTGGCCCGATACCAGATATATTTGTTCTAGACGTGTCTACGTATTTGATTATGAAAACAAGAAAAGAGTAATAATAAGAGCCTTCCATTTTAGTTTTAGAGCATGAAGTATAGGTTGTAGGCTCATCAGTTATGAGCTATTGGAAAAAAGGACTTACTGTAATAAAGTAAGTCCTTGATACATTTATAAGTTAAGTTTCCATATAGGAACACTTTATAGGGTTCCTAGCTCAACTATTAATTTATACATGCCCGAAAATCTCCAGAAGGCGGGATTTTCAAACAAGTATAAATTAAGTTTCGACACAGGAACCCTTTACATCATGTTTAACACCTCATATGCTTAGGGTAACATTGTCCACAGCGGTGATAATGAAGTTGAAGGATAATGTGTGTTTAATAATTAAGCCCATGTTTTGTAAATTATAGAAGCTTCTTTTATTCCTTGTTCAAATCCAGCTTTTGCAGATGCGGCAGCATGAGTTGGATCATAAGGATTTTTGCCTATTGCTAAAATACTATCATTATCAGGAATAATAAGAGAAACAGCTGCTCTTTTTTGCATTTCTTCGGCATCTTCTTTAACACTAGAAACTAATCCATATTTTTGTGGCATAGGAGACAAAATTACCACTTTGTCATAAGAATCTGCCAAAAATGCATTGGTACTTGAAACCATACCGCCATCAATCCAAACTCTATCATTAAATGTTACCGAAGGCCATAATCCTGGAACAGCACCACTTGCACTAACTGCATTTGTAAGTGTAGTACCAGAATCTTTATCAAATACATGAAGCTCTCCAGTTTCAGCATCTACAGCAGTGACTTTCAATTTTGATGGCCAAATAGTTGTAGTAAGTCTTGATTCTACAACTGCCTGGCGCTCTTCTTTTGAGACTTTGACAGGATATTTCTTTGCGATGTCTCCAAACATCTTTCCAATCTTCTTTTTATCATCTTTCCCATATATAAAGGATTCAGTCCATAATTTAATAACTTCAGAGCTTACTGATACATTGACTTCTGATTTATTTTGGATGAATTGAGAATCATAAAGTTTTTTCATATCATAGCCACTTGCCAGTGCAGTGCCAACAAATGAGCCTGCAGATGTTCCGATAATTACATCAGCATCTGCTAGATTAAGACCTTCCTGTAGCAAAGCTGTAATTATTCCAATCTCCCAAGCTATGCCTGTTACACCTCCACCACCTAATACAACTGCACGTGTTTTTTTATTAGTATTTTGCATTATAATCCTCTCCATTTCCTTTGATATGTTGACTAATGAATTGCTCAAAATGTATTATAAACTATGAAGTAAGGTTTAGAGTCAAGAGAAATTAGTGAGGTTTTTTATGAAAATAAATGAAGTATCAAAAAGAACAGGGTTATCTATATCTACTATTAGATTTTACGAAAAACAAGATTTGATTCCTGAAAAGTATTTTAGTAGAGACTCAAACAATTATCGTAATTATTCTGAAGATATTATAGATTATCTTATAATGATAAAAACAGTTCATTCAGTAGGTTTCTCTTTAGGAGAGATTAGAGAGATTCAAAAAAGCAATTCGAATCTAGTTTCAACAGATACAAAGATTGAACTTTTACAAAAAAAGATAGAAGAAGTGAAAATCCAAAGAGAAAATCTAGATAAAACTGAGGCTATATTAAAGAAAATGCTTGAAAATAAATTGAATTCTAAGATTCATATTGAATAAGGTTTTCATGGAACTCACGTTAAAAATAAATAGTTTAGAAAATATTGATAGATAATTCACAAATAGATATAATTAGTGCATGTACTATAGAACATAATCTATACTGTAAGACCTTATTAAATGGAGGTTTTATAGGGTGTTTATGATATAGATTTCAATAAATAGAAAAGATATCACATTTCCATGATTTTAAAATATGCTAAAAATCATTTTAATTATTAATAGTATTTTACTTGATAAATAAAGTTTATTTGGAACTGGTATATGTATAGCTATGTTATTTTGTTATTTATGATATGAAAATAAAAAGTATTAATGAAGGATGTGGAAAAATGAGCAACGGATCAATTTTACTTAGAAATCTTACGGTTAAAGGATTTACTTTTGAAAACAGATATGCTTGTGCCCCTTTTGACATAGCAATGGCAACGGAGGATGGATTGATTACAGAGGAGTTATTATCAATATACGAACAACGCAAGGGTCCATCTCTTATAGTTGTTGAACAGGCAGCTGTAGCACGTGCTGGCCAGTATAGAGAGAAGCTTATATATGTTGATAGAGATGAATGTATCGAAGGATTATCAAAACTTGCAGATATTATACATAAGAATAACCAAGTTGGAGTTGTTCAGATAAATCATGCAGGAAGTGCTGCTAACGTTGAACTAACAGGAATGGAAGCTGTGGCTCCATCTGCTGTAATAAACCCTGCATTCAAACGTGCATTGCCAAAGGCTTTGACTATTGAGGAAATCCAGGAAATAAAAGAAGACTTTGTAAAGGCTGCGCTACGTGTTAAAAAGGCAGGCTTTGATGGCGTAGAAATACATAATTGCCATGGGTTCCTATTAACTCAATTTTTATCTCCCATAACTAATTTAAGAACTGATGAATACGGCGGAAGTCTGGAAAATAGAAGTCGTCTTCTTTTAGAAATAACAACAGAGGTGAGAAAGGCCTTAGGAGATGACTTACTATTGCTAGTTCGTCTTGGATTAGATGACCTTCTTCCAGGTGGGCTAACGCTTGAAGAAGGATGTCAGGTAGCAGAAAAGCTTGTTGAAGCGGGAATAGATATTCTTGATACCTCATCAGGTATGCTTCCACCGCTTGTATTAAAAGGTCCAGCAATGCTAAGAGATATGATTAAAACTGTAAAGTCAAAAGTTACGGTTCCTGTTATAGGTGCTGGAGATTTGGAAGATGTTGAAATAGCAGCGGATATGGTTGAAAAGGGTGAGGTTGATTTTATAGCTCTTGGAAGACCTATATTAAAACAGCCAAACTTTGTAGAAGTCTTATTGGGAAAAATAAAGAGTGAAGCCTAATTGACAAATAAGGATTTATCTTAGCATTGATAAGATAAATCCTTAATTTCATTTTTAATGTTTTCTTAGATTGCTGACATTACCATGAGTTAAATTTAGAGTAACTTAATTAGCTCTTCTAACTCTTCAGATAAAACTTTTGCAAGCTCAAAATCAGTAGCTTTTAAAGCTAATTCTATTCTTGTTTCAAGTGATTTTTTATTTTGTTCAATTTCTAAATAGTCTTTGCCAAAATGATTAGCATAAATCATTTTTTTAAATTTGCGCATATTCATTTTCCTAATAGTCTTATCTTCAATGATTAAAAGAGAATCCATACAGTTTACTATAGTATAGAAATCATGAGAAATCATTATAATCGAACCATTATAGTTTTTTATGGCTTTTTCTAAGGCTATTTGTGAATAGGTGTCTAAATGACTTGTTGGTTCATCAAGGAGCAACAGGTTTGCGTCACTAACAGAAAGTTTAGCCAATTGAAGCATATTTTTTTCGCCACCAGATAAAGTTCCTATCTTTCTATTAATCATTTCTTCTTCAAAAGCATAGTCTAAAATATGTGATTTAATATCTTCATAAGTTTTAAAACCAGCATCATAGAACTCTTGAAGGATAGTATTAGAAGTATTTAGTGTCTTATTTTGGATCTGAGATAAATAAGCTACTTTAGCTTCTTCATTTAGCTCAATAGAATCATGATTATTTTCAAATATTTCTTGAAGTAAAGTGGTTTTTCCTGTACCATTTGAACCGATAATTGCTACCTTTTCAGTACCTTTAACCTCAAAGTTAACATTTTCTAGAAGTACATCATCAAAGGAAACACTATAATTATTAACTTTTAAAGCAATGTCTTCTTTGATTTTTTTACCTGTAACTAAACCGATATCCACTTCTTTAATATCTACAAAAGGTGCTTTAATTCTACGTTTTTCTAATCTTTCTTGAATTTTAACTCTAGCATTTAGAGTTCTCCCTCTAAAAGCTTCAGCATTCTCAGTAGCAATAATTCTTAGTTTATTTATTAATTTCTCGTTTCTCTCAATTTCTTCAGTATCAGCAGCAGCTAGTTCTTGTAATTCAATTTTAGTTTGAAGTAATGAGAAGTTATAATCAATATAGCTTCCATCAAATTCTTGTAGCTCCATGTTTTCAAGGTGAATAATTTTGTTGAAACAATGATTCAGTAAGTATCTATTGTGAGTAATAATTAACATTGTTCCTTTGTGTGAATTAATTAAATCTTTAAGAGAATTAAGGTTTCCAAAGTCTAAAAACACATCAGGTTCATCCATAATAATTAAGTCTGGACTATTTAGCATTGCTTTTATTACTTGGATAAGCTTGAATTCTCCACCACTAAGTTCAGATATCATTGAATCTTTATAACTCATTAAATTTGCAAGATTTAAATTTTTATTAATAGTGTCTTCGAAAAAATCCCCATCAATTGCATTAAATGCATCTAGAGCTTGTTGATATTTTTCTAGTAGAGTATCAATATCCGAAGATGTTTCCATTTCAGTACAAATAGCTGTTATTTCATTTTGTAGTTTAATAAAATCTTCTCCTATATATTCAAAAACTGTAGTGTCTTTTATCTTGTCCAGTTGAGAGAATTGACTTACATACCCAATTCTAGAATTTGGGGACATCTCTAACGTACCATTGAACATATATTTTTCTGGATCCATAATTATATCTATCAGAGTACTTTTTCCACTGCCATTTGTTCCTATAAAAGCACAATGTTGACCATATTCTAATGTAAATGAAATATTTTTATATAGATCCTTCTCAGGAAACGAGTAGGATAAGTTATCAATTTTTAGCATAGTATACCTCTTTCTTTATAATTAAAAAAGAGCCTATAAAAATAGGCGCTTTTATATAGTCTTTAGTAATCGAAATTTTACATTTGATTTTTATGTAATAAATACATTTTACTAAGCTTAATATTGACAGCATAACACCTTTTTCGATTAAGTTCAATCATTTCTAGGGTTACAACTTCAATTGTTAATATATACATGTACAAAAATACTCAGATGTCATGATTTTTGAGCAAGTATGGATTAAATTTCCTTAGAGGAAACCTATAATAGAAGGAACAATAAATTGGAAAAATACTTTAACTTCAAATACATCCTTAGCTATTACGGTATACGTAAGGCTATTTACTTTATCTTTTGTTACAAGATATTCTCTTATAAAGAGAGTAAGGCTTATAAAAATTTTTCAATAACGAAGTTTACATATATAAACCTACCTTAGTATATGATAAAATGTAATGATTGCTATTTAGCAAAAAGGAGGATTCAAATGCAAAATTATAAGATGATGATAGCCTATGACGGTAGAAAATATATAGGGTATAATAAATCCAAGGATAACGCGGAAAAGAGTATCGAAGGTAAGTTAGAATTGATATTATCAAAGCTCTATGGAAGAGAGATAGAGGTTATTGGTGCGGTTAATACTGATGCTGGGGTACATGCTAAAGGTCAAATTGTTAATTTTATAGCACCAGATAATAGTTTAAGCGAAAAAGAAATTTTCGAGTATTTCGAAAAATATTTAACTGATGATATTATTATATTGTCGGTAGAAACTGTTGATGAAAGATTTCATAGTAGATATTTAATGAAAAGTGCAACTTACGAATATCGCTTATGGAAAAAAGATGCGCCTAATCGTCCTTTGTTTGAAAGACATTACGTTAACTTAATGAATCAAACAATAGATGTAGCTAAAAGTAAAGAGGCTGCAAAGAAACTTATAGGTGAACATGATTTCTTAGCTTTTACTACTAATAAGAAAACAAAGAAATCAATTAAAAAGATACTTTCTCTTGATGTAAAAGAAACTAAACATGAAATTATTATTACCATGACAGCAAATGGATTTTTATTAAATATGGAAAGAGTAATAGTAGGTACACTAATTCAAGTAGGGCTTGGTCAATTACCTATGAATACAATAGAGAAAGCTTTTCAGTCTAAGGATATGAATGATGTAGGTCATAAAGCTAGTGCAGATGCGCTTTGTTTATTAAGTGTTCAATATTAGTACATATATCTTTTAAAAGTCTCTGTTATGTATGTGCGGTAAAACATACCACAAATGATATAGATTTTTTGTAATGGGAGCTATCAGTATTAAGTTATAAATAGACTAGTTCCAATTAAAACATAAATTATCAATATATTTACAATTAATAATTAATGGATTTCAAAGGAAATGTTTCATCTACACCATACATATTAAACCCTCTACAGAAATGTTGAGGGTTTTTGCCTTTTTCTACTTGATACATATTATTTACTGTTATAGTTTATTGATATGCTCTATGTGCTATGTGTACAATAATAAATATTAAAAGTTTTAATTTTAAAATTAGTTCACTTTATTTTATAATAATCCATGACTTGTTGTGAAATTAGATTGAACTAATAAAAAATCTATAGTGGGTTTGGATAAATATACTTGCCCTCAACCATAAGCCTCTGGAACCCGCATGAATACTATATATTAATATGATTAAATAATTAAAACACTCTTCGGACTACGGATGTCCTATAGTTAATTGGTGTGATATGGTATAATTAAAACGAAATGGTAAAGTTTTACCGACTAATTCATGTGTTTTTAGGAGCTGATTGATAAGTTTTAATTAGGGGGAAAATATTGTGACTAATCAAGATATTTTGAATGTTGAGGATGTATTTAATATGTTAGATTCCAAGCTTGCTGACCAAGCAACACAATGGAACAGTTTTTACTCACAGAGATGGGCTAAGGCTCCATTTATAGTACATCCTGATTTACCTGATGAAAATCTAAAACGATATTTTTCAAGTGGAGTAATTGCTCCAAAAACCGTACTTGAACTTGGTTGTGGAGAAGGAAGGAATGCTGTATATATGGCTAAGTTAGGTAGTGAAATAACAGCAGTAGATTTATCTGAATCAGCAATTGCTAACGCTAGGATATTTGCTGAAAACAATAATTGTAGTATTAATTTTATCTGTAAATCTATTTTTGAATTAGATAGCAAAGAATATGACTTTATATATGATAGTGGTTGCTTTCATCACTTGCCGCCACACAGACGAATTTCATATGTAGAACTATTAAGAAACTCATTAAAGCAAGGTTCTTACTTTGGACTAACATGTTTTGCTTGGGGAGAAGAGTGTGCAGATGAAGTTACAGACTGGGAGTATTATGAAAAACACCGTGTAGGAGTTGCCTTTACCAAGGAAAAACTTGAGCAAATATTTTGTAAAGACTTTGAAGTTGTAGAGATAAAAAAATATGAAGAGGGAATAGAAGGTACTTTACAAGGTTTAGGTTTTATGTGGACAGCCTTATTTAAAAAGAAATAACTTTTGATATGGTGAACAATATTCTTGTTTAACGTCACATAAATAAAAGATGAATAATTAATTAAAACACTGCATTATTCATAATTGAATTTTGCAGTGTTTTTATGTCATATTTCAAGAACATTGTAAACTAACTTTTGAAGATACTCATTTTTTACATATTGCTATAAGTGGTATCTTTATTTCCTGTTCAGTCATCCCAGCATGATTTGAGATAAATTGCTTTGATTCCTGAGAATATACAATACCTTTGTCACTAACTGCTATTGCTAAATAATCTCCTATGAATTCTTCAAACTTAGGATGCATTTTCCCGAAACCAAATATATTCTTTTGGATAACCTCTTCTTTTGAGTACAACAAAAATTCGTCACCAAAATTATTTTTGAACTCAATAGGAAAATCATTCAAGTATTCCTCTTTTATATAGAAAGCTATTGATCTTGTTTCTATAGAAATTGGACGTTTTAACATAGTAATTAACTTAGGATAATCAGTCAAAACATAGTGCTTCAAATTACAATGGCCGTGATCTGCAGTAACTATAACTAATGTATCGGATAATCTTTTGCACATATCTGATACTTTCTCTTCCAGTTCTTTTATATTCTCAGTAACCAGACTGTTATAGCAACCAAACTCATGCATTAAGCTATCAGGATTTTCCCAATATCCATATATGTATTTTTTCTCGGAGGTAGCACATAACCTTTCTACTTCATCAGTCAATTCATCAAAGGTTTTTATTTTATTGCTTCCGAATTTAGATACACTATATGCGTTGGCCATCCCAGCAACTCTTATTTTTTCATAAATACTTTTATAAGGTATAAATTTACTGGCAACATGATAATCCGCCGCCTGAATTTCTGTATCCTTATCCGTATTGATAAATGCGTTTACAATTTTATTTATTTCACTAAAATACAAACTCCATCCTAACCACCCATGTTCAAAAGGGGTTAAACCACTTTCAATAGAGGTAGTTGCTGATGTAGTAGTTGGAGGAAACACAGATGAATATTCCTTAATCATATTCTTTCGGAAAAAATCATTTTCCGATAAATGATATTGTAATGCATCAACTCCTAATCCATCTAATAGCAAGACAACTACATTTTTGTATTGATCTTTCAAAAGCTCATCCACTTCTTTTAGTGTATTATGTTCACTTTCAGCACCAAAATATTTTAAGATAGAGCAAGCAAGATTTACGATACTATTATTATAATCAACAAACATATTTCTCCTCCTACTTTTATAAAATTTAGAACCAGAAGTGTAAAAGTTTATTCAGAAGCAAAACAATTAAAAGTAAAAAAACCAGTATTAAAATAGTGCAGCAAGCTATAAGAAGAATTCCACTTAAAATTTTTGAAATTTTAGGACTTTTAAAGCTTATGAGTTTTAATGTTATATATAAGACAGAAACCAATCCAACTAGAATTAATGGATACAAAAAAGAATATAAGAACGGCTGATGAAAGGCAAATTTGCCGATTAAACCTCTCAATAAACATATACCAATTATTGAATATAAGAGGTTTTTTCCACCTTTTTCACCAAAATAGCGTTGTAAAACATCTTTTCTATAACTTGAAACAAGATCTTCTATTTTGTTTATTTTTCCCTCTTTATTAGTTTCATCAATATTTTCGTTATTTTCCTTTGTTGTCATTCTGACTTTTCTCCTTATACACAACCGTATTCAGTCAATATATCATAAAATAATCTAATTAGATTTATTTTTTTCTTGTGAATTCATAGCATTTTTTAAATAGTAGGATTATTATACCATATTTCTATCCACTAATTTTCACAGTTTTATTTTTGGCTAGTAAAATTATCGTGTCTAATACATCTAGGACAAAACATAGTTGTAGTATAATGTGCAGTACCAGTTTTCCTGTGCTAATCATTTTTTCTTTATATAAAATTAGTGAAAAACCTAATCCATAACTTGATGTAAATATCACCGTAAGGTATGCAAAAAAAACAGGAATCAAAAATAAAAATGGTATAGGTGTGAATAAAATCAATCCTCTAGATGCAGCAAAAAATAGTAAAAACAATAAACCATATATAATAAAATTAATAACAAAGTAAGGAATTACTCCAAATTTAAGTGCTTTCATATTCTTTCGCATTGAGTTATAGTCACTGTTTTTAAAAAGAATAAAAGAATTTACAGTGTTTATTCCTGCAAAAACTATGTTTAAAATTTCTGAAGAAATAAGTGCAAATACTAATATCCACTTCAGCCAGTTGCCAGTATTACCATGTATTAATCCTCTTAATAGAAGAATTAATGATAAAACTACCATAAAAAGGTTGAAGTATAGCCCTATAAGTGTGTTCTTAACATTTTTCATGTATCTACTCCTACATATTAATTTTTACTTCCTAATTATTATATAGATGAACAAATTCATAATTAAATTTGTATTTTCAGATTCTCCTCTCAGAACCTAGAGGAGTTTTGAAAATAGATTTCAGATAGAAGTGGCTCATCTTCAAATAAACTATTTCATATTGGAACCGGTTTATCTATAAATAAGAGGTGTTACACAATAACGTACAAAGTGCAGTAAATGTAGTCATATTAGTAATTTCTACTTTACCACCTTGATTAGCGAAGCATTAGTCCATCTCTTCTCCACTGAAATATTATTAAAACCTATATCACAAAGGAGAGTGAGCTCAGTATCTAAGGCAAGAGGAACATCAATATGAATAGTTCCAAAAGGAGCTTGTTGATTTCTATATAAATCTTCTGCATTTTTTAGTAGCTTAATTTCTGTATCTTTGTCTTTACAAACAGTATCACCATTTATGAAATACGCACCTATTTTCAAACAATCATATATTTTTTTATAGAGTTTAGTTTTTTGCTCTATGTTAAAATGATGCAGGGAATAAGTTGAAAGCACAAGATCAAAGCTGTTTTCAGCAAAAGGAACATCAAAATATGAACCACAAATTGTATTTAAGGTCACCTTTGGATGCAAGTCCTTTTTCAGCAGCTGTTCTAGCATGCCGAGAGAAATATCTATGGCAGTAACTGTTGCGGAATATTTAATTCTTTCTATTTCTAATCCTGTACCACAGCCGAGGACTAAAATGTTTTTAGGTTGTCCGCATATGTTGAACTGGTTCTCAATTTCATCATAGAACTCACCCATACCAAGATCTTCATAAAAGTTTCTGTCATAATCTGAAGCACATTTATTAAAATGTGCATCCATATTTTCCACTTTAAGCACTATCATTTACCCCCTCATATTTTAAATTTCTAAATAGAATAGTTTTCTATTTATTTAATTATATATTAGATAATTGAATAAATACAAATATTTTACAAGATAGAGTAGATAAATTTATTTCCAAATATAAAAGTCTTTAAGTATGGCTTTACAGAAGGAACTAAATACTTTAGGCTAGAAAACTTATACAAATATTAGAAAAGCCTTTCTGCATCATTAGCAGAAAGGCTTTAAAAATGAAGCTATATTAAACTTAAATGCAATAAATATATTTAGAGCCTCAATTTCACCATGAATAATAAAAATAATAGGGCAGGTAATCCTATGGCAGAGAGTATTGTGACTACTGTATGTACTTTTTTCTCGTCTCGTAATATAAGTAATAAAAACTTATAACCTAAAATACCAATATATCCACCCAAACAATTTAGAATTATATCATCAATGTCTGATGCTCCGATGCCTAAAATCCCTTGAATGATTTCAACAAGTAAGCTCATGATGAAAATAAATAATATATTGTTTATTACTCTTTTATCTTTCTTGAGTAATGGCAAATATACACCGAGGGGAATAAAAATAACGATATTTCCAACTACATTGCTAAAAGCAAATCTTTTTAAATTCTCAGTGCTACCAGATATATATTCCTTTATACTATGAAAAGGAATGAGATTGATTGACCTCGATGAAGTGCTTTGGCTATTAAACGGATCTGAAAGCGAAACTCTTGATAGAATCAATAATTTAACTAAAAAAAGTACATAACAAATGAAAACACCATATAAAAAGACTGTTTTAAATTTTTCACGTTTATTCATAATACCTCCATTTTTCATTCCATCCCGGCTTATTCACCGAAATTCAGTTTATAAATAATCTAATTAGATTTATTTTGGATTTACAGTTTTATGTGATTTTTTCAAATAGCGTGATTATTATACCATATCTTTGATATCGATCACTTACACTTTTATAAATATAGATGGGTTAAACCTTTTCTTTTAAAGAGTTATAAGAAGAATGCTACCAACGTAGTTTTGAGAAATTATAGTCATAAAGTAGGGATACAAATTTCTTAATTACTAAAAATACATTAATAATATGAAAAAGGGTGGTTATGATGAAAAGATTATCACTAATGATATCAAAAGGTTTGTGAGGCTTATTTTTATAACTTGAATGTATCTTAAAGAATAATATTCTTAATATGAAGTGCTTCATCTATATATTTTTTCTACGATAATTATAATAGAAAGACCTAATTAAATATCCAAGGAAGGAGTTTTATGTATGGCTGATGAAAAGAAAGTAGAAGGTATTATTTCAGTATCTAAAGTCCGTGTCATACAGAAAGATTATAAGTTTAGGAATATTCTTCTTAAAAAGAAAAAACAGTGGCGTAACAAGGATGGTAAAGCTGCTGAGAATAAAAACGAGGAAGATTATATGGCTCATAAGAGTTATGTAGAAGAAGTTAAGACAGCCTTAATGTATGGTGATGTTGGTCATGGTTTGTTATTAGATAAAAAGGTCTAATAAGATGAATCTAATGTCAGGATAATTTGAAAAATACTAGGTAGCTAAGCTGGTTTCTGTTTTGAATGGAAACCAGTTTTTTTGCTTAGTTGTATTTAAGAATATTGTTGAGATGATTTTTAAGTTATTAAAGGACTATCTTGATACTTAATCTACATTATGATAATTTATTAAAGGCGGTATAACTCAATTTTTAATTTAGATTATGTTTACGAATATTATTAGAGTTAATTGGTTATACAGGAGAATCTATATGAGTGAGCTATTAGAATTAAATTATTTTATAGAAAGTAGGTTTATACTAATGAAACTTGGCTACGTTACTTCTATACTTTCAGCCATTTTATTCGGACTTGCAGGGGTTCTTATTAAGCTTATATTCTCTTTTAATATAGAATCTATCGATCTTATAATATTACAATATACATTTGTTGTGATTTTACTATTTATCCCATTATCAATATTTAATATTAAAACATTAAAAGTAGGGAAGACAGATTTTTTAAGGCTAATGGTACTTGGTGTATTAGGTGACTGCTTTATGACGGTGTTTTATTATAAGTCGTTTTACTATCTTCCAGTAGGGATAGCTACGGTGCTTTTGTATACATCACCAATTTTTATTTATTTATATTCAGTGTTTTTTGAAAAGAATAAGTTTACGATTAAGAGCTTTATTTTACTTATTGCCATATTTATTGGCTGTACAATGGTTATTGGAATTTTACCTTTTTCATATTCAACCACAGGTATAGTTTACGGTATTTTAGCAGCTGCATGTTTTGGATTTATGAATGTGTATTCATCTAAAAAGCTTAAGGATATTAATTCAATAAGTCTAACATTTTATTCTATGCTATTTTCTTTGATCTTTCTTTGTATATATAGATTGCCTACTAAGGGCTTAGAATTAAATCTGCCGATAAAGGCTTATATTTATATAATGATATTATCTTTGTTATGTGCTTTTTTACCTCTAATGCTATTTTATTATTCTATAAAACGTATTGGATCTTTTAATACCTCTGTCATTGGTAACTTAGAAGTGCCTACGGCTATCGTATCTGGGTTTCTTATATTCAATGAGGAAATAAGAGTGATTCAATTAATAGGTACTTTGATAATTTTACTTGGTGTGTACAATATAGAAAAACACAGTGCCATTGAATAGATGTATATCATATCCTTATAGTAAGGTCTATTGTTGAAATGGAGATTAAATATAATAAGTGTTTAATAAAGATAATATATAAGCAGTAATATTTTCTACCTTAACTCAGTTCTTATATATTGACATTGGTTTCCTTTTGTGGTAATTTTAATACAACTAAAAACCTAAAGGCTATGATGAGAAATAGTAGATATAAGCTGTAGTCACAGAGAGAAGAGGTAGGTGGAAATCTTCACGAAAGCTATATTGAAGCAGTCTCTGAGCTGTGAATCGAAAAGAGAGATCTTAGTAGGCTTCTTCGGATTTTCTGCCGTTAAAAGGAAACTAGTATCAGGTTGCATTTTGAGCACCTCGTACTTGCAGAGTGCAGAGTTAATCTCTGAATTTAGGTGGTAACACGGATTGTATAGTTCGCCCTAGGCTGAAAGTTTATTCAGCTTAGGGCTTTTTTATTTTCATAAGTAAAGGAGAGTTAAAATGAAGGCAAATGAATTAAGAAAAATGTATGTAGAGTTTTTTGAGAAGAGAGGTCATAAAGCAATAGGTTCAGCATCTCTGCTTCCTGATAATGATCCAAGCGTACTATTTACTACAGCAGGGATGCATCCCCTTGTTCCTTATCTTTTAGGAGAAAAACACCCACAGGGAAAGAGGTTAGTTGATGTTCAAAAATGTGTTCGAACGGGTGATATTGATGAGGTAGGGGATGATACCCATTTAACCTTTTTTGAGATGCTTGGTAATTGGTCTCTAGGAGATTATTTTAAGGAAGAGTCTATTACAATGAGCTATGTATTTCTTACAGAGTATTTAAATATACCTGTAGAAAGACTTGCAGTCACTGTATTTGAAGGTGATTCTCTAGTACCGAGAGATACAGAGGCAGCAGAGATATGGATTAGAAATGGGCTTAAGAAAGAACAGATTTATTTTTATGGTAGAGATGAGAACTGGTGGGGACCTGCAGGAAAAACTGGGCCATGTGGTCCTGATACAGAAATCTTCTATGATATGGGTGAAGAAAAGTGTGGAGAAGATTGTGGACCTGCATGCAGCTGTGGAAAATATGTGGAGATTTGGAATAATGTTTTCATGGAATACAATAAGAATGAAGACGGAACTTATTCTGAGCTTCTACAGAAAAATGTAGATACTGGAATGGGGTTAGAGCGTGTACTAACGATTTTAAATGGCTATAACAATGTATATGAAACAGAACTATTTCAACCTATTATAGAAAAGATAGAAAGTCTTACAGGTATAAAATATACAGAAGATAACAAAGAGACCTTTCGTATAATCAGTGATCATATGAGAGCAGCAACCTTTATCTTGGGAGACCCAAAGGGAGTGACACCATCAAATTCTGAACAAGGATATATATTAAGAAGACTTATAAGGCGTACCATCAGGTTAATTAAAAAACTTGGAATTGATAGCAATATTATTTGCAGTATTGCTGAAGTAATTATTGAAAATTATGGCCATATATATTCTGAATTAGTTAAAAATAAAAAGTTTATTTTAGAGCAACTTGAAAAGGAATATCTATTATTCTCAAAAACTCTAGATAGCGGTTTAAAGATGGCTGAGAGATATTTTTCTAAATTAGAGGAGGGCAATAGCTTAAGTGGAGATTTAGCTTTCAAATTATATGATACCTTTGGATTTCCAATTGAATTTACTGTTGAAATTGCCTCTGAACGAAAGATAAATGTAGATATATCTGCTTTTCAAGAAAAGTTTAGGGAGCATCAAGAAAAGTCTAGAAAAGGTGCTGCTGAAAAGTTCAAAGGAGGACTTGCAGACAATAGCGAGAGAACAACTAAGCTTCATACAGCTACTCATTTATTAAATGCTGCACTTCGAAAAGTGCTAGGGGACAGTGTATATCAAAGGGGAAGTAATATCAATTCAGAGAGGCTGAGATTTGATTTTTCCTTTGAAAGAAAGCTGACGAAGGAAGAGTTAGAACAGGTAGAAAAAATAGTAAATGAGGCTATATCAAAAGGAATAGATGTTGTATGTACTGAACAAACCTTAGAAGAAGCAAGAGCAGACGGTGCTATTGGAGTTTTTGAAAGCAAGTATGGGGAGATTGTAAAGGTATATACCATTCCTGGATACTCCAAAGAAATATGTGGGGGGCCTCATGCTTCAAATACATCTGAGCTAAAGAGTTTCAAAATATTTAAGGAAGAAAGCTCATCATCTGGAGTAAGAAGAATTAAGGCTACTATAGGATAATGAAAGACTGCGTAGTTTAAAAAAGTGAAATAAGTTTGTGGCTATAAAAAATAAAACAACCTCTATCTAAATTTTATAATTTTTCATAGAGGTTGTTTTTACTTTGCTCGAACTATTCTATTATCCCATGTAAGTTCATAACTTCTTTAAGACCATTTGTTGCTGTAATTATAGTCAAAGATAAATGTTTAATCTATAAGATTGTTCTATAAAAATATAACAATAGTATTTTTGTAGATTAAGTTCAACTAAGTTTCTTTTTTCTATATTGCATTGGTGTAAACCCAAAATTTTTATGGAATATTTCCGTAAAATAACTGGAGCCGTTAAAGCCACATTGGAGTGCTATTTCAGTAACTGAAAGTGAAGGAATATTTAAAAGCTCGATGCTTTTTTCTAGTCTATATTCTGTTAGATAAGAGATTGGAGTCTTATGTAAAATTAATTGAAAGATATCACAGCAACTACTACGGCATACATTTCCAGCAGTGGCGATCTCATTTAGAGATATTTTTCTCTGATAATTCTTCTGTATAAAACCTATCATGTTATGCATAGCTTCCAGTTTTTTATTATCAGTATTTTCATTAGTGGACATATTGTTTTTCATATCTTGGTGAAGTCTATAACATAATGAATGTAGGAGGCTCATTAGCTGCAACTCAAAACCATCTTGTTCCTCATCACATAATTTATATATTTGTTCTAGCATGTCTATCAAGTTTCTTTGCCAAGATATTTCTTGAGTCAATATGAAAAATGGATGTGAAGCATCTGTACATATTGGAAGTACATAAGCGTCCCTAATTCTTTCAATAGTAGAAATCAGGTATGGGTGTATCAGTATGCAGATAAAATCACAGTCAGAACCATCTGCAGAAAAGCCATAATGCATCTGCTCGGAATTTACGAAAATACATTGATCCTCTTGAATTTTATAGACTTTTCCGTTTACGTAATAAGACATTTTTCCCTTTAAAACTAGAGTGAATTCCCAATCCTTATGCCAATGATTTGCAGCAGTCATATTTGGGTAGTCTGAAAGTAAGGCTTGCTTTGCACGAATAGGAAAGTCAGTGAAATTATATGAAACAATTTCTGAATTATCACTTAATAATTGTATTTCCAACATAGGTTTTCCTCCAAAAGTTATAAATTTTCAGGACATTTTTGAAAATTTAGCATGTCCATTCAAACCTAAGCTATATATACTTAGTAGTTATATATCGATTTTAACTCATTATCTTAGTATAAATCTATATACGATTGTTATAAAAAATAAAACTATTTTTATATAATTATGAAGGGTTACAGAATATTATTATATTATAAGTTAAATAAGAAAGAGATTGGAGAATTTTGCTTGGGAGGTAGATTATTATTAAAAATGATAATGTAAATATAAGAAAATATCGTTATGATGATAAACCCTATCTAAGGACAATATGTAAGGAAACTGCATGGGATGATTACAAGATAAATGACAACAAACTTGAGGGTGTATGTGTTATGTTCAATGATTATTTCACAGAACAGGAGCCAGAACATATATGGGTGGCAACTGACAAAGAGGATAAGCCTATAGGATATGTAATCTGTAATACAGATTATATTCGATATAAACAATTGATGAATCAAATATATTATCCAAGACTAAAGCAGTTATCACCAGAAGATATTGAGTTTTTTGAAAGCTTTTTATTAGCCTTAGATAAAGTAGTATATAATCATCCAGTACATTTTCATATTGATATACTGCCTGGCCATCAGAGGCAGGGGATTGGGCACAAGCTATTAGACGCATTAGGAAAACAACTTATAAGTGAAGAATTTGAAACAATGATGCTTTATGCAAGTTCTAGAAATTCTGTAGGGTATCATTTTTATTTAAAATATGGATTTAAGGAAATTCATGATTATCAAAATGACGCAGTAGCATTGGCGTATTATTTGTAAAATAAGAATAGGAAAAAGGAGATAGCAAAGATGAGTTATATAGATTTGCATATGCACTCTTGTTACAGTGATGATGGGGAGTTTAAGCCCCAGAGGTTAGTAGATTTTTGCTTAGATAAAAACATAAAATATTTTTCAATTGCAGACCATAACTCTGTAAGAGCAATAGTGGAAGCAAAAGAGTATTGCATTGGCAAAGATATTGAAATTATTCCTGCAATAGAACTGGATTGTTCTATTGATAAGGTGAATTTACATGTTTTGGGGTATGGTATAGATTATAATGAAAAAATATTCCATGAGATTGAAGAAAATATTATTACACAAGAACAAACTGCATCAAAAGAGCGAATGCGATTAGTAAGAGAACTGGGCATAGATTTTTCAGATGAAGTGATTACTTCATTATCTAGAAATGGCGTAGTTAATGGTGAAATGATTGCTGAAGCTGCTATGATGTTTGATGAGGCTCATGAAAATCCACTACTTAAGCCTTATTATGAAAACGGATCTAGGAGTGATAATCCTTATGTGAATTTTTACTGGGATTATTGTGCTCAAGGTAAACCTGCTTACGTTGAAGTAAAGTTCATAAGTTTGCAGGAAGCAGTTAAAATCATTAAGGAAAGTGGAGGCATACCAGTTTTAGCTCACCCAGGGAATAATGTTAAGGAAAAAGTAGATCTATTAGAAGACATCATTGCCTGTGGGATTAAGGGCATAGAAGTTTATAGCAGCTATCATAATAAAGAACAAGTAGCATTTTATAAAGAATTTGCATTGAAACATAAATTGCTTTTAACCTGTGGAAGTGATTTTCATGGGAAAACTAAACCTAGTATATCTTTAGGTGGAACGGAATGTGAGCACAATGAAGAGAGAATAATAGCAGAATTAAAGGTTGGTATAAATTAAGTTTGATCACAGGAACTTTGTATCTAATACGCATAAATCAGAAATGAAAAATTAAGAAATAAAGATGAAACGCTTCAATCTGAAATCTATTTTCCAAACTCATCTGGGTTCTGAGAGGAGAATTTAAAAATATAAATTTAATTAAGAAGTGGTTCTTCTATAAATACAAAGGGAAATTGTATAATAACAGTAGAATTAAGGGAAGAGATACTGTATGAATATGATGTAGACCACAATAGTAAATTACATGTTAATAAAAATAAGGGTACACTGGTAGAAAAGGAGAATTTAGAAATGAATCAAAAAGAAAGAATGTTAGCAGGGTTGCCATATAAAGCTTGGTTAGATGGACTTTCAGAAGAAAGAATGGAAAATAAGTTAAAGGTACATGAGTACAATTTATTGAGTCCAGATGAGAAAGATAAAATAGAGCGATTAATTAAGAATATACTAGGAAAAACTGGGGACAACATTGTTGTAGAGCAGCCATTTCACTGTGATTATGGTAAAAATATTGAAGTTGGCAATAATTTTTTCGCCAATTATAATTTAACAATATTAGATGTTGGTAAAGTGGTTATTGGTAAGAACGCACAATTTGCACCAAATGTTTCACTATATACAGCTGGTCATCCATTACATCCTGATTCACGAAATTCAGGTTATGAATATGGTATTGGCATAACAATAGGAGATAATGTTTGGCTTGGGGGAAATGTTGTTGTAAACCCTGGAGTTCATATCGGAAATAATGTTGTAATTGGCTCTGGAAGTGTGGTAACGAAGGATATACCTGATAATGTTATTGCCGTAGGAAATCCATGTAAGGTAATTCGTGAGATTACAGAAGAAGATCGTAAATATTATTATAAAAATTATGAGTTTGATGTTGAGGATTATAACGAGTAAGTTCAACTAATTATAAAAAGTTTAAAAATTAAGAGTTAAAAGATAAGGTGTTCTCAATGAGCATCTTATTTTTATTTAGATAAGGCTTATAAATAATTTCGTATATATAAATGGATAATAGTGAAGTTGACATAATAGTAAAATATTGTTATTGTAGTTGAAGAGAAATATTTTGTAAAATTTTAACAATAACCATTTGAATATGGATAATTTGAATTCTGTGTCATATGAGTATATTAAGTGAGGGGAAAAATTAAAATGAATAAAAGTATTATAAAAACCAGAGTTATTAGTTCTATTCTAATTTGCATGATGATTTTTACTGTTTATGGCTGCAGTGCAAAAACTTCAAAAAATAGCACTTCTTCTAATAGTAGTACAAGCCAGGATAATAAGGCATCAGAAACGAAAGTGGATAATGCAACAGATACTAAAGCTGATAATACAACAGATACTAAAGTGAATAGTACAACAGACGCTAAAGTAAATGCGCCAACAGCACCTAAAGCAAATACTACAACTGGAACTAGTGATGTAGAAGATTTAATTAAAGTTCCAGATAAGATAGTGTATTATAATAAAGGAAAACAAACAGTTATAGATAAAAAGAACAAGAAGTTTGATAAGATTGTAAAGCTAATAAAAGCAAGAGTTACAAGTGCAAATGATATTTATAAAACTTCTATAAGCAGTAGAGATATAGAAAAGCAGGAAAAAAGCAATAATGTTGTAGAATTCATATATACCAGTAAGATAACTATGAACTGGAAGTATGGAAAAGACAACAAGTCTGATTGTAAATTAGTATACAACGCTATAGTATTTCCGTTAGACGGTCAATATAGCAAGATGGCTATTTTTACTCCTACTTCAGCTGGTCCAATAGGACCTCTGAAGGATGCAAAAGAATTATTAAATTATATTAAAAATTAGAATAGTTCTTTAAAAGGGGAAATTTAAATATATTATCCTTATATGGATCTGTGAAGACAGGTAATCAAAAAGCCGCTAAAGTGATATTCTTTAGCGGCTTTATCACTAGCTATCTTAGGTTAGATGTCTTAAGACTACGTTATATTGTAATGACAGTTCTTCTATACTTTTTTCATATACATTGATATACTGACATAAAAAGATGTATATTTATGGATGGAAAGGAGCTTGAAAAGCATGATATATTTATTTGTTTTTTTAATTTTATTATGTATAGCTATAGCATTGTTTGTAAACTTAAATCCGGTTTTCGGCGGAAGACCGAATAAAGAACTTTACAAGCATTTTAATAATTACGTCAATGGAAAATTCATTAATGAGAGTGAAACAGAAATGAGTATGGGAGTGACTGACATCTTTTCTATGCTTAGAGATTCTATAAAAAATAACAATGAGAGAAATCCAGCTTCTGAAATTCCCGTGTCTGTTATTGATTGGGAAAAGATCAATAGTGAAAAAGATAGCCTAACTTGGTTTGGACATTCGGCTTTTTTACTTAGCATAGATAATAAAAAGTTGCTTTTAGATCCTATGCTAGGGCAAATTGCTTCTCCAGTTTCTTTTGCGGGGAGCAAGAGATATAGATATAGTGAAAAAATGTCTAGTATCCTTGATGAAATGCCCTTTATTGATGCTGTTTTTATTACTCATGATCATTACGATCATTTAGATTATCAGTCTATAATTAAATTAAAAAATAAGGTGGGACACTTTTTTGTACCTTTAGGGGTAAGCGCTCATTTGGTAAGATGGGGTGTTCAGAAAGAAAAAATTACAGAACTTAATTGGTGGCAGGAAGCAACACTCCAAGATATACAAGTGACATTTCTTCCTTCTAAACACTTTTCTGGTAGAGGGATTTTTAATAGAGACACAACCTTGTGGGGAGGCTGGGCTATCTTCGGAAAACATATAAGTTTTTATACTAGCGGAGATGGTGGATATGGTGAGCATTTTAAGAAAATAGGAGAAAAATATGGTCCTTTTGATATTACATTAATAGAAGGAGCTCAATATGATAGGCGTTGGTCATCCGTGCATATGATACCAGAAGAAGCTGTTCAAGCTCATGTAAATGTAAAAGGGAAGAATATGATGTTAATGCATTGGGGAGCTTTTACTTTAGCATTTCATGGTTGGAAAGAACCAGTAGAGCGAGCAGTAGAAGAGGCAAAGAAATCTGGTGTAAATTTAATAGTACCTAAAATTGGTGAAACTGTAATAATAGAATCAGATTTAAATAATCAATTTTCTTCATGGTGGGATTAATAAGTAGGTTTTCCTCATATGCATTGGCAAAGGCAGATACGTTAAAAAAGCTCGCTGAAGAAGATTGCTTCAACGAGCTTTTTTAGGATTGCAATTTTTTTCCCGTATAATGAAAATAAAACTTAACGGTTACTATATTTGGCAGGATGATAAAAAGTCATATTCATTAGTTATCTAAACTTCTCTTTTTTCTTTGCTTATCCTTGTACATATTTTTATCAGCAATAGTAATAAAATCTCTTATAACCCCTATGGAAGTATCTGAAAAAGAATAGCCTATTGAAACTTTTACTTGAATATCTGTACTGTACTTATTTTGTTGTTCTATTGATTCATATAACTGGATATATAACTCTTTAACTTTATTAATAGAGGTGTTTTTTATAATTATTATAAATTCATCTCCGCCTGCTCTAGCGATAACAGAGTTTTCTGTAAAAATATTCTTTAAAATATTGAAAGTGCTTTCTATTAATTTATCTCCAAAAGCATGACCGTAACTATCATTGGTTATTTTTAAATTATCGAGGTCACAGAATATAATTCCGATAGAAGTATCAGTCTCTGTATTCAAGAGATGTATCTCTTTCTCAAGATAATGCTTATTGTAAGCGCCAGTTAACCCGTCATAATAACTTAATCTTTCTAGTTTTTCTTCTAATTGCTTTTGATGGGTAACATTTCTACTAAAGCCTTCTATCGCTATAAGTGTGCCATTATCATCATATATAGGGATACAATAGTCATCTAGCCAGACGTAATGCCCATCTCTATGTTTATATCTAGTAGCTAACGGTTTAGTAAAATCCATATTATTGGTTAATTTTTTTGTAAGGATATGATAATCATCAGGATGAACAATCTCAAAAGGAATATTGGAATTTATTAAATGTTCTTCAGCAGTATATCCTAGTATTTCTTTTATTGAAGGGCTAATGTATGTAAATTTAAAATTTGGAATTAAGTCTGCTCTATAAATGATATCTTTGGAACGCTCAAACATCTTGTTGAGAGTCTTTTCACTTTCATCAAACTTTAGGTATTGTGATATATCAATCAATGAAAATCTAAAGCCGATTATTTCATTATTTTCATTAAGTAATGGAGATCCCGCTAAATCTATTGGAATCAAGGTGCCGGTTTTTGTTTTGGCAGATATCTTTATATTAGTAAATGGCTTATGGCTTTGAGGTGTTTTTGAAAGTATATCACTGATGTTTTTACCAAGTAGTTCTTGCTCTGTATAACCTAATAGATTAAAGCAGTTCGGACTAACAAAGGTTGTTATATAGTTATTGTCAGTTTCAATATAAACTTCTCTTAGAAAATTTGCTGCAATATTGTAATGTGAAGAATTCATTTAATTTCTCCTTTGTAAAGTTATAAAAGTTTATCCATTTAATAATCTCATATTTTTTTTATAAAAGAAAGTACATACATCAGCTATTTTATTAATTCCTAGTTATTAAGGCGAGTATTTAGCAAGAGTGTTGCAATTTCTTTCCTGTGTTATTAGAATAATACTTAACAGTTACTTTTGTTAAGCATGTATTATCAGAACGGGAAACAAATCAGTTTAAGAAGAGGTGTAAGAAATGTTAAAAGACAAAATAGTTTTTATAAGTGGAGCTAGCAGTGGTATAGGTGAAGCTGCAGCAGTAAGATTTGCAAAAGAAGGGGCGGTTCTTGTTCTTTGTGCAAGGAATATAGAGAAGCTTGATAATTTGAAAAATAGCTTAGTGAAAGAATATCAAGTTGAGGTTCACACATATAAGTTAGATGTTCGTGATAAGAAAGCTATTGATAATGTTTTTGAAAGTATGCCTGAAAATTTAAGAAATATAGATATATTAGTTAATAACGCAGGTCTTGCTCAAGGGCTTGAAAAGGTTCATGAAGAAAGTGTTGATGATTTTGATGTTATGATAGACACTAATATCAAAGGTCTTCTATATCTTACAAGAAAGATAGTTCCAATCATGATTAAGAATGGAAGAGGTCATGTAATTAATATAGGATCTACTGCTGGAATAGTTGCATATCCAGGAGGTACTGTTTATTGTGCTACAAAGGCTGCAGTAAAGTTTATCAGTGACGGCTTGAGAATGGATGTAGTTGACACACCTATAAAAGTAACAAACATACAACCTGGTATGGTAGAGACAAACTTTAGTGTAATTAGATTTCATGGAGATCAAGAAAAAGCAGATGCTGTTTACAAAGGAATTGAGCCATTAACAGCTGAAGACATAGCAGATGTAATACTTTATACTGCTTCTGTGCCTGCACATGTACAAATATGTGAAGTGACAGTAACACCAACTCATCAAGCTACTGCTGGAGTGGTTCATAAAGAAAAGTAAGAAAATAGAGCTGATTAGTTTTTTAGCAAATAAAAACTGATTAGCTCTATTTTTATAACAAAAAAATATGGATGTAAACATATTTCGTGCAAAGACAAATCAATATTATGTAGTATGAGAATACATTCTCCTCCTTTAGAGATAATATTATTGTTGCGATACAACTTTCATATTGGAGGACTATATTATGGAAAAGAAAAAACAAGGATTGTCTGTAGGGCATCTTACGATGATGGCACTAGGAACTGTTATAGGAGGCTCATTTTTTCTTGGTTCAGCAGTAGCTATAAATGCAGCAGGACCTTCTATTATAATATCTTACATATTAGCAGGAATATTAGTTTATTTTATACTCTATGCTTTATCTGAAATAACTGTAGCAAGTCCGCATTCTGGCTCTTTTCATACCTTCGCAGGGCAAGTTTTAAGTCCTGGAGTTGGATTCGTTGTTGGATGGATGTATTGGACTGGAATGATTTTGTCGATGTCTAGTGAGGCTACTGCTGTTTCAATTTTATTAAGTGAGTGGTTTCCTAATATATCTGTTTTGTTCTTGGGGAGTTTTATAATAATAGCAGTTACTCTTATTAACCTATTAGGTGCACATAGATTGAGCAAGGTGGCAAGCAGTCTTTCAGCGATAAAATTGTTAGCTATAGTTGCATTTATTATGATGTCTGTATTACTAATATTAGGTGGAATTACGAAGATATCAGCGGTGGGAGTGGGAGAATTAAGAAGAGAGGCTTTTGCTCCAGGTGGAATAAAGGGTATCGCAGGCAGTATGTTAATAGTTATGTTTGCTTATGCTGGTTTTGAAATAATCGGATTAGCTGCCTCAGAAACCGCTGATCCTGGAAAAACAATTCCTAAGGCAATTAGAAATACAGTGTTTGGGCTAGTTGGACTATATGTGTTATATACACTTGCACTGCTCCCGCTGATTCCAACATCTGAGCTAAGTGAAAAAATCAGTCCTATGGTGGCTTCTCTTAATAGATTTGGAATGGGCTGGGCTGGTTCTGTTATGAATTTAGTGCTTATTACAGCTATATTGTCAGCATCCCTAGCAGCTATGTTTGGAATTGGTAGAATGATGAGATCTCTCGTAGATGAAGGGCAAGCACCAAAGTGGCTAAAGGATAAAACAGATGTACCATACCGTGCAATATTATTCTCAGGTTTTTCAATGTTATTAGCATTGTGGCTGGGGCTTTTGTTTCCAAGAATGTACTTGTTTTTGATAAGTTCAAGCAGCTTTGCACTTCTAGTTACTTATGTAGTAATTCTAGGTATCCAAATAAAATTACGTGGAATCCACGGTTGTCCGCCAGAAGGAAAGTGTCAGATGCCTGGATATCCTTATACCTCTTGGATTACCTTAGTTAGTATGATAATTATCATACTAAGTATGCCTTTTATTTCAGGCCAGGGATCAGGTCTTGTTGCCGGAATTGTAATGCTTGTAGTATATTCCGCTGCATATTTTGTAATGAAGTTTATTAGAAGTTCTAGAGTAGGAAAGACAGCAGATAATAACATGAATGTTAAAGCATATCGTAGAAAGCTTGGAGTAGAATTATCTGAAGAGTTGACAGAAGAGAATAATTGTAAGGATGAAAATAGCACTGATTAGTAATTTTAAATCTATAAAAATAGAGCAAGGAGTCTACTAAAATAAATGAGAACTCCTTAGCTCTATATAAAAAATACTGGTTTTGTGTACTAGCTTTATTAATTATTTAAGGTTATCAACAGCAGCTCTTTCGATAGGAAGTCCATTGGTATAACGCTTCATGAATTCGTCAAAGCCTTTTACATCCTTAGCATCTGGATACATCTTTGTAACCACTTCTCCTGCAAACACTTTCTGTGATAAATAATCATCTAGGGTCTCGTTTTCGGCTTTATTAAGCATATAGGCTGCAAGTACTGCAATTCCCCATGCTCCACCTTCTCCGGCAGTCTCCATAACAGATACAGGAGCATTTATAGCAGCAGCCATAATCTTTTGTCCAACTCCCTTAGTCTTAAATAATCCACCATGGCCAAGCATCTCATCAACCTTAACTCCTTCTTCTTTAAGAAGAATATCTAGGCCGGTCTTTAGTGCTCCTAAAGAAGTAAATAGATGTACACGGATGAAGTTAGCTAAGTTAAATTTACTTTCTGGAGTACGTACAAATAATGGACGCCCTTCCTCAAAACTAGTTATATGTTCACCTGAAAAATAGTTATATGCCAGTAGACCACCACAATCTGCATCTCCTTCAAGGGCTTTATTATATAAGGTTGCAAACAGTTTATCCATGTTGACTTCCATACCCATTGCCTCAGAATATTCTTTAAATAATCCAACCCAGGCATTAAGATCTGATGTGCAGTTGTTGCAGTGAACCATAGCTACTAGATTACCAGTAGGAGTTGTAACTAAATCTATCTCCTCATATGCTTTTGATAAATCTTTCTCCAGTACAATCATTGCAAAAACAGAAGTTCCTGCTGAAACATTACCTGTACGCTGTGCGATGCTGTTAGTAGCAACCATACCTGTCCCTGCATCGCCTTCTGGAGGGCAAAGTGGAATACCTGGTTTTAAGTTGCCAGTAACGTCTAATAGTTTTGCTCCTTCTTCAGTAAGAACACCAGCATTTTCACCTGCTAATAAAACTTTTGGGAAGATATCTTTAAACTTCCATGAGAAGTTTTTATGAGCAATTAATTCATCAAATTGTTCAACCATTTTTTCGTTGTAGTTTTTAGTTTCTATATCAATAGGGAACATTCCTGAAGCTTCTCCGATACCTATAACCTTTTCACCTGTAAGTTTCCAATGTACATATCCTTCTAAGGTTGTTTGGAAATCTATATCAGCCACATGTTCTTCACCGTTTAAGATAGATTGATAAAGATGAGCGATACTCCATCTTTGAGGGATATGGTAGTTGAAAACTTTAGTCAAATCTTCAGACGCCTTTTCAGTAATAGTGTTACGCCATGTACGGAAGGGTACTAAAAGCTCACCTTCTTTGTTGAAAACCATGTAACCATGCATCATGGCGCTAAAACCAATTGCGCCAATAGTTTGAAGGGGTACACCATATTGCTCTTTTACGTTGTTGGCCATCTTTTGATAACTGTCCTGTAGACCTGTCCAAACTTCATCTAAGCTGTAGGTCCAGATGTTGTTTATATAACTATTTTCCCAGTCATGGCTACCAGAGGCTATAGGTGTGTTATTTTCTCCAAGTAGGACTGCTTTAATTCTAGTAGAACCAAGTTCAATGCCAAGTACTGTTTTGCCGTTGATAATGGAATTTTTAATATCATTCATTGTATTACTCAATTTTTATTCCTCCATTAAAATATTGTAATATTAATATTTAAATAATCTTTATTAGAAACTTTTTGAAAGCTGAATTTAATATTTGATGCGTTAAATCGTATACATAATGTACGTACAATTATAGGCGAAATTATTAAATTAGATGCTGTTAAAGCATCATGTTTAAATTAAGTGGTTCTTCATCCAATGCTCTTTAGATGAACAACTCTATGATTAAACTTATATCTTTAGGATTGCAGGTGTTTATTATTAATAAGACTTCGCAAATAATTAATATAATGTTTGATAGCGATAAAGCAGATGAAACATTATCTAATACTCTAATAGTTACTTAAAGTAGGAAACACCTTTTATATTGTTGTAACAAAATAACATTCATACAAAATAAGTCTTTTGTACGTACAATTCATAGTGTTATTGTACTATTAAAAAAACATTTAATCAATATGGTTTTAGGTAAAACTTTAAAAAATTGCCTCAAACCATATTGAATTTTTCAATTAGACTTTGAGAAATTATTATGAATTTTTATGTATAAATTATTATCATCGGTATCTTTATCGCTTGATATGCTTTGAACATAATTTTTAAAGAAACCTTCCGAGGAATTAGTCAAAAGTTTAAATCCTTCAGAGTTTATGACATCCTTAGAGTTCAAATTTTCAGTTCCTGCAAAATATCTTAGGTTTAAGGTCTTCATAGTTTCAGACATTAATTTTATCTCAGCATCTGAGTAGTTATCTGTTACAGTAAAGTGTTTAGAAATCATATTATAAGCAAAGTTTCCAAAATAATCTTCTGAATACTTGGTAAAGTTGTTAAGCTTTTCATCTACTATCCCGTTATTTTTTGCCCAGCCTTCTACATCTACTTTAGTAGTATTATAAGTGTAACTGTTATCTTGAGCAGAATACTTAAGTATTCCGTATTGATGGGGATAAGTGGCCAACGAATTTGTAGCAATATCGTACAGTTCAGGCTTATCCTTATTGTCGGAAGCTATGTCTTGGATATGAATATGTCCACTCAGAACTAGATTTAAATTATTATCCTTAAAATTCTTAAGAACTGTCTCGTTGTTATCTATAGTAAATCCTTTACGTACAATCTCACTATGATCTAGAATGTTGTGGTGCATTACAGTTATTATATTGGCTCCCTTTTCTTTAGCTAAGTCACTGCATTTTTTTATCCAGTTTAATGTTTTAGAGGATAGTTCACCGCCTAACTGTGGAGCTCCTAGAGAAACATTACTCTTATATTTATTGGTATCAAGCATTAAGAGCCAGACATCTTCACTTGGAGTGGCGAGGTAACTTAGGGAATCTTCATCTTTTGATATTGCTTCATCATAACCGAAATCAGAATATATTTGGCTGAAATCTTTAGCGGTTATATAGTCTGTAACATACTGGTTATCTCCTTTGAAACCTCTAGCATAAGGATTTAAAATATCATGGTTTCCGGGGATAACATATACTGAAGTGCCGCTTTCCTCGATAGTCTTAAGTTTTTTTGCTAAATCTAGGTGGCTTTGCTTTTCTCCGTTGGAGGTAAGATCGCCGCTAATTATAAGTATATCTGGTTTTTTAACTTTGATATTTGAAGTAAATGCCTCAGTTATTGGATCTATTTCTTCAAGCTCTTTACCATCTCCTGAAGCAACAAATTTTTGGAAGGCTACTCCATTGTCTGTGAGGCTCTTAGATAAATAATGCAAATCAGTAGTTATATAAAAATTTATATCCTTGCTAGATTTTATTCTATAATCTTTTTTTAGATTTATAGATGAACTACTGCAGCCGGCTAAAACGAAAACAACAGTGGTTAAAATAATTAATTTATACACTTTTGAAATATTCATATAGTCGCCATCCTCTAATATGTTATTTTTTATTACTTTCTACGTTACTATGGATGTACCACGTCGTGATAAAATTTATATTTTCAAATTTTCCTCTCAGAACCCAGAGGAGTTTTGAAAATACTTTTCGGATCGAAGTAGTACATCTTTATGAGAGCGTCAAGTATAGAGATTTAAGATACTTGTCTATTAATATATCGTGGATTTATTATATAGTTGCTGCAAGTAAAAATCAATTGGATTTCAAATATATTTAAGTTTCATTTAAGCTTTAAATTATATTATTTAAACATGATATTAATTGGCCTTTAAAATTTAATAAGGTGAAAATTTATTAGATTATAACAAGTTAAAAAACGAGATAATTAGAATTTGAGCCATAGGAATCGAAATACTAAAAAGCATAAAAATAGCATTTGGGATGTTGTAAAGTTATATACAGCATTTCTTAATGAACTGAGATGTAATTATGTATGCTTTGGGCTATAATTAATATGAATAATTTGATGTACATATACTTGTAATTTATTAGAACAGGAGTAGCTTTAATGAATATAGATGATTTAATTATATACAATAAGACAATACCTAAAAGAGAAGCAAGGTATGCAGATTTTCCAAGCAGCTTGTCACAGGAAATATGCTCATATCTTTCTGAAAAAGGAATTGATAAACTATATTGTCATCAGGCAGAAATGTTTGAAAAGGCAATGGAACGTAATAATATTGTAATAACAACATCAACAGCCAGTGGAAAAACTCTTAGTTTTTTATTGCCAGTCATTAATGAGATTTTATCAAATCCACTTGCAAGAGCAATTTTTATATATCCTACAAAAGCTCTAGCAAGTGATCAATACCGTGCTATCCTGCCTTACTTAGAATATTTCGGAGAAAATAGGATTTCAGCAGGAGTATATGATGGAGATACCACTGTAAATGAAAGAAGCAGAATCAGAAAAAATGCTAACATTATCTTAACAAATCCAGAAATGATAAATGCTGCATTTCTACCTAATCATAGTAAGTTTGGGTTTGATTTTATATTTTCCAATCTGAAGTATGTAGTAATTGATGAACTTCATACATATAGAGGTGCATTTGGTTCACACCTAGGAAATGTTTTTAGGAGACTAGGAAGAGTATGCAGATACTATAATTCATCACCACAATATTTATGTAGTTCAGCAACTATAGCTAACCCTGTTGAACTTGCAGAAGAAATCTGTGGACAAAAATTTACTAGAGTACATAAGGATGGTTCACCAGCTGCAAAAAGGAAGTACATGCTTGTACAGCCTCCGAAGATTATGGGCAAGGATAAAAAATATTATGGGCAAGTTCAGACAACAACTGTTGCTGCTGATTTAATACCTGACTTAGTAGAAAATGACAATAGTTTTATTGCTTTTGCAAAGTCAAGGAGAAATGTGGAAGTTGTATTAAAAGAATCAAGAGATAAATTACAAACGGAAAACTTTTTTGGAGCATCCTTAGCAGATAAAATATCTGGATACAGGGGAGGATATACCCCATTAGAGCGTAAGGAAATTGAAAACAAGATGATTACCGGAGTTTTACGGGGATTAATCTCTACCAACGCCCTAGAACTAGGTATAGATATTGGTAAGATTGATACCACAGTGCTTGTTGGATATCCAGGAACTAGGGCGTCTTTTTGGCAGCAGACAGGGAGAGCTGGTAGAAGTGGAAGTGAAAGCTCCAATTATTTGATTCTTGATAGTTTGCCTTTTGATCAGTACATAGGGGTTAATCCTGATTGGCTTTTTGAAAGTGGAAGTGAAAATGCAGTAATTGATAAGAATAATCTTCTGATAGAATTGGCACACATACGTGCTGCAGCTGCTGAAATACCATTGACCTTGGATGATATCTCGGTTTTTCCTGATCTCGGAGAAACAATTCCTGTTTTAATAAGAGCAAAGGAATTGACAAATCAGAGTGGAAAGTTTGCATGGAGCGGTAATTCCTTTCCAGCAGGAGATTTTAGTTTAAGAAATATTGATAAGTTTCGATACAAACTCATTAATAAAGAGAATAATAAAGAAATTACTGAGATGGATGAAATGCAGGCTTTCCGTGAGATTCATAATGGAGCTATTTACATGCATGATGGAATTCAGTATCAGGTTATCAAACTTGATTTAGAAAGTAAAACTGCATTTTGCATACCTTTTAATGGAAACTATTATACGATGCCAGGAGCCAATACAAATATAAGGATTATTCAAGGCAATAAGGATATGGAGTATAACCGTGTGAAGGTTGCATTTGGTGATGTAAATGTTAATGAAGTAGTGTATATGTATAAAAAATTGCAGTTTCACAATCACCAAAACTTAGGGTTTGAACATTTAGAAAAACCATTATCCAAGGATTTTGATACGGAAAGTGCTTGGATAAGGATTCCGGATAATGTTGTTACGGTATATAGAAGATTGTTGCAGGAGAGTCAAAATGGCATGATCATAAGAAATAATCATTTTGAGGGTTTGTGTTATGCTATTAAAAATGCAGCAATGATGTCTACTATGACAGAGCAGGAGGACATGGGAGTTGTAATGTCTAACAATGCCATAGAAATAAGTGAAAATTTTAATGATGAAGTGTATATGTTTGTTTATGATAAATATATAGGTGGACTAGGATATGCAGAAAAAGTATTTGATTTAACTGCACAGATTGTTGAGGCTGCAATTAAGATGGTAGGTGGATGCACATGTGAAGGTGGTTGTGCTGCTTGCATTGGTGATTATAAATTGGATAAAGCAATGGTCCTGTGGGGGCTGAAGAATTTATTAGAAGAAATTGAAGCTCCGAAGGGTGTTAAGCTTATTGAATATGCTCCATCAACATTTATTAATAAACAATTTCGATTTAATGAGCTTAAGGAAAAATGGCGAGACTTCTGTGAATATATGCAGGGAAATGGAGATTCATTTGCAAAGTTTTTAAGCACAATTACTGAGGTAGAGATAGATAATTGTACGTTAACCTTAGTTTTACAGAACGCTTTTTATAAAGAATGGGCAATGGAAGAAACCAATAGAAAAAGTATAATAAATATTATCTCCTTTCATACAGATGCTCCTTCTGGTCTTCGATTAAAAGTAAGACTTGAAGAAACTGCTGATGATAGAAGTAATATAAAAAATAAGTTACAAAGAAGATATGAAGATCTTGTGGAATAGGAGGACTACATGCATTACCAAAAAGAAATAGAAAAATTAAATGAATATCAAAAAGAAGCTGTTTTAGATGAAAGTGATGCATGTATTGTAAAGGCAAACGTAGGAAGTGGAAAAACAACAGTGCTGATTTCGAAGATTATATATCTTCACTATGACAAAAACATTAGCTATAAAGATATGATTGTATTGACCTTTACTAATAAAGCTGCAAATGAAATCAAAGAAAGACTACTTGCTTTAGATGACAGTATCCAATCAGAAGAACTAAAGGGATTTGGAACTTTTCATAGTGTTGCGCTTCATTTACTTAAAGACAGATTATCTATTGAAAAGATGGGATATACAAAAGATTTTTTAGTAATAGAGCCAGAAGAAGAGTTGGATATTGCTATGGAAATAATCCAGGAAGAAAAGCTAGCAATTAAGTATAAAAATAGAATGAAAAAACGATTGGAACAGGCAAATGCAATAGAGAGAGAAGAGGAAAAAATCTCAAAGTATAATGATGATATATTTAGGCTTGTTCAACTATTAAAAGAAGAAAAAGTAAAACAAAACAAAATGTCCTTTTCTGATATATTGGAAAACGTAAATCATTTATTGGAGCATAATATAATAGCTCCAAAATGGATTATTATTGATGAGGTTCAAGACAGTGATAAACAACAGCTTGAGTTTATTGATAGATTAAAAGGTTCTGATACTAAAATGTTTGCTGTAGGTGACCCTAATCAGGTTATTTATAGCTGGAGAGGAAGTACACTTAATGTATTTTATACCTTAAAACATAAATATAAAGCAAAAGAACTATCACTTCCAATTAATTACCGCTCTAGTAGTTCTATCTTAGAAGCAGCTAGATGTTTTCTTCTAGATGGAAGTGACTTAAAAGGAGTACGTGAATCTGGAAGTAAGATCATAGTGAAAAATCAGTATAATTCATTTAATGAAGCTTGCTATCTTGTTGATAGAATTAAGGAAATACATAATTTAGGTGTAAAGTATAGTGACATTGCGATCTTTTATCGGTTGCAGGATCAGTCCCAGGTTTTTGAAGATGTGTTTTCGAAAAATCATATTCCTTATGAAGTATCTATGAAGAAAAATATACGTGATATTCCAGTTCTTAATTGGATGATTAAACTATTTCGTTTTTCGGTAAATCCTAATGATACCTCATCTGGAGTATATGTTCTTAGCAATAAGGATTACGGTGAACGAATGAAAGAAGTTACAGCGAGAAATATAGTGAGAGAGCAGAGTATAGAGAAATCAGAGCTATATACGAAAATGCATAAATTTCTCAATGAATGTTCCGAAATAACTAAATCTGAAGAGATATATGACTACTTTGAATTTAATAAATATATAAGGCCAACTTCTGCTACTTACAAAGAGGATAAAGAATCTATATGTGCTTTGCTTAATATTATTATAGAATATATGAAAGAAAAGCAAATGAAGTTTCTCAATGGACTTAAGGATTTTGTAAACTCCTCTGCCTTATATGGTGTTAATATACTGCAGAAGGATATAAGTAGCGATGCAGATTCAATTAAGCTTATGACTTTACATGCCTCCAAGGGGTTAGAGTTCTCGTATGTATTTATTACAGGTGTAAATTACGGATTGATTCCATTGAGTACAAGGGATATGGAAGAAGAAGAGGAGATGAGGCTGTTTTTTGTTGGTATTACTAGAGCAAAGGATTATCTAGAACTTTCCTATTATACAAATCCAGATTATCAAAGGGTAGCTTCAGGAGAAAGTAGATATATTCACATGATACCATCTAAGCTTATAGAGAGTGATGAGGTCAAAAGTGCTAATGTTAATTTACAAGAGCTTAAAAAGCAGATTCAAGAAGCAAAAAATGAATGCAAGAAAGTGGAAGTATCGAGTGAAGTATTAGTTGGAGAAATAACTGAAACAACTGAAGTAGAAATTGAGGCGGCAGTTGCAATAGATGTTGAGACAGTAACCGAAGTAGCAATGAAACTAGTTCGTCATAAAAAATATGGAACAGGAAAAGTGCTTAAAGAAGATGATATGATGATTGAAGTGGAGTTTGAGAATTACGGAACGAAAGAATTTATAAAAGCTTTTAGTGAACTTGAATTTTTATAAATATGTTCAAACCTCCTCTTTTTACTGTTCAGGAAAGTATAAACTTATTTCCTGCCTATTTTTCTTATATGTATTTGGAAATACAGATGCACAAAAAAAAGGTCGCTTTAGCGGCCTTTTTTTTATTCAGCTGAATGATTACTGGAAATACAAAATAAAATGTACTTACACAGATTTGCTGAATATTTTCAATAGTCGTAAATAATGGTTTGCTTCACGCAATGTATGATCTGCTAATAATGGTATTATTATAGATTTAATTTTACATTCTAATAATCCTTGGGTTCCTTGAGCTTTGAATTTACTAATTTCTAAGGTTGCATTAAGACTATCCTCTGTTACCTTTGCTAATGGAATTGTTTGTTGCATAGCCTCTTTTGCTTCTGAGGTCAATTGGTCAAACTCTTCTCCAAAATTTTCGGCAGTCTTAATAAGTTCCTTTTCAGTCGGGTCAAGAAGTCCATGAATAAATTTAGAGTGTTCAGCCATAATTCTGTTCCAGAAAGTCTCCTGTATATATGTTTCTTTTTCTAGATCAATTTCTTCATGATTCTGTAGTTTATGAATAATGTTAGAATAAAACTTGGCTTCTCTTAAAATATGGTCTATAAGTAAAGGATAATTACCTGTAATAATTTTGCAGGATAAAATGTCTGATAATATCATGGTTTTAAATTGTATTAAAGAATTTACTAAGTTCATAATTCTGTGATTAAGGGAGAACACTCTTTGTTCAAGAACAGAACTATCAATTTTGATAGCGTCTCCGACTAAGTTGCCTTCTGCTTCAGTTAAGTTGACAGCGATATTTACTCCGGTGTAATATGCTGAGGCCCTTTCAGCTTTTAACGTAAATGGCGTGATTACTTCTCCAGATTGTAATACTTCAGAGCTAACAACGCCATTAGACAATGAAATTGCTTCTGCTAAAAGCCTATCAAATTCCATACGAAAGTTATCAGCGTGTATCGAATAATTAGAATCTTTTTGAGTGAAATTGATTTGTAAAAAGAATGAATGTTCTTTCATGATACGTGTGAAAAAAAGATGTAACTCTAGTGATTGCCTTATGAAATCACCTCTTGATAGCATATTAAAATCTCCTCTAATAATTTGCTTCAATACTATATTATTAAAGAAGGACTAATATGATACTCCCAACTAAGGCTTTTTAAAGATATGACAAATTTATCTATTACATATGTATATTAAGATAATTAAATGGTAAAAAGTAACCGCACACTTTTATAATTTTAGCGTGCGGTTAAAATATTATGTTCGCAGATAGCATTATTGTTATAAAGTATATTTTTTAATATCATTGCTTTCAAATGATTTTACAAGACCATAGATTAAATTATCTTGCTCAATTCCTTCAAGATGCAATACATCTAGAACTTCTACAACCATACAATTGCTAGCATCATCTATTACTATGGCTGAATCTTTAACAGTATATTTGATATTTGCAAATTTATCTGTATCATCAGAATGGCTGTTGCCAAGTGCATCAACTACATTTTGTTGGTCTTCATTTAATGCACTAACTCCAATGATATCACCTTTGCTGATATTCTTTCCAGTTATACTTTGAGTACCTAGCATCATTAGAACTTTGTCATAATCAGCCTGCATTGACCATGCACATATCATACCGTATTTCTTCTCGTTTTTTATAAAGCTAATAGCGTTAGCTCCGTAATTAAAAGCACTAAGATTCATTTTTTTAGCTCCTTAAAATTTATTAGTTTAGTATTTATCTACCTTAATTATACCAATTTATATGAAAGAATACACAGTAAGCTTTATTTATGTCCTAAAAGTTTTCTTTGATTTTAACACGTTTCTAGGTGATGTCGGTGTAAAGTGAATTATGAATATCAGAAAAAGTATAGTATAGATTAGTATAAATTTGAACTTTTTATTAATTAGTAGAAGTCTTAAAAAAGACTTGTTATACTTATATTTAAACATACCAAAAAATATGGAATAAAGTTAAAAATATGAAATAAATACCTTGATTTTCCAATAAATTAATTATATAATAAAGGTGTAATAAAACATAAATATTGTAATAAAGTATTTTGTTTGATGTTGCATACACAGAAGGGAAGATAAATCAATGAGTAAGATTGTAGATTTGGATTTAGAAAGAAGCGATGAATTGTACAACATAGCAAAAGCTTTGGCTTCTGAAGTTAGACTAGAAATAATAAAGCTTTTGAATTATAACAGTCATAATGTAAATGAAATTGCAGAAAAGCTTAATATACCTACTTCAACTGCTGCATTAAATGTAAAAATTCTTGAAGATGCTGGTATTATTAATACAGAACTGCAGCCTGGTGTAAGAGGGTCCATGAAAGTATGTAGTAGAAAGATGGATAAAATCAATATACAACTTGATACAGTGAATCTGCATTCCCAAGATAATTCTTTCTATATTAATATGCCACTTGGAAATTTTGTTGATTGTGAAGTTCATCCCACATGTGGTATGGTAAACGAAAATGGATTTATAGATTCGGAAGATGATCCAAGAAGATTCTATAATCCTATGAGAACGACAGCCCAACTTATTTGGTTCCACAAAGGTTATATAGAATACCGTTTTCCAAATAATGTTCTTCAGATAGGAAAAGAAAAATTAATTGAAGTATCTATGGAATTATGTTCTGAAGCTCCAAATTACAGAAACAATTGGCCTTCAGATATAACAATGTGGGTAAATGGGATAGAAGTTGGAACTTGGACTAGTCCTGGAGATTTTGGTGGTCGAAGAGGAAGATTGAATCCTATATGGTGGTCTGATGGTTGCACGCAATATGGGATGTTGAAAACCTGGAGAGTAAACAAGGAAGGATCATTCATAGATGAAACTAGGATATCTGGTGTTAAAATCGAGGATTTAAAGCTTAAAGAAGATAAATTTATAACTGTTCGAATTGGAGTAAAAGAAGATGCTGAACATGTAGGTGGAGTGAATATATTTGGTGAAAAGTTTGGTGATTACGAGCAGAATATAGTTATGAGGATAGATTATAGTATGTAAGCTATGTGCGATTTTTGGAAGCATGTTTTAAACTCTCACCACTTTTGGTGAGAGTGTTAGAAAAAGTGTATTTAATTCAAAGTGGTACATGCATAGCGAAGTAAGTGCAATATAATGAAGTTTTTTTTACTTAATCCTACATAAAAATTATTATATTACAATAAATGTGGTTTATATTACTTTTTCTATGAAAAGTATATAGTCTACAAGGCTGTAAAATAAACTTTAATGAAAACGATGTCAAAAACTGATGAGGATAAAGCTGATTGTATTAAATTTACCAAGTTACAAAAACAAGAGGTGTATGAATGGAAAGAAATTTTTCAATAGATATATTTAAAGGACTTCTAGTTATTGGGATGGTTTTGGTGCATATAATGCAGTTTTTTTCAGATCCATCTATATCACCCTCAGTAGAATATGTAATTAATATAGGAAATGTAATCACTTTTTCTGGATTTGTATTTTGTTTTGGTTATGTTGCTGAAATTTCTTATTTGGAAAAAGATCTGAAGAGTGTATATAAAAAAATAATAAAAAACAGTATAAAAACATTAATAGCTTTTTATGTTTCTGGCAGTGCATTTCAGTTATTTGTGGCTGGTAGTCGAATTGAATGGAACACTTTTAAGGAAATAATTTTATTAAATAATATGCCAGGGTGGTCAGAATTTTTAGCATCTTTTGCTTATTTTAGTCTTGTGACCTTAATACTTTTTATACCTTTTAAGAAAGTTCTAAATAATAAAATTTTATTTTGGATAATTTTCTTTAGCTTATTTTTAACTTGTTTTATACCATACGAAAAGATAACAATTAATCAATTAGGTGTGCTTATAGGAACTAACAAATTTGCAGCTTTCCCTGTGCTGCAGTATATGCCTTTTTATATGCTAGGAATGTACTTTAAAAAGTATGACATAAAGTTCAATTTAGCCTTTGCGGGAGGTGCGCTATTATTAAGTGCGTACCCTATATACGAGATAATTGTTTTAAAAGCACCTCCTTGCAGATTCCCCCCTTCATTATCATGGATAGTAGCACCAATGTTTATATTATATTTGTATTATTTGGCATCTATGATGCTTGAAAAATTCCTTTTATATTTAAAACCTATTATAGCTTTGGGGCAAAATGTACTCTTTTGTTTAGTAGTAAGCAATATATTCATTTTTACTCTAGATTCAAAATTCAAGAAGTTAATGCTAAAGCCTTTAGAATGCATATATATGGAAGTGATTTTTCTAGCTATAGTATATTACTTAATATCAGTAGTAACAAGGGTAAAGAAATCATCTGATAATGTTATAAAAATATCTTAGTGGACAATGTTGTCGATAATCAGCAAATATAATTTTTTTTGCTTGTATACGTAAACCTTATCATAGATTTACGTTTAAATATACAATACATTATTTTTGGAGGAGATATTATGAATCGTAAAATTAAAACAATCCTTAGCGTTGTGCTTTCGACCTTAACTATTACCTCGTTACTTGCTGGATGCGGTAAAGGGGGCAGTTCTACCACTTCAGCATCTGCATCCAAGAATGAAATCACACTTTGGACACCACTTACAGGTCCTGATGGTGATACAATGACTTCAATGATAGCTGAGTATAATAAGACAAATCCAAAATATAAAGTTAAACACGTACCTATAGAAGCAAATGATATGTATACAAAGATACCTAGTGTTGTAAGCTCAGGTAAAAACGTTCCTGATTTAACAATTGTACATGCTGAAAGAATTCCTCTATTTGTAAAAAATGATATGTTAGTTTCTTATGATGATGCTATATCAAAGGATGGAAATAACATTAAAGAAGAGAATTATCTAAAAGAAGGTTGGAGAGTTGGAGCTGTAGATAACAAGAGATATGGAGTGCCTCTAGATGTACACTCATATATCACTTACTACAATCCAGACCTATTAGCGAAATATGGACCTCACGTACTTGATGACGGAGTTATAACAATGGACGAAGTTAAGGAAGTAGGAGAGGCTGCTAAAAAAGATAAAATTGCAGCAATAGGCGTTGACTGGATGAGAGTTATGACATTGGCTTGGATTAAACAATTAGGTGGAGATATAACTTCTGATGGAACAAAACCAACTGTTAATACTCCTCAGGCTGAAAAGGCCTTAACAACAATGAAGAGTTTTGTTACAGACAAGATTGCAACACAAGACGGAGATGATCCTCAACAATTATTCATGAATGGTAAGTTAGTATTTTGGCCAGAAGGAATTTGGATGCGTAATGGCTTAAAAGATGCAAAAGCACCTTGGAAAATGACTAATTTTATAACTTTTGATAAAAACAAGCTTGTTAACTGGTCATCTTCTCATAATTTTGTAATGTTTAAGAATCCAGCAAGAGATGCAGATAAGACACAGGGAATTATAGACTTCTTAAAATGGCTACAAGCTAATTCATTAAAATGGGCTACTGATGCAGGTCAAAACCCAGCTTCAATGGCAGTTCAAACAAGTGCTGAATTTGCAAAGGAACCACAAGCTTTCTTAGCTAAAGAACCAGAAGCTCTACATGTATTTAATTATCAATACTACGGATATGTAGCTGAGTCCCTAGATAAGATTGTATTAGATACAGTTTTCGGTAAGATGGATATTAAAAAAGGACTAGAACAAGCACAAAAGGAAACAGAAGATAGAATAGCTAGCGGTAAGTAACTCTAATGCTGTTAAATCTTTAGACCTTAATCTATTTTTAAAAATTTCACAGTTTTCTGCGAGAGAATTAAAAAAATAGGAGTTTTATAATGAAGTGGTACATCTCTATAGAAAGATATACCACTTCAAGCTAAAAACTATATTTAAAGCTCCTCTAGATTTTTAGGGGAGAATTTAAAATATAAGTTGTTTAATTAAAGTGACTTATCTAAAGATGTAACATTTCAATGAAAAATCTATTTTCAAAACTCCTTTGGGTTCTGATGAGAGAATTTAAAAATATAAATTTTATTACGAAGTGGGACATCTATATAAATACAACTCTATATTAGGTGAGGTGAAATAATGTAATGGAGAAAAGGAAGTACACGCCATATGTGTTTATAGCACCACATTTGATTCTGTTTATAATTTTCTTCGGTATTCCAGCCATATTCGGGATATTAATTTCTTTTACACAATGGAATCTTATGGATACCCCTCAGTGGGTAGGACTTAAGAATTATGCTGAAATCCTAGCTAATACTAAGTCAACATTTTATACTCAGTTTCATAATGGATTAAAGAACACTCTTACTTTTACTTTGTTAAGTGTGCCTTTCTGTGTAATAGTTCCGTTATTGTTGGCTGCAGCTCTTAATGCAAAACCTAAGGGACACAAAATCTTTCAATCTATATTTTACCTTCCAACTCTTTTTTCGATTTCGTCAGTTATATTGGCTTGGGGATTTTTGTTTAACAAAAATTTTGGACCAATAAACAGGATTTTAGGTCAGTCAATAAATTGGGGTGGCATCCAGCCATATGTATGGATTGCTATCGTAACTATAACTGTTTGGTGGTATATAGGTGGAAATATGGTTATATATCAAGCCGCTATAGCAGGGGTACCCTCAGATTTATATGAAGCAGCTGCATTAGATGGAGCTGGTGCTGTAATGAAGTTCATAAAAATTACACTACCTTCAATAAAAAATCAACTTGCTTATACTCTTGTTATGACAACCATTGCTCAACTTAATATTTATGGACAGCCTCTAATGTTCAGTAAGGGAGGACCTGCAGGGTCAACCTCTGTGCTTTTGATGTATATAAGACAAACAGCATTTGGTACTGGTGAGTCAATCGCTGGTATAGCATCTGCCATGGCAGTTATGCTTGGATTGTGTATAGTTTTTGTCGCATCACTGCAATTCTATTTTCTTAGAGATAAAGATTAATTAAAGAGGTGATGAAGAATGGTATGGATTAAAAAGAAGGGGCCAAAAGTTGCCGCGTTTATATTTCTTTTTGCAATGGCGCTTATTTGGATACTTCCAGTCTTATATGCAGTATTATCTTCGTTTAAATCAAACGTTGAGATTAATTCAATGGGCTACAAATTACTACCTCAGCAGTGGATAGTGGAAAACTATGTAAAAGTATTAACTAATTTTGATAGTGCACCTATAGTTAGATGGTTTTTAAATTCCTTAATTATAGCAGTATCTCAAACTGTCTTAGTGCTAATAATAGCATCCTCTGCAGCTTATGCATACTCAAGACTTAAGTTCAAAGGAAGGGATTTTATATTCTGGGTTCTTTTAAGTACTATGATGTTTCCAAGTATAGTAAATCTTATTCCATTATACAAGATAGTAAGTATGTTTAACTGGATAGACACACCTCTTGCTATTATAGTTCCAGGTGTCTCAGGTGTATTTAACATATTTTTAATAAAACAGTTCATGGTAAGCATACCTAAAGAATACGATGAATCAGCAAGAATAGATGGTGCTAGCGATTTTCAGATATATACTAAAGTGATTTTACCACTTATAAGACCTGTATTAACAGTGGTGGCATTATTTACTTTCACTGGAGCTTGGAATGACTTTTTATGGCCATCAATTGTATACAATAATATTGAGAACTTACCATTAACCCCTGCTTTGCAACTTTTCCAGGGAATGTATGTAACTGATTATGGTCGTTTGACTACTTCTGCAGTTATAGCCATAATACCAACATTTATATTATATTTATTTACTCAAAAGTATTTCTTAGAAGGACTTAATTTATCATCTGGTATTAAGGGATAGAATAAAAACAAAACAACATTAGGAGGAACTGATATGGCAATAAATATTGTTAGAAATGAACATCCACGTCCAAACTTTGAAAGGAAAACGTGGTTAAATCTAAATGGGGACTGGGATTTTGAATATGATGATAATGATTTAGGTTTAAAAAGTAAATGGTACCAAAATAACTCCTTTAGTAAAAAAATAGTGGTACCTTATGTATTTCAAAGTGAACTTTCTGGTATAAATGAACAAGAGGTCCATGACATTGTATGGTACTCAAGAGAGTTTGATATTCCAGAAAAGCTAAAAGATAAGAGAATAAATCTTCATTTTGGAGCTGTTGATTATAAAGCGGATGTGTGGGTAAATGGGAATCATGTTATAACTCACGAAGGAGGACATGTTCCTTTTTCAGTAGAAATTACTGATGTACTTAAAGATAGTGGAAATAAAGTAGTGATTAGGGTAGAAGATTACACTTATGATTTAGAACTTCCTAGAGGTAAGCAGTACTGGAAGGAAAAATCAGAAGGAATATTTTATACTAGAACAACAGGAATATGGCAAACTGTATGGCTTGAGGCTGTTTCTGAGAATTACCTGCAAAACCTGTGGATTACTCCAGACCTTGATAATAAAAAGGTCCATGTAGAGTATGAGTTAGAGAGGGTTTCTAGTAACACATATTTAGAGGTTACAATAACATTAAGAGATAAAGTGATTGTTCAAGATAGAATAGGTATAATAAATGGAAGAGGAAAAAGAGATTTCTGGTTAGATCAGAATATTACTATAGATTGGAATCATCAAGAAGCCTGGGCTTGGACCCCTGAAAATCCGGTGCTTTTTGATATAAATTTTAAGGTTATAGTTGATGATACGTGTATTGATGAGGTTAATTCATACTTTGGACTAAGAAAAGTTTCTATAGTTTCAGGAAAGTTCATGTTAAACAATAGACCTTATTTCCAAAAGTTATTATTAGATCAAGGTTATTGGGAAAAATCGCTATTAACAGCACCTAGTGATGAGGACTTTGTAAAGGATATAAAGTTAAGCAAGGCGATGGGTTTTAACGGTGTTAGAAAACATCAAAAAATTGAAGATCCTAGATATCTTTATTGGGCAGACAAACTTGGCTTCCTAGTTTGGGGTGAAATTGCCAGTGCATATAATTATTCAAGAACTTATGTTAATCGCATAACTAAAGAATGGATGGACATGATAGAACGTGATTACAATCATCCTTGTATAGTGGCGTGGACTCCTTTAAATGAATCTTGGGGAGTTGAAGGTATAATGAATAATAAGAACGAACAGGCTCATTCAGCATCCATGTATTGGTTAACAAAATCATTAGATCAAACAAGGCCGGTTATATCTAATGATGGATGGGATCATACTAAAACAGATCTTCTTACAATACATGACTATGAATGGAAAAATGAAGTTCTAAAAAATAGATACTCATCTTTAGACAACATACTTAATTCTACACCAGCAGGAAGAACAATAGTTGCACAAGGATGGGAATACGAAGGACAGCCAATTATAGTATCTGAAATGGGTGGAATATCTTATCAAAAGAGCGATTGGAAGGGATGGGGATACTCCTCGGCATCTTCCGATGAAGACTTTATTAAGAGATACTATGATGTGATTTCTCCACTACTTGAATCGCCATTGGTACAAGGATTTGTATATACCCAAATAACTGATGTTGAACAAGAAATCAATGGATTACTTACCTATAAAAGAGAACCTAAGGTAGATGTAGATATAATAAAATCTATAAACGATGGTAAATGGAATCCTAATTAATATTCCTTTTAAGCAGTAATCTATAAAGATAAATGTAGATTGCTGCTTATGTTACATATTGAAAATGGAGGGAGTATATCTGTGGATAGAAAATTTGAAAAGATATTAGCTTATATAGGAGGTTCGTGGCAGATAATATCAGGATTAATCACTATAATTCCGTATTCAACTATGATAAAAAGACAAGGATTTAACGTAACAGGCGGTTCACAATTATCAATAAATGCAACACAGTCTGTTATTGATAGCATATATTCCTTTAGTACGACCATAGGAATATTGTTTGTTGGAATAGGCCTGCTTAATTTATATTTATCGAAAAGATTAAAAAGCGGAGAAGTGGAAAAGAGGATTCCTACTTGGTTTATATGTTGTGGGATAATATCTTTATTTGTGATGGATTTCATAAGCTGTGTAGTTTTTGTTGCATCAGGCTTAGTTGCTATGGCTAGGAATAAGTCTATCAGCATAATAAACAATTAAAACATAGAAAAAATCACAACAATCAATAATTGAATAGTGTGGATAATCTATTTAATAAAAATGCCCCGAAACAATGTTAAGGCTAAATGTGTAAAATAACCTTAATATTGTTTTGGGGTATAGCTATTTTGAAGCAAGTAAGAAAAAATAAGAATAATCAGTTGTTTTACTACATTAAAATTAGTGTTGAAACAAACTATATGAGTCTACCCCCTAAAAAGGAAAAATGTTTTCGTATATATCAGCAAAAGAGTTTTGAAGAATATTTAATGATTAGAATAGTGTTAAAATAGATTTTTTAATAACTATATGAACCTACACCCTTAAAAGGGAGAATGGTTTCGTATATATTATCAAAAGAGTTTGGGAGAGGATGATATGAAAGGAAAAGTTATCGCATTATTAATTAGCACCGCATTCTTATTGGTTGGATGTGGGAGTAAAGGAACTTCAAATAGCATTGTACAGGGAAACAAGGCTAGCAGCGCACAATCGAGCACTACAGAAACTAGTAAAACTCAGTCGAGTTCAACACAATCAGGAGCTACAGCCCAAAACGGTACAAATGGACAAACTGGAGCTAGTGTTACCACAGAATCTAACTCTGCTAAAACTAAAAATGTAAAAGCTTTAACTCAAAATCAAAAATCAGAGGTAAATCAAAAAGTTGGAACAGCGATAAATAATATAAATGATGCATTACAATCAATACAAAATGTACCTGATGTAGATATAAGTGAAGCAAATAAATAGAAAAACAATAATAGGAGGAATGAATTTATGAAAACAAACAAGGTAGTATCTTTAATTATTGCAGGATTAATGCTTATGCCAAGCACAATGGTGTATGCAAAAGGTAATGACCATCAAGAACACGGAAAAGGTTCTCAAGCAAAGCAACAAATTACTCAAGTACAAAATACACAAAGTAATTCTGCTGCAGTAGTACATGGAAAAGGAGATTCTCAAGAACAAGATTCAAACGAAAATAACTTGGGATCTAATAAAAAAGAAGAAGAAAAAGCTAAAAGAGATAACAAGCAACAGGACATAGCAGCATTTAAGTCACAAATAAAATCATTACATACACAGATGGCAGCTTTGAGACAGCAAATAATCCCTTTACAAAAGGAAGTAGGTCAAAAGAAAGAGCAACTACAAACAATATTACAACAATTGGAGTCTGGAGAAAAAACTTTACCTGCAGATATGTTAAACACTTTAATAACTGAATCTCAAAAGCTTATTGGTGACGGAACAGATTTAAAGGCTACTTCTGGAGTTACAAGCGATGCTACTGAGTCTGAAAATAACTTAAAAGGTGGCAAGTTTGGTAATGCTGTTACTTCATTGAATAATGTAATTGCAAAGTTTCAGGCAAGACTTACTGCACTTAAGCAACTTAATTCAGACCTTGATGCAATGCTTGTAATAGCTAATCAAGCTACAACTCCAGCACCAGAAACTAGTACAACTTCTCCAGCACCAACGGATTCAACACAACCAACTACACAACCTACAGATGGCACAACTACACAACCTACAGATGGCACAACTACATCTACTACATCAAATTAGTAATATAATGTAGTGAAAACACGTGGAATGTTTTTGTATACTATCTAAATATTATAGGTAGAAAAATAAGCAGTTAGGGATAATTAGTAGTTATCCTTAACTGCTTTTTTACTGTAAAAGAAAGTCGCTTCAGTGATTTTTTCATTATATGGGTTAATCCTGTTTAGGTGTACCTGAAGGAACCTCAATAGGTTTTTCAAGATTAGTGGGCTTACCAAATTTAGGATAATTATTTTCCCAGGTGAATTTTTGAGTTCTTACACTTCTGCCATCCCATCCACCATTAGCTGCTTCGCAAGCATGGTATATAATCCAATCTTCACTGCCATCAGGTGACTTTACAAAGGATGCATGACCAGGAGCATATGCAGTCTCAGTTTTAGAGAAAACAGGTCCTGATTTTTTCCAAGAAGAAGGGTTGAGTACATCTCCATCTGTATTAGTTAAAAGACCAAGGCAGTAATCTTCAGTCCAACTTCCGCTAGCAGAATAAACTATATGGATGGTATTGCCTTTCTTTAATATCTCTGGACCCTCGTTGATATAAGGTTGTCCGATTGTCTCCCAAGGTTCTTCAGGTTTAGATAGAAGTATTCTTTTCCCGGATATTGTATATGGATTGCTCATTTCTGCGATATATAAATTTTGGCTTACGTTTGTATCACCGTCCCAGCCAGACCAAATAAAGTACAATTTACCTTTGTTCTCTAGAACGGTTCCGTCGATGGCCCATTTGTTTGTATCGTCGCCCACTTTACCCTTAAAAATATATTCGCCTTGTGGATCTTCAGTTTTGCTCTCTAATACATACATTCTATGATTTTCATTTTTTCCACCATCTGCTGCAAAATAGATATACCATTTATTATTTATAAAATGTAATTCTGGGGCCCAAGTTTCTTTGGAATACTCTTTGCCTAAAGGTGATGTCCAAACGTTTACAGGTGTATCAACATCAATATCTTGAAGTCTCTTAGTTTTAGTTACAAAGATTTTATTGTTTCCATTTGAATAGCAGTAATAGTAATATCCATCTTTTTGAATAACCCAAGGGTCAGCACTTGGAGCAGATCTTATTGGATTTGTAAAAGTTTCTTTCATCTCTTTTTTACCTCCTGCAAAATGATAGATTAATGTAATTGCTGCGGTTAATAAAACAGCGAAGATCAATATAAATATAAGCATTCTAGACTTTTTCATAAAACACCTCCTTGATACAGTTATATTATAATATATTTTATGGTAAAATATAACAAAAAAGTTATATTAAAACCATAATTTTGGATATATTTATATTATTAAATTAAAAAAATATTTGCGCAGGTATTGTTATAAAAAATATACGTTAAATGGCTTAATGGTTCAATTTATATGCTGAATTAGATTGTTCTTTTGTCCACTATTTGAGCATAGAATTGTATAAGAGCATAAGATTAAAAACTTAGTTTAATGTCCATTTTGAACAATAAATATGTAAATAAACATTTTTTAATGCTAACCAATCACTCATATAACATCTTTTGTGAAAACGCTTAATTTCAATAGTTTATTATTCATATAATCAGACAGTAATTTTTAAATAATGAAAGGAAGAGAGTTATGTATTTTGCTATTGAGAGAATAAAGAGGATTTTATCAGAACTTAAGGATTACATCTGCATTAATAGATTAGACATTGATAACTACAAAATGAGATCTTGTGGATATAATGAATTTTCACTTCTAAATGAAGAGACAGATCAATGGGAGGATTTTGAAAGAGGACAATTATGGGGTGGTAAGGATAAACACTTCTGGTTTAAAAAAGAGATTATTATACCTAAAGAATATGAGGGGAAAACAGTTGTTTATGAAGTAACTACAGGTAAAGAGGGGGAGTGGGATGCTACAAATCCTCAATTTTTAGTATATGTAAATGGAAGCTTAGTTCAAGGCTTGGATGTTAATCACAGGCAGATTTTGCTGACTGACAATGCAAAGGCAGGTGAAAGCTACGAAATTGCATTATATGCTTATTCAGGAATGTTAGAAAGTTTAGTGGAGTTAAATACGTTCATTGCCATCCTTGAGAAGGAGACAGAGAAATTATACTATAACGTAAAAGTACCGATAGAAGTAGCAGAACTGTTAGATGAGGATGATAAAAGAAGAATCAATATATTAAGCTTTATGACAGAGGCTGTAAATATGTTGGATCTCAGAATAGCTTTAAATGAAAGTTATTATAAATCTATAAAAGATACAAATAAATATTTAGAAGAAGAATTCTATAACAAATATTGTGGAAATAATGATGTTGCTGAAGTATGCGTTGGCCATACTCATATTGATGTAGCTTGGTTGTGGACATTAGCCCAAACAAGGGAAAAAGCAGCGAGAAGTTTTTCTACAGTTTTGAGTTTAATGGATGAGTATCCAGAATATATTTTCATGTCCAGCCAACCTCAGCTATATAAGTTTATTAAAGAAGATCACCCAGAGATATATGCGCACATAAAAGACAGAGTTAAGGAAGGTCGCTGGGAGGTTGAAGGAGCCATGTGGCTTGAAGCGGATTGTAACTTAACCTCTGGAGAATCTTTGATTAGGCAGATAATACATGGTAAGAACTTTTTTAAAGATGAGTTTGGAGTAGATAGTAAGCTTTTATGGTTGCCGGATGTTTTTGGATATAGTGCAGCTCTTCCTCAAATTCTGCAAAAGAGTGGAGTTAATTACTTTATGACAACAAAGATAAGTTGGAACGAATACAATAAGATGCCATATGATACTTTTACTTGGAGAGGAATAGATGGTTCTGAAGTTTTAACTCATTTTATATCAACAACTGATTACAAAAAGGATGGAAGACCTGGGACTGGCACTACCTATAATGGTAATACCAATGCTTCTCAGATTATGGGCTGCTATCAGAGATATCAACAGAAAGAGATAAATAGTGAGGTTTTAAATTGTTTTGGATATGGAGATGGTGGTGGAGGTGCCACAAAGGAAATGCTAGAGATGGCAAAGCGTTTCGAAAAAGGGATACCAGGTGCTCCTAAGGTTAAGATGGGAAAAGCTTTAGATTTCTTTAATAATCTAAATGAAAATGTTAAAGAAAATAATAAGCTTCCTAAATGGGTAGGAGAGCTTTATCTTGAATATCATAGAGGAACCTATACTTCAATGGCTAGAAATAAGAGGTATAATAGAAAAACTGAATTCTTAAATTTAGAAGCAGAGATGCTATCAACCTTGAGTAGTATTGAAGTTGGAACTAAATATCCTACTGATGAACTGAAAGGATGCTGGGAAACTACGCTTTTAAATCAGTTCCACGATATAATCCCAGGATCATCAATTAAGGAAGTATATGAGGATTCTAAAACACAATATGAAAAAATCAATGAAACCGCAAAGAGAATTATAAGTACATCAGCTGCTAATATTGCTTCAAAACTGGAACTAGCAGAAAACTCTGTTGTGGTATTTAATCATTTAGGCTTCTCAAGAAGTGATATAGCTGAGTTTGAAATTCCTAGGGGATGGAGAAATGCTAAGGTATTTGATGGAGAGAGTCTTATTGAATCCCAGAAAATAGATGATAATAAGATTGTGTTTTATGCACAAAATATACCAGCAAAGGGGTACAAAACCTTTAGCATTAGGAAAACACAGGAAGTAGAGCTTGAGGACTCTTACATTAAAATTGGAACTAAAAACATAGAAACAGAGTTTTTCAAAATACAATTAGATGAGAAGGCCCATTTTATTTCAATATATGATAAATTAAATGAAAGAGAAGTATTACAAGAAGGGCAAAGAGGAAATGTGATACAGGCTTTTGAAGATAAACCACATAACTGGGATGCTTGGGATATTAATATCTACTATCAAGAGAAAATGTGGGAGGTAGATGATGTTTCAAGTATTAAGGTTATAGAAAATGGCAATGTGAGGTCTTGTTTAGAAATCACTAGAAGGTTTTTAAATTCCACATTGGTTCAAAGGATTTATATATATAAAGATGTTCCAAGGATTGACTTTGAGAATACGATAGATTGGAAGGAAAGACATATTCTTTTGAAGGTAGCTTTTCCAGTGGATGTTCATGGCGATAAGGCTACCTATGAGATACAGTATGGAAATGTAGAAAGACCTACTCATTGGAATACCAGCTGGGATTATGCTCGTTTTGAAGTATGCGCACATAAATGGGCTGATTTATCTGAGGGAGGATACGGTGTAAGTCTTTTGAATGATTGTAAGTATGGTCATGATATAAAAGATTCTGTGATGAGATTGTCACTTTTGAAATCTCCTTCATATCCTAATATTGATGCAGATAGAGAAATACACAAGTTTACCTACTCTCTTTATCCACATAGTGGAGACTTTAAGGAAGCTGGTACAGCTCAAATGGCATATAATCTTAATAGTCCTCTTACTACAAAGGTGGAGGAAGCTCATAGTGGAAAGTTACCGCTACAAATGTCATTTTTCAGTGTTGATAAAGAAAATGTAATTGTAGAGGTAGTAAAGCAAGCTGAGAGAAGCGAAGATGTTATAGTAAGAATGTATGAGTATCATAATAAGAGGACAAAAGTAAAGTGTAGTACTTTGAATGTATTTAAGAGTATATTTGAATGTGACTTGATGGAAAATGATCTTAAAGAAATTAGTATAGAGGATGGGAACTTTAGTTTTGAAATAAAACCTTATGAGATAAAGACATTCAGGCTTAAGTTGAAAATCAAATTCTAATTATGCTTTATATTAAGTATTTGTATGTATGGATTTTATTGGATGTATAAATAAGGTGTTGTTAAAAATGTTATGCCAGCATTGAGTAGAACAGATGCTGGCATGTTTTATTTTACTAAAGGTCATTAAAGTTTACTTATAACATTGAAAAGTGAGCAATTTATTAAAATATGCAGTTTGTATTGAGCCTAACATTAGCTAAAATAGGAAAATATTGAATTAAAGCGAGTAAGAGGAGTATGGGGTAAAAATTAAAAATCTGTAAAAGATGATTGACTATATTACTAATTAGTAATATAATCAATCACATGGATAAAAATAAGATGTCATATGGTAAACTCAATGATTTAAATTTAAAGGTTGTAATAGCATTAAACAGAGGAACTCAACATGTACATAAAAAAGAACTAAAAATAATCAAAGAGGGAGGATTGACATTTTCTCAATTTGGTGTTCTTGAGCTCTTGTATCATAAAGGTGATTTAAGAATCTCTGAAATTCTTGAAAAAATTCTAGCTACTGGAGGTAATATGACTGTTGTCATAGATAATTTAGCTAAGGATGGACTTGTTACGAGATGTAGTGACCCAAATGACAGACGAGTTAATTTGATTAGTATTACAGAAAAAGGAAAGAAGCTTATGAGCGATATATTTCCTAAGCATGTAGAAAATATAAATGAGATATTAAGTGAATTATCTCAAAGTGAAAAAGAAACTTTAATTAGTATATTAAAGAAATTGCAAGGTGTATAACAAGATACACCTTTTATTCTGAGGATATGCTACTAATTAGTAATATACTATCTAGTAATACTAAAAGCTTAATATATACATAAGCATAATCATTTTTATAACAAACTGAAACTATAAAAATTATAGAAGCTTAAAAAGGAACAATAATATAAGATATAAATTTAAATTTATATATAGCTAAATAGTACATTAAATTATTTTAAACAGGGAGATAAAAACAATGATAAAATCATTAATTTCAAAATTTTTTAAATCTAAAGGAGAAGATAGAATGGAAAACAAAGTAGTATGTGGATGTTATAACGTTACTTTACAAGATCTAAATAATGCAGTTAAAAATGGAGCTAAATCCTTTGAAGAAGTACAACAAGTTACAAAGGTAGGTACCGGTTGTGGTAAGTGTATTAATGGTAATAAAGAATTGGTGAATGAATTAATAATTAAAAAGAAAATAGATGAGAACCAAATTGTATGTGGATGCTTTAAGGTTACTGCACAAGATATAGTTGCTGCTGTAAAGAATGGTGCAAAATCTTTTGAAGAAGTACAAGCTGTTACTAAGATAGGTACTGGCTGTGGAGGATGTATTGAAGGTAATAAAGCATTAGTAAGTTATTTACTAAAAAAGTAATATTCTAAATTTATATAATATTAGAGACTATGATTGCGTCTAGCGGTTATAGTCTCTAATAAATTGTGAAGTTTAAGTAAATATTGGTTGAAGAAATTTTTATTTAAATAAGGTAACGCAAAGAAGGGGAATATAATATGGATTATTTAAATAATGTTGAAAGAAGTGTTAAAGAAATATGTAATGATTGCTGTCATAAGGGAACTGACAAGTGTAACTATAGAATGTGTAATATTGGCTTTGTTGAGTATGTAGCAAAGAAAAGTAAAGATAATTCTACATATGCAATACCTGATGGAGAAAACTTAATACCTAAAAATGATTTCAAGTATTATGATGAAAAAGTCATTGCTAGTAGCATAGCTAATACATGTAGATTATGCAAGAATTGCAATGAAAATCACAATGAAAGTTGTGTTATATCCCTGATAAGACGCTCCTTGGAGTATACAAAACTAGAAAATAAGGTTGTATATCCAGGTAATGTAATAATGTATTTAGCTGGAGTATCAAAACAAAAGCCAGAGTTTGCTGAATTAATAAAAGAAGAATATATGAGAATTGGGTAATCTTAATGAAAAATTTTGAGCAAATATGCAAGGATAGAAGTTCAATTAGAAAATTTATTGGCAAAGAGATAGAAAAAGAAAAACTTTATCAAGTATTAAATATCATTAAAACTGCACCTTCAGCTGGAAATTTGCAGGCTTATGAGGTGATAGTAATAAAATCTAGTGATTTAAAAGAAAAGCTGTGTGAGGCAGCTCTTAATCAAGATTTTATAACAAAGGCTCCAATAGTACTTGTATTTGTTGCAAAGAAAGCTGAATCTTTTATAAGATATGGGGAAAGAGGAAAAGTGCTTTATAGTATTCAAGATGCTACGATAGCGTGTACTTATGCAATGCTAGCTTGCGAAGCTATAGGAATATCTTCAACTTGGGTCGGTGCATTCGATGAAGAGAAAGTAATAAAACTTCTTAATTGTAAAGAAGAAGAGACGCCGATTGCACTGCTCCCTATAGGATATACATTAGCTCCAAAAATTCCTCTTACGAGAAGAAAAGAGAGTAATGAACTATTTAGAGAGATATAATTTCTAAGAGGGGAAGACAATGGATAAAGAAATGAAAGACAAATTTAATAAACTTATCAAAATGGTTCCATACTTTGATGATGAATATTGGACCTACTTTGGATATGGGGAGAGTTGGGGAAACAAGTGCTCTAGATGTTATATTAAAACAAAATCATATAATTCTCCTAATATTGAATGTATAAACTGCTGGAAGTTTGAGATATGGGAAGATAACCTGACCAGTTTAGATGATGCTATATTATTTCTTCTGGAAGAAGCAGAGAAGGATCATAATCTTAGTGGAAAGGTGATGAAAAATAAGGCTTTAACTTATGAAGAAAAGGGAAAAAGGTTAGGATCAGGAATTAGTCATTCAATACCAGACAGTGCTAAACCTGATCGTTATTTAAGTGGTGAAATAACTAGTGATAGAGTAATATTGATATATAACCAGTCGATTGAAGAGAGAGATATGAGAATTGATAGAATATTATTAGGACTAAAAGAGAGAGGAATCTATAAAAAGGATAGTTTTCCTTATAGGAGAGGATGTATAGAGCCTCACGAAAAACTTTTTGGCCCTTGGGAGAATTGGTTTGACATGAATAAGGACTACAGATAATGTAAATAACTAAAGAAATTTAAAAGTTACATAAATGTAGTAGTGTTAGCAAAAGAATGAGGTGTTCGTAAGAACATCTTTTTTTATTGCAAAGAAAATATAAAATGTTTATGACCGTTAAATATAGTTATTTTATTGGATATTGAAGGGTATAAAGAATTTTGAATGGTAAATAATAAAGTGATGAAACATAGAAGAAAGCATTAAAGAACAACTTATTACTTCAAAAATTAAAAATATTAAAAGGAGCAATAAATATGGAAAATTCAATGTTTTGTTACCAATGTGAGCAGACTTTTGGTGGTAAAGGATGCACTAAAAGTGGTGTTTGCGGAAAAACACCAGAGATAGCTAATCTGCAGGATTTGCTTATTTACCAATTAAAAGGAATATCTTGTTATGCAAAGCCATTGATTGAACAAGGAAAAATTATTGATAAGGAAATAGTTAAGTTTGTAGAAAATGGACTTTTTACAACACTAACAAATGTAAATTTTGATGCAGAGGTACATGTTAGATTATTAAAGGAGTCACAAAAGATAAAAGAGGCTTTAAGGGATGAGGCACCAGAGGGAAAATATCCAGATCAAGCTACATATGACCTTAGTGATACAAAAGAAGAAATGTTAAGAGATTCGGTAAAAGCTGGAATAATGTACGACGAAGACCTTAATGAAGACGTACGTTCTTTAAGGTCAACAATTTTATATGGATTGAAAGGTGTAAGTGCATACGGACATCAAGCAAGATTTATTGGATACAATAGCCAGCAGGTAGATAATATTTATTTTTTAGGGTTAGAGGCTACTACAAATGATGATTTGACAGTTGAAGAGCTTATTCGTATGACCATGAGGGTAGGGGATATGAGTGTAGAGGTAATGAAAACTTTAGATGATGCCAATACCACTAGATATAGTAATCCATCACCTCATAAAGTAAATGTTAATATTGTAAAAGGTCCATTTATTATAGTTTCTGGTCATGACTTAAGAGACTTAGAGATGCTTTTAGAGCAAACTGAAGGCAAGGGAATTAATATATATACTCATGGTGAAATGCTTCCTTCACATGGATATAAGGAATTAAAGAAATACAAACATCTGGTTGGTAATTATGGCTCTGCATGGCAAAATCAACAGAAGGAGTTTGATGGAATTCCTGGATGTATTCTAATGACTACTAATTGCTTGATGAGACCAAGAGAAACATATAAAGATAGGATATTCAGCACAAGTGTTGTAGGTTGGGATGGAATAAAGCATATAGATATGAAAGAAGATGGAACTAAGGACTTTAGTGAAATAATAAACAAAGCATTAGAGCTTGGCGGTTTTAAAGAAAGTGAAGAGGAGAAAGAAATACTTGTAGGCTTTGGACATCATGCAACTTTATCACATGCTGAAACTATTGTTAATGCGGTTAAAGAAGGAAAGATAAGACATTTCTTCTTAATAGGGGGATGTGATGGAGCAAGACCAGGAAGAAATTATTATACTGATTTTGCAAAAATGGTTCCAGAAGATTGTGTTATACTTACATTAGCTTGTGGTAAATATAGATTTAACAAATTAGATTTTGGAACAGTAGCAGGATTACCTAGATTATTAGATGTAGGACAATGTAATGATGCATATTCAGCAGTTAGGATTGCTACAGCTTTAGCCGATGCGTTTGATACTAGTGTAAATGCATTGCCTTTAACAATTGTACTTTCTTGGTATGAGCAAAAAGCAGTTGCTGATTTATTAGCTTTATTATCACTTGGAATTAAAGGTATGTACTTAGGACCTAGTTTACCTGCATTTATATCTCCAAATGTATTGCAGTATTTAGTAGATACCTTTAATATAAAACCGATAAGTACACCAGAAGATGATTTACGTAGTTCATTAAAGCAGGCCATGTGTTAGAAGCATCAATATAATAACAATAATATATAAAATAATGCCATTGAACTGTATAAGTGTATCAAATTTATTTACTTAGCTAGATAATCTAGCTAAGTTTTTTTACTGTAAGTGGAAGTAAAAAAATAAATATTTATTGTAATCGTATTCCTTCCATAAATCTGTCTTGACTACAATGTACATGGTGATATAATTGTTTCGTGTACGAATTAATCGGTTCCGAATAATTATCATGCGAATTAATTCGTCTTAGAAATTGGGGGGAGGATAATGTCTTTAAGCGATATAAACAGAGATATAACAAGGCTTTTCTTTGAGGTTAGTAAAACTATTCAACAAACCATGCGTAAAAACTTTGAAAAAGGCGAAGTAACTATGCCTCAGGGAATGGTTTTACATATGCTATATGAGCATGGGGAGATGAAGATTAGTGATTTAAGCGATAAAGTTCATTTATCGAAGAGTACTGTTTCTGGTATAGTTGATAGATTAGAAAATCACGGACTAGTTGAAAGAACAAGAAACTTAGAAGATAGAAGAACTGTTTTTGTAAAAGTGACTAAGAAGTTTGAAGAGCGACATAAGGGAATTCATAAAAAAGCAGAAGAAAGCTTTGAAGACCTACTTAGTTCTGCAACTCCTGAAGATAAGGAGAAAATAATTGATGGACTCAATACTCTGAAGAGAGTATTAATGGATAGAAAGGAGAGGTAGCTTTATGTTAAGACTTTATAAATTTTTAAAACCATTTACTGCTATGGTAATAGGGGTAGTGATTTTTGTAGCTTGCCAAGCTATCGGAGATCTTTATCTTCCTACTTTAATGTCAGATATAATAAATGATGGCGTTATGCAGGGAGATACAAGTAAGATATTTCACATTGGAGGAGTAATGCTTCTAGTTGCTTTAGGAGGTGTTATTTGTTCAGTTTTAGCAAGTTTATTATCATCTAAATCTGCAGCAGGTCTTGGAGAAATAATAAGAAGTAAGGTATTCAGAAAAGTTGAGAGCTTTTCACTTCATGAATTTGACAAACTAGGTACAGCTACACTTATTACTAGAACAACAAATGATATTACTCAAATTCAAACTGTTACAGTTATGATAATGCGTATGATGATTAATGCACCGATTATGTGTGTTGGTGGTATCATAATGGCATATAGAAAAGATGGTTCACTTACATGGGTATTAGGAGTTTCTATACCAACACTTATAATTGTTATAGCGATACTAGCCACTAGAATGATGCCGCTTTTCAAACTAGTACAAGTTAAGATTGATAAGATTAATCTTGTATTACGTGAAAAACTTACAGGAATAAGAGTTATCCGTGCCTTTAACACTGTAGCTAAAGAAACAAAGCGTTTTAAGGAAGCAAATACTGACCTAACAGAAAACTACATTAAGGTTAATAGAATTATGGCCTTTATGATGCCTTCTATTATGCTTATAATGAACTTTACTTCTTTAGCAATACTTTGGTTTGGTGGATTACGTATCAGTGAAGGAAGTATGGATTTAGGAGCACTTTCTGCTTTTACCCAATACGCTATGCAAATCATGTTCTCTATGATTATGCTTGCAATGATGTTTATTATGGTTCCACGTGCTCAAGCAGCTGCAGTTAGAATTAACGAAGTGCTTGATACTGTACCAGAAATAACTGATGCAGAAAAGGTAAGAGAAGATTTTGAAGGTAAAGGATATGTTGAATTTAAGGATGTATGCTTTAGTTATCATGGAGCTGAAGAACTAGCACTTAGAAATATTTCCTTTGCAGCAAAACCAGGTGAAATTACAGCTATAATAGGAAGTACAGGATCTGGTAAGTCCACATTAATAAACTTAATCACAAGATTCTATGATGTGCAGAGCGGAAACGTACTAGTTGATGGTGTAGATGTTAGGGAAATTTCACAAGAAGCTCTTAGAAGTAAGATAGGTTTTGTTCCACAAAAGGCAGTATTATTCTCAGGAACAATAGCTGAAAATATTAAGTTTGGAAACGATGATGCAACTGATGAAGAGATTAGACATGCTGCTGAAGTTGCACAGGCGGCTGACTTTATAGCTACTATGGATGGAGGCTATGATCACGAAATTGCTCAAGGTGGTACAAACGTATCTGGTGGTCAAAAGCAAAGACTTTCTATAGCAAGAGCTTTAGTAAGAAGACCTGAGATATATATATTTGATGACAGTTTCTCAGCACTTGACTTTAAGACAGATGCAAAACTTAGAGCTGCTCTTAAGAAAGAAACACAGGAATCAACCGTAATATTAGTTGCACAAAGAGTTGGTACAGTTATGGATGCAGATAGAATAATAGTTCTAGATGAAGGTTCTGTTGTAGGAATGGGAACTCATAAAGAATTATTACAAACATGTAATGTTTATCGTGAAATTGTATCCTCACAACTTTCAGAGGAGGAGATAGCATGAGTGAAAACAGAAGAAATACACCTGCTGGAGGCAGAAGAGGCGGCCCAATGGGCGGCATGGGAAGACCAGTAGAAAAAGCAAAAGACTTTAAAGGCTCATTGAAGAGACTTTTAAAATATCTAAAACCACATAGAATAAATTTAATAGTTGTCCTTATGTTTGCTATTTTAAGTACAACCTTTACAATAGCAGCACCAAAAATAACAAGTAAAGCAATGAATAAATTGCAAAATGCATATATGGCTCGTAAGATGCTTTCTGAGATGTCAAAGGGTCAAAACGAAGCTATGGATCAAATGAACAGCAAAATGGGAGATGTCCAAACAGAGGTTTCAGGTAAAATTATTGACAAAATGGCTGATGGACAAAAAACTGCTGTAGATAAGATAACTACAAGCATGGGTGACGCTCAAGCTAAGGCTGTTGACGAAATCTATAAGAATGTAGCAATACAAATGTATCAAGGTATAGCTACAGGACAAAAGACTGCAGTTGATAAAATTACTGCTCAAATGGCTACAGCTCAAAAGACAATGGTAGCTCAAGTTCAACAACAAATGCTGCAAATGCAAAAGATGCAACAACAAGCAGCTCAAGGTGGAACAACTACTCAAAGCACAACTCAAGCTACACAAAGTGCAGCTCAGCCGGATGCTCAAACTTTAGCAGCAATTCAAAGTTTAATGAAGCTTCCAATGATTGATGCAACTTCAGATAGAACAACAAGAGTTAAAACTACTCTTGATTTTATCAATATACTTAAGGCTATGCCAGCTAATGGACAAATAGATAAGAATTCCTTAGCTACGTTAGAAGAATTATTAAATATTCCAATGCTTGATAAAGCTAAGGTTGGAAATGATAAAGTTACTGTAATGAAGAAGTTCATGAGTGTTGCTAAGAAACTGCCTGGAGGCAGTTCATCATCAAGTTCAATGAGTCTTGATACAGCACAAATGGATGAAGTATATAACAGAATAGCTAAAATGACAGATTTTACTGCAAAAGCTTCAAGTTCAACTACAAAGATGGATCAAAAAGCTACAGATGCAGTTCAAAAGCTGCTGAAGCTTCCACTAATAAATGATATTAAGGATGCTACAGAAAAGAAGAATACTTTAACTCAGCTTATTGATATATTTAAAGACATGCCAGATATGTCAAGTGACAGTAGCTCAACTTCTGGAACTCAAATAAATAAATCAGACTTAGATACGATTAAAGAGTTATTAGCTGCAGCTGATATAAGCACTATTAAAGATTCAAAAGAAAAGGCAGCTGCTGCAATAAAGCTAGTTGATATATTCAGTAAGATGCCAAAAACTGATAGTACTACAACTACAGATACAATGAATCCAGATCAACTTAATAGTGTAAAGCAGTTATTAGCTTTGCCAATGTTGAACTCAATAACTGATACTAACGAAAGAACTAAAGTTATAAGTCAGATGTTAGATATATTCAATAGTATGCCTGACATGGGAACAACAACTAATACGGATTCAAAAAATAAGATAGATACTAAGAGTATAAAATCAATTCAGAAGTTTATAGCACTTCCTAAATTAGATACACTAACAGATGCAAATCAAAGGGCAGAAGTATCTAGACAAATTATAGATTTAGGTAGTGAGTTATCTAAAACAATGGACAATGCTCCTACAAGTCCTAAAGATAATGTGAAGTTTACTGATGACCAAATTAATTCAGTAATTACTGCAATAAAGGAAACAAATGGAGAGTATGACTTCAAGTACATCGGAAACATAGCTCTAGTTCTTATTGGAATGTATATAATCAGTGCAATTTTTAGTTTAATAATGGGTCTTGTAATGTCAGGAGTTGCTCAGAAGACAGTTAGAGACCTAAGAATGGAAGTTGATGAGAAGCTTTCGAAATTGCCTCTTAAATACTTTGATATGCATGCTCATGGAGATATACTAAGCCGTGTTACCAATGACGTTGATACAATCGCAACTACTTTACAGCAAAGTTTAACTCAGATAATTACATCTGTTATTACTATAGTTGGATATATCATAATGATGCTTACAATCAGTCCTGTTTTAACACTTATTGTAATAGCAACATTACCGTTATATGTTATAGCAACTGCAACAATTGCAAAGAAATCACAAAAATTCTTTGCAGCACAACAAAAAGAGATTGGTTTATTAAGTGGACATGTTGAAGAAATGTACACTGGACATAAGATAGTTAAAGCCTTTGGACATGAAAAAGATTCTATAGAAGAATTTGAAGCTATAAATGGAAGACTTAAAAATGCTGGATGGAAGGCTCAATTTGTTTCCGGTATAATGTTCCCACTTATGAACTTTATAAGTAACTTAGGTTATGTTGGAATCAGTATGGTTGGTGGTATTTGGATCACAAAGAGTTTATTAGGACTAGGTGATATACTTGCCTTCATTCAATACTCAAGATCATTTACTATGCCAATAGTTCAAACTGCAAATATAGCTAATGTTATTCAGTCAACTATAGCTTGTGCTGAACGTGTATTCCAAGTACTTGATGAGGAAGAAGAAATTCCAGATAGTGCTGATGCAATAGTATTAGAAAATGCTAAGGGAGAAGTTACTTTCGAGCATGTTGATTTTAGATATGTAGAAGATGTACCTCTAATAGAAGATATGAACCTTGATGTTAAGCAAGGACATACAGTTGCTATTGTTGGGCCTACTGGTGCTGGTAAGACAACACTTGTTAATCTTTTAATGCGTTTCTATGAGATAAATGCAGGTAAGATAAAAATTGACGGTGTCGATATAAATGATATCAAACGTAGTGAATTACGTAAGATGTTTGGTATGGTTCTTCAAGATACATGGCTATATAACGGATCTATAAAGGATAATATAGCATATGGAAAAGAAGACGCTACAATGGAAGAGATTGTTCGTGCAGCAAAAGCAGCTCATGCTGACCACTTCATAAGAACACTGCCAGAAGGTTATGATACAATTCTTAATGAAGAAGGAACAAATATTTCACAAGGTCAAAAGCAACTTCTTACTATTGCCCGTGCAATACTTGCTGATCCTGCAATCTTGATTCTTGATGAAGCAACAAGTAGTGTTGATACTAGAACAGAAGTATTAATACAAAAAGCTATGAACAATTTAATGAATGGAAGAACAAGCTTCGTAATTGCTCATAGACTTTCTACTATTCGTGATGCTGAGTTAATCTTAGTTATGAATAAAGGAACAATCATAGAAATGGGTAATCACAAGCAATTATTAGAAAAGAACGGCTTCTATGCTGATCTTTACAACAGTCAATTCTCAGGTGCAGACTTAGAAGTAGAGACTGTATAGTATAATAGTAACTTGATAAAAATTAAGGTGGCTTTTCTGTGGGTAAAAATGTTTACTCACATAAGGCCACTTTTTTTTTACATTATAGGAAATATAAAATTTAAAAGTTAGATAAATCTAAATATTTCAATGGCATTAGAAGTTTTTCACTGCCTGTAATTTTTTTATCTAAGAACATTATTAAACATTAATGGCATATGAGTGTACATATACTGTAGTAAAGGAAACAAATTAAAGCTCATAATAACGAAGCAATATTATTTATTGATTTAATAATATTAAAAAATATCAAGAGTAAAAATAGAAGGGGTGAAACCTATGTCAAAAACAGGAAATATACTTATAGCTTACTTCTCATATTCAGGAAATAGTAAGAAGGTTGCTGAATTAATCCAAGAAAAGACGGGGGGAGATATTTTTAGGATTGAAACTATAAATCCGTACCCAACTGATTATAATGCAGTTGTTGATCAGGCTAAAAGGGAGCAGGAATATAACTATAGACCTAAACTTGCAGCACAGGTTGATGACATGGGCGCATACGATGTAGTTTTTGTTGGTTATCCTAACTGGTGGATAACAATGCCTATGGCTGTGTTTACCTTTTTGGAGGAATATGATCTTTCTGGAAAGATGGTAATACCTTTTTGTACGCATAGGGGGACTGGATTAGGTGGAAGTGTAGACGATATAGCGGAGCTTTGCCCAAATTCAACAATTATAGAGGGACTGGAAATTATAGATGATGAAGAAATTGGTCAACAAATTGATATTTGGCTAGATAGGATATCTATTTCAAATAGATTAAGTTATAAATAATTCAAATTAATTTTAGCTAAAATATGATTATAGGGTACATTAATTAGGATATATAATTATTAGCAATAGCGATTAATAACGGTATAGCTAAAATATAGATAAACCATAAAAAGATAGCAAAAGTGGAAATGATATTTGAAATTTTAGTACTAACTTATGTAAACGATTGAAGACTGTAATGCGTTATGCTTTTAACACTATTCTATCCGATTCACCGCTTGTAAGTTTAATACTTCCAGTAACTGATGAAGAATATAGTTGGTTAAAATTAAAGTTTGATTTACTTTTGATAATTAATTAGGTTCTCTAACTGTTTGTTAATTGAAAAAGAATATGGTATTATGTAAGTTCGTAAAGTACTTATTATGTATCCTAGATTTATAATTACTATTTTTATGGATTTATAAAAATCAAAAATAATTCATTGATAAGATGAATAACTTTAAATTTAAAGCTTTTTTTAAAACTCTGACTATATTATAGGTAGTGACTTTATCAAAATAAATTCTATTCTAAAGGAATTCATCTATGTAAGAATTATTAATAACAAACGGAGGAAATGAATTGATGAATAATTTGCCGAATTGTCCAAAATGTAATTCAGAATATACTTATGAAGATGGAGAGGTTCTAATTTGTCCAGAATGTGCTCATGAATGGTCTATAGGTTCAAAGAATGAAGAAAATGAAGATATCAAAGTTGTTAAAGACTCTAATGGGAATATTTTAAGTGATGGTGATTCTGTAACAATAATTAAAGATCTTAAAGTGAAAGGGGCCACTTCAGCTTTAAAGAAGGGGACAAAAGTAAAAAATATACGTTTAGTTGATGGTGATCACAACATTGATTGCAAAATTGATGGATTTGGAGCTATGAGTTTAAAATCTGAATTCGTTAAAAAGATATAAATATAGACCACTTCAATTTGGAAATATAAATTCTAAAATGAAGTGGTTCATCTTTGTATATTGAATATAAGTACAGCTCTAATTCATTAAAACTATTTTATGCTTTTAATTTTGAATTTGAGAAAACTATATAATTTAGAAAGATTGAAGAAAGACTTAATAGGTGGATTTTTCTCGTTATTTATACTTAAGCTTGTGATTTTTGAAAAGCTATACTTTTTATCGAATAAGGCTTTTACAATTTGGTGAAGCGGAGAACTCTCTGAATACTCGCTCAATGGGTATCCGTTAGTACTATTTTTAAGAGTTATGTATTCAAAATCCTTATATGGGTGATAAAATAAACTAGCCAATGTTTCTTCATCTAAATTATTTATTCTATCAAGCATTTTCTCCGTACCATCTTTTCCTTCTACATAGCTTAAAGGTGTAGGGATATATAAGGTTCTGTGATTTCTGGGACTTTTAACAATTTTATCGCCCCAAATGCCTACACAGTCTTCATAAATTATGCCAAAGTATTGCTCAAAAATACTTTGCTGAAATTCAGTGGCTGCATAATGAGGACTCTCAAAAAACTTAAATGGGAGTTCTAATTTTTTTGCGGTATTAATAGCGGCTTCAACTCTTTTTCTTATACATTTCTCATCATTATTACGTTCTTCATTAAATTCAGTACCTTCTGCACTTACTTCATAGCCATACTGATGAGTATAGCCGTGTAGGCCAATTTGGCCACCTCTATTTAGTAAATACTCAATTGTGAAAAGAAAGTTGGCGTTTGTCAGGCTATAATGCTTGGATATATCATTGTCAATGCTATTTGGAGGATCAACAAATCTCGGTATCCATGCTATATGAAAGGGCACCCCTGCTGAAAACATAAAATCTGCAATTACTCTGAATTTCTCCAAATTGTCAGAACTTAAATACTCATCACCTGCAGTTACATCTTCAAATCTTATTAAAGCAACTTTTCCAGAAGGTATTGTATATATCTCACTTTTATCTTTATTCCAATAAAGTGAAATAGATTCGCTATTATAATCCCAACTAGATTTAGCATTCAATATTGTGCATATATCAAAAAGCGATAAATACAATATATAATTAATTACAGTAAATTTATAATTATCAGTCTTATAATTTATGTATATTGGAGATTTGTGTTTAAATCGTATATTTATTTTATCTCTGGTGATATTAAACTTGCCTTTTATCTGTTTAATAAACTCCAAAAAGGGGAGAAAATAACGATTTATATCTCGATATATAGGATCTATAAACTTTAATGATTTTCCTTCAAAATTTATTTTTAAATTGGCTTCTATTAAAGATAATTGTTTTTCGTAAACCATTTTTTACCTTCATCTCACTTAATATCACTCTATAGCACTAAAGTATGTTTGGTAATATACAATTGTTACCATATACAGATATACTACTTTAACGCCTGGACTCAAAAGATAGTATAAGTTATAATTTGTAGTTCAAAATTTGCAATATTTTTAGAAGAATATAACAAGAAATAGTTAAAACTTAAATGTATAATTATTATATCAAAAGAAAAGAAAATTAAATTTAGGAGGAATTGAGTAATGAGTATATTAAAAAGCTTTTCGCTAGAAGGTAAAATTGCATTTGTTACAGGTGCATCATATGGCATAGGTTTGGGTATTGCAAAGGCTTATGCAGAAGCTGGGGCAACCATAGTATTTAACGATATTAATCAAGAATTAGTGGATAAAGGAATAAAAGCTTATGAAGCAGAAGGTATAAAAGCTTTTGGATATGTATGTGATGTTACAGATGAACAAATAGTAAATGAGACTGTAGCGAAGATAGAAAAAGAAGTGGGAGTAGTTGATATCCTTGTAAATAATGCTGGAATAATAAAGAGAATTCCGATGATTGAAATGAAAGCTGAAGATTTCAGAAAGGTTATTGATGTTGACTTAAATGCACCTTTTATAGTATCAAAGGCTGTAATACCAGGAATGATTAAAAAAGGACATGGAAAGATAATAAACATATGTTCAATGATGAGTGAGTTAGGAAGAGAAACAGTTTCAGCTTATGCAGCTGCAAAAGGTGGACTTAAGATGTTAACAAAGAATATTGCTTCTGAATACGGCGAATATAATATTCAATGTAATGGACTTGGACCTGGATATATAGCAACACCTCAAACTGAACCGCTTAGAACAGAAGGACATCCGTTCAATAGCTTTATTATAGCTAAAACTCCTGCTGCACGTTGGGGAACACCAGAAGATTTAACTGGACCAGCTATATTTTTAGCATCCGATGCTTCGGATTTTGTAAATGGTCATGTTTTATATGTAGACGGAGGAATCTTAGCTTATATCGGAAAACAACCAGAATAAAAGAAAAACATATAAAAAATAAAGGGTTGACAAAGAATTAATTAAGGAATATAATTCCATTATCGTAATACAAATGTAAATAACGAGATTAATATATATATACTATTATTATATTTTTTCTAAACAAATTGTAGTATTTATATATGAGTAAATAAGTTTTTAAGTAAATAGAGATATTAAAGGACAATGATGTCAAATATTAATTTGACTCGTTGTCCTTTTTTTATTTAATAAAACTATGATGAAATAATATTTATATGTTTAAGAAATGAGGTGAGGAATGCTTTGGAGAATCAAATATATAGTATAGGTGTTGATATTGGAACATCTACAACTGAAGTTATATTAAGTAAATTAAAGATTAAGAATGTTTTAGGAACTTCATTGATTAGAGAAACCGTGATTGAAGATAAGAAAATTATATATAAAAGTCCCATTGTATTCACTCCTCTTTTAGATGAAGTAACTATAGATTTTGATAAGGTAAGAGATATTGTTTCGGAAGCATTAAAACAAAGTGAAGTGGATAAAAGTAGTATTTCTACAGGAGCGGTAATTATAACAGGAGAAACTGCAAGAAAAGAAAATGCTAGTGAGGTATCTAAAAAACTTTCTGAGTATCTAGGAAGTTTTGTTGTAGCAACAGCAGGACCAAAGCTTGAGGCGCTTCTTGCAGGTTATGGATCAGGAGCTTCAGATTTGTCGAAGAAACTTAACAGAATAGTGATAAATCTTGATATTGGAGGTGGAACAACAAATATAGCCATTTTCAACTGTGGTCAGTGTGAGCAGACTTTTGCTTTAGATATTGGAGGCAGACTTATTAGATTTGATGAACAGGGAAGGGTTGTTTATATTTCAAAAAGAATCGAATTTCTTTTAAAGGATATGTATATTGACATAAAGCTTGGGAAAATCACTGAGCTTATAGAACTGAAAATCTTGTGCAAAAAGCTAGCTAAGTGTTTATTAGAGGTTTGTTGCCTTAATGAATTAAGTGAGGATACAAAAAAGCTATTTATAAGTGAAGAATTTGAGCCGTTTAAGGTTGATCATATAAGTTTTTCAGGAGGAGTTGGAGAGTATATAAGTCAAACTGAGGAGTATATTCAGCTTGAAGATGCATTATGTCACAATGATATAGGCCCTATTTTAGGTGCAAGTATAAGCAAAGAATTTGAAAATTATAAAAAAATGTTGATAGCACCAAAAGAAAAAATAAGAGCTACTGTAATTGGAGCAGCAAATCACTCGCTAACAATAAGTGGGAGCACAATTACTTTTGATAAAGATATATTACCTCTTAAAAATATACCTATACTTAAACTATTTAATGAGAATGAGGATATAAGAAAGATATATGTACAAGGAAAGAAAAAACTTAGTATATATGAAAATACTGAAGTAGCGGTTTCGCTTAAAGGACCTAAGAGTCCAAGTTATGAAGAACTAAAAATTATTTCAAATGAAATGATAAAGTTGTTTGAAAATATTAGCGGACCAATAATTATATTGTTAGAAAATGATTTCGCAAAAGCATTGGGGCAAGTAATTTCTTTAAATCTAAGAAATAAAAGAGAAGTTATATGTTTAGATAAAATATCTACAAATAACGGAGATTACATTGATATAGGTTTACCTATAGGAAATGCGATACCGGTGGTTATAAAGACTTTAATATATAACTCATAGTGATGGTCGCTGGATTAAATAAGAAATTATAAAGGTAAATCTATTAAAAATAATAAAAGGGGCGTGTAAAAATGAATAATGAATTAAAGAAAACCTTAAAACCAGTACAACTTTGGGGAATAATTGTTGGGATGGTTATATCGGGAATGTATTGCGGGTGGAACTATGCATTGGCATCCACAAGTCCAGTAGGATTTATTATAGCGATACTGATAGTTACAGTTTTTTATACTACATTTATGTTTGGTTATGCTGAACTTTCAACTGCTATTCCACATGCTGGAGGACCATCTGAATATGCTTCAAGGTCACTTGGAAAATTTGGAGGTTTTATTGCTGGATTTTCATGTTTAGTGGAGTTCTTATTCGCAACTCCAGCTATAGCATTATCAATAGGAGCATATATTCACTTTTTAATTCCATCAGTACCTGCTGTTATAGCCGCATTAATTGCTTATGGAATATTTGTTATTATAAATTGTTTAGGCATAGAAGCAGCAGCTAAGGTTGAACTTATAGTTACAATCGTTGCAATTGGTGGATTGCTTCTATTTATAGGGGCCGGAGCTCCTCATGTTGAGATGAAGAACATTTTTGCAGGGGAAATTTTAAAAGGTGGTTTTAGTGGAATATTCAGTGCAATACCTTTTGCCATCTGGTTTTATTTAGCGGTAGAAGGTGGAGCAATGTCTGCAGAGGAATGTGAAAATCCTAAGAAAGATATTCCTAAAGGTTTTATATTAGGGATAGCAACTCTCGTTATATTGGCAGTTGGAACATTTTTTATATCAGCAGGAGTCTCAGATGCTAGTGTTTTAAGTTCATCAGATTCACCTTTGCCTACAGCATTAGAAGGAGTATACGGAGTTGGTTTATTATCTAAAGTTATGAGTTTTATTGGATTGTTTGGACTTGTAGCTAGTCTACATGGAATAATAATTGGGTATTCAAGACAAGCATTTGCAATGTCAAGATCAGGTTACTTGCCTAAGTTCTTATCAAGAATAAATTCTAAAGGTGCACCTGTTTATTCTATAGTTGTAATGAGTCTTATTGGAATGATATTTGTTTTAACAGGACAAACTAGTGTAATTATTGTTATATCATGTTTTGGAGCTGTAGCCTTGTATATAATTAGCATGATTTCTTTATTCATTTTAAGAAATAAGGAACCTAATCTTAATAGACCATTTAAAGTAGTTTATCCAGTAGTTCCAGCAATATCTCTTGCGATAGCCTTATTATTTTTGGTAGCACTAACAGTGTCAAATCTTTCAACTGTAGCTTGGGTAGTTGGAGCTTATGCAATATCTATCATCTATTATTATTTATATGCAAAAATGCAAAATTCAACTGCAGAGCCTTCAATTGAAGAGGTGGATAGCGAAGCTGTCTAGAAGGGGGGACATATATGGTTTTAAGAACAACACTTTTTGGAAAAGTATATAAATTTTCAGATGTAAAGGAAGTTCTTGCAAAAGCAAATGAAGAAAAATCAGGTGACAGACTTGCGAGAATAATAGCTAAATCTACTGAAGAAAGAGTGGCAGCAAAAATCGTTCTTTCAGAATTGACTATAGGTGATTTAAGAAATAACCCAGTAGTAGATTATGAAATTGATGAAGTTACAAGAGTTATTCAAGATGGAGTCAATGAAGAAATATTTAATAAAATAAAGTCTATGACTATAGGTGAATTTAGAGAATTTCTTTTGGAATCAACTGGAGAAGAAATAAAAGCTATAAGAGACGGTTTGACTTCAGAAGTTATAGCTGGTGTAACTAAGCTTATGAGTAATATGGATCTTATATGCGCTTCAAGAAAAATAATTAATAAAGCAACCTGCAATACAACCATTGGAAATGTTGGAACACTTGCAGCAAGACTTCAACCTAATCATCCCACAGATAGTATCGATGGTATAATGGCATCTGTTATGGAAGGAATAAGTTATGGAGTAGGCGATGCTGTAATTGGACTTAATCCTGCAGTTGATTCAATTGAAAGTGTATCAAATATACTAAAAGCTTTTAAAGATTTTATGAACAAGTTCAAAGTGCCAACTCAAAATTGTGTTTTAGCACATGTAACCACTCAAATGGAGGCAATAAGAAAAGGTGCTCCTATGGATTTGATGTTTCAAAGTATTGCAGGTTCTGAAATTTCAAATAGAGCTTTTGGAATAGATGTTAAGTTATTGGATGAAGCTTATTTTTTAATGAAGGAGCTTAAAGCTTCTAAAGGTGATAATTTTATGTATTTTGAAACTGGGCAAGGATCTGAATTATCTTCTGAAGGTCATAATGGAGCAGATCAGCTCACCATGGAGGCTAGATGCTATGGACTTGCAAAAAGATACAAACCTTTCTTGGTAAATACTGTTGTGGGTTTTATCGGACCGGAATACCTTTATGATGGAGCGCAAGTTATAAGAGCAGGGCTTGAGGATCATTTTATGGGAAAACTAACTGGTCTTTCAATGGGGGTTGATGTTTGTTATACAAATCATATGAAGGCAGATCAAAATGATTTGGAGAATTTAGCTGTATTACTTGCACAAGCAAACTGCAATTATTTTATGGGGGTTCCAGGTGGAGATGATGTAATGTTGATGTATCAATCATCAAGTTATCATGATGTTGCAACTTTAAGACAAATAACTAATAAAAGACCAATAAACGAGTTTGAAATCAGACTTAATGAGCTTGGAATAATGGAAAATGGAGCCTTAACAAGTAGAGCGGGAGATCCATCCATTTTCTTAAATCAGGAGGTGTAGCCTGTGGAACAAGATATTTTAAAAGATATATCAGCCGAGGATTTAAACACTAAGATTTCAATTGATGCTCCACTAGATTACAAAGGTTGTATGATTTTAAAACAATCTACACCAGCAAGAATTTGTTCAGGAAGAGCTGGAACAAGATATAAAACCAGCACATATTTGAAATTAAGAGCAGACCATGCGGTTGCTATGGATGCAGTATGGTCTTATGTAGATGAAAAAGTAGTTGATGAGCTTGGATTTTATAAAATTCAAACATTAGTGAAAGATAAAGAAGAATATATAACAAGACCTGATTTAGGAAGAAAATTTTCGGAAGAAATATTAATGAATATAAAAAAAGACTGCATTAATAATGTTGACGTGCAAATTATAGCTGGTGATGGGCTAAGCTCACCTGCTATAACTTCAAATTTAAAAGAAATATATCCGATGATTTATGAAGGCGCAAAAGCTAAAGGATATAAGATTGGAACACCTATTTTTGTCAAATATGCTAGAGTTGCCACTATGGATAAAATAAGTGAAGCTTTAAATGCAATGGTCACTCTTATACTAATAGGAGAAAGACCAGGCCTTGCTACAGGAGAAAGTATGAGTTGCTATATGGCATATAAAGCAAGTAGCGAAAAACCAGAATCTCAAAGAACTGTAGTATCGAATATACACAAAAATGGAATGCCACCAGTTGAGGCTGGAGCACAAATAGTGCAGTTAATAGAAATATTAATAAGGGAAAAGAAAAGTGGAACAGCTCTTAAATTATAGATATGATGTATGTTGTTTTATAGTAATTTGATGAAATAATATTAAAATAAAATGGAAATATCCCGTTTAAACGTAAAAGTTTAGACGGGATATTTTTAATTGAAATACAGTAAAATGTATTAAATATAAAAAAATAGTATAACACTGGTAGAGATTTTTAGTATATGTTTAGTATAATAGGTAATTGGGGTGATATTTTTGAAGGTTAATATTTTGTTTAGTTTTGTGTTAATAGTATCAGCAATTGTACTTCTTTATGTGGGGTATTTTTCCTGGAGGAGAGACAAAATATATGTTTCTTTAGCTTTACTTCCAGTATCAATTTATTCATTTGGATATGCTTTTGAAATATTATGTACAAGTATTGAAAACGTAAAGTTTTGGATTAAGGTTGAGTATTTAGGAATAGCATTTCTACCTGTAGTTTGGTTATTATTTGCGCTTAAATTTAATGGACATAAGGGGAAAATTAAAAAAAATATAGTAGTACTATTATTTATTATCCCTTTTATAACATTGATACTAAATTATACAAATGATTTTCATCACCTTTTTTATAAAGAACTATACATGAATAATAGTGGTATCTTTCCAATTACAAATATTGTACGTGGTCCATGGTATTGGGTTAATATTATTTATACATATGTAATAATGGTTATAGGTCTAATAATTTTTATCTTAGCTTATTTTAAAGCAGTTTCAATTATAAGAAAACAAATCTTGTTTTTAATAATAGCATGGATAATTCCATGGATTTTAGATATTACTTACATGCTGAGAGTGTTTCACTTTCAATTGGATTTATGTCCTCTTGCATTTTCTGTTTCAGGGATAATTTCTAGTTATGCTATATTTAAATTTAAATTATTAAAAATTACTCCAATAGCACTAGAGAAAGTTTTTTCAAATATGTTAGATGGAGTTATAATATTGGATTCAGAAAATAATATAGTTAATTTTAATAATGCGTCAAAAAATATTATTTCAGAATTAAAGTATACAGAGGACGGGGATAAAAAAATTGATGAGGTGTTGAAGGAACACAAGACATTGCTAAAAGCTATAAATAACAAGTCTTATAATGGAAACTTAATTAATATAAATGATAAGGGACAATCAAGATACTATAAGCTAAATATTAATAATATATATGAAGCTTCAGGTGAAAGTATTGGTAAAATACTAATTTTAAATGATGTCACTGAATTTGAATTGCAGAGAGAAAAGTTATATAATAATTTGAATTTTGTTGAGACACTAATGGATGCTATCCCCAATCCTATATATTCTAAAGATGAATATGGCGTATATAATCATTGTAATAATGCATTTACAGAGTATTTAGGGATTACTAAAGAGGATCTTATTGGAAATACTGCATATGCCATATTTGAAGAAAAATTGGCAGAAGTCTATGATAAAGCAGACATGAGTTTAATGAGAGAAGAAGGTACTCAAGTTTATGAATCAAAGCTTATGCATAAAGATGGAACGGAACATGATGTTATTTTTAGTAAATCAGTTGTTGTAAATGAACAAGGGAATGACAAAGGGGTAGTTGGAGTTATATTAGATATTACAGAACAAAAAAAGAATAGGAAAAAAATAAATAAGTTATCAACATTAAAAGAAGCAATGCTAGATATTGGTTATTCCATTAATGAAATATCAGATATTAATGATTTACTTCAACTAATACTAGATAAAGTTATTAATTGTGTTGACGAAAGAAACTGTGGTTCAATATTGCTTTTAGATGAGAATGAAAATTTAAAAATAGCTGTAGCAAAAGGGTATAATTCAGAAGAAATCAAAAAATTTTCAATTAAATTGGAAGATGCTTGGTTTAAAGATGGAGAAATTATAGATAGAACCGTTATCTTTAATGATATTGATAAGATTGAAATCGCAAGTATGTTAGATACAGCAGAAGGAATAAAAATAAAATCCTTTATTAGTTCACCGATTCTCATAGACGGTAAGTGTTATGGCTTTTTAAATATTGATAGTATATTTAATAACATTTTCGACGAAGTGGATATAGAGTTGATGGAATATATGACAAACCAAACGTCTATCGCTATTACTAAGCATAAGCTTTACGAGGAGACTATATATTTATCTCGATACGATAAATTAAGCAATGTATACAATAGAAGCTATTTTGAACAATTACTTCACAATAATATATATAATGATAATACAGATAAAAAGGAGTTTTTTGTAGCTATTTTTGATTTAAATGGACTGAAATTTGTTAATGATAATTATGGACATTTAGCTGGAGATGAGTTGATAAAAACATTTGCAGGAGGATTGAGCAGTTTAGGCGGAGATTCTGATATTATAGGAAGATTTGGAGGAGACGAATTTGTTGGAGTCTTTTTCAACGTTAATTCCAAAAGCTTAATTAATAAATTTGAGGAATTGAGTGAACAGTTTAAAAATAATCCGATAATATTTGGGGAAAACAAAATAATTTGTAGCTATAGTTATGGGGTTGTTAACTTCCCAAGTGATGGAGTTGAGTTTGATCAGCTTATAAAAATTGCAGATAAACGCATGTATGAATATAAAAATAAAGTGAAAAATAAAATTCATAACTAATAAATTGTACTTCACATGCACTTTAATCTAAAACTATTTCCATTAAAACGAGGGCGATAAAATGGATTATATGCATTTACACTATTTTACGAAAGATAATAACTTTCCTTTCTTTATACAAACAGGTGAGCATGATATGGAAATGCCTATACATTATCATTGGGATTTTTCTGAGTTAGTTATTGTATTAAGCGGTACAGCTACTCATGTTGTAAACTCAGAAAAGTATTTTATAAAAAAAGGAGACGTATTTGTCATAAATGAAAATACCTTCCATGGATACGAAGAGGCTTGCGATTTTAAAATTTGTAACATAATGTATAAATCAGAACATTTACACCAGGTTGGTAATGATCTAAGAAAATCTTCAGGTTATGAGGCGCTTTTTGTTATTGAACCATTTTTAGCAAAAGAATATAGCTTTAAGAGCAAGCTTAAACTAACCCTTTCTGATTATGAAAAGGTAAAGGAAGTTATTTTTGATATGCTTAATGAATATCAAAATAAATATCAAGGATATCAGACAATGATATACTCTCGCTTTATGGAACTGGTGGTGTTTTTGTCCAGGCAGTATGATATCATCAGTTTAGAATTTAAAGATAATGTTATAAATATAGCTAAGGCAGTATCATATATAGAAAGTCATTTTCGGGAACAGATTAATTTAAAGGATTTAGCTGATAAAGCAGAGCTTTCAGTTAGACATTTCAATAGAATTTTTAAAGAAAATTATAAAACTACTCCTATGAATTATGTTCTTAGACTGCGTATTCAGCATGCTTGTTTACTGTTAAGAAAAAGTAAGCTTTCAATTTCTGAAATAGCATATGAAAGTGGCTTTGATGATAGTAATTATTTTACAAGACAATTCAAGAAGGTTGAGGGAGTATCACCAAAAGTATATCGTTTCAATGGTGAAAAAATGTAGTAGTATATTTAAATGCAACAAAACCACCATGTTTGAAGTATGGTGGTTTTTGTATAGCTAGATAATTAGACTTTAATTTATTAGTTATTATATAGTGAAAAAGTTTCTGGTTCGCCAGTAAAGGAAGAAATAGTAGCAGTTCCTTTAGTAAAGTATAATACTGCAAAAACTCCATCTTCAATGCTGTACATTGATTTTAAGGATGGAATAGTTTCAAGTGCAAGTTCTTTTACTTCACGTCTATCATCATGTGCCACTTCTCCAGCTAAACGAATCCATTTTCCTTTATTCATAGCAGAGATTTCAACTTTAGGGTTTTCTAACATTTGTTTAAAACACTCTTTTTTATTATTTGTAACAATGTATAGCTTTCCTTCATACTCAAAAACAGCACCGAAAGGTCTTACTCTAGGTTGATCTCCTTCAGTAGTTGCTAAATAAAAAGTACGACTTTCTTGTAAGAATTCTAATGCTTTTTTCATAATTATTACTCCTCTCCATTATTCACGCTAAATTTGATGACATAGTAATAATATCATGTACAACTTAAATGACAAGTACGATTTTTGTATATCGTTAGGATAAAAAGTATACTATGACAGATTTACTTATAAGAATGTAGGTAAAGATAAAATAAAATTTATGAAAATGTAAATTAAATGTGGTAATTATGAGGGGAATAGCTATATATAAATGAATTAAAAGATGAGTATGTATAAATAATAAATAGTATACATACTCGTCTTTTTACGTGCATATTAATTATTTAATGAAAATAAGTATTATTTGACAATTAAATGCTAATCAATTATTATTATCAATAGATATTTATTTGCGATTGAGCAATATAAAAGAGAAGGGCTATTTAATATTTATTAGTTGGCAAAGGAAGGTTTTATATGAGTACAGTTTCTACTAGGACAGCCATCTGCGAGTCACATAGTAAGTTGATTTTAGTTGGTGAACATGCAGTTGTTTATGGAAAGCCAGCTATAGCTATGCCATTTCCATTAAAGGTAAGAGTAACGATTCAAAAAGCAGTTGGCCCAATTATGTTTGAATCTTCTATTTATACTGGTCCTATTGATAGCATGACAGTGAAAATGAAAGGAATAAAGGCTTGCATAGAGGAATCATTAAGATGCGTAGATCAACCTTTTGCAAATTTACGAATCAGAATTGATTCTGCTATACCACTAGGTCGTGGACTGGGGTCTAGTGCAGCAATTGCAATTGCTATAGTAAGGAGCATATTCTCTTTATTTCAACAAGGGCTTTCAGAAGAGCATTTATTTTCTCTTGTTCAGATTGCTGAAACCTATGCACATGGTAAACCAAGTGGCATTGATACAGCTGCAGAAATAAGTGAGTACCCAATATGGTTTCAGAAGGGAAAAGAGATAGTTCCTTTGGTTATAGGAATTCCTTTATATATAGTTGTTGCTGATACTGGTAGAAATGGTGATACACATACTGCTGTTGATAATGTTAGGAAAATGTATGTATCTGAAACTGAGAAAGTTCAAAATTCATTAGATGAAATAGGAACAATTGGAGAATTAGCAAGGGAAGCACTCCTTAAAGGGGATGTATATTTACTTGGAAACTTGCTTTATCGCAATCATGAAGAACTTAAAATTCTTGGGGTCAGTGATGGTGAATTAAATAATTTAGTTGAGATAGCTCGAAATGCAGGTGCTTTGGGGGCAAAGCTAACAGGAGGAGGTCTAGGCGGATGCATATTAGCTCTTGGGGAAAGTTTAGAGCATGCAGAGGTGATAGCAACACAATTGATGGATTCAGGAGTTTCTAATGTGTGGTACTTTTCAACTGAAGAAAATATCTTGTATAGTCTAAAGTAGTAAAAGGGGTGACTTTAATGAAGGCTACGGCTATAGCAAATACAAATATTGCACTAATTAAATATTGGGGAAAACGAGATGAAACACTTTTTTTACCTATGAACAGCAGTTTATCTATAACCTTAGATAGTTTCTTTACGGTAACAACTGTTGAATTTAGCAAGAGTTTTTACAAGGATATATTCTTTCTTAATGAGCTTCAGGCAACCGATAAAGAATCAAATAAAGCTTTTAACTTCCTTAATAAAGTAAGGGAGTTTGCGGGGACTAACTTACATGCTAGGATTTCTTCTGAAAATAGGGTTCCAACAGCAGCGGGTTTTGCTTCCTCGGCATCAGGCTTCGCAGCATTAGCTGCAGCAGCAACAAGAGCTCTTGGCTTACAATTAAGTGAAAAGGAGTTATCGATGATTGCTCGTCAGGGATCAGGTTCTGCTTGCAGATCAATTTATGGAGGATTTGTTGAATGGCAAAAAGGTATAAGAACAGATGGAAAGGATTCTTTTGCAAAACAGATTTTAAATGAAAAAGCTTGGGATATTAGTGTTCTTTCAGTATTATTAGCTGCAGAGCAAAAAAAGGTGTCTAGTACTGAAGGGATGAAAAGAACTGTTGAAACTTCGCCTTTTTATACTGGATGGCTCAATACAGTTGAAAAAGATCTTGAGGAAGCAAAAGAAGCAATAAATTCTAGAGATTTTGAAAAATTAGGAATTATAGTTGAAGCTAACACAATGAAGATGCATGCAACTATGCTTGGGGCAAAGCCACCAATTTTATATTGGCAAAGGGGGACTATTGATGTTATTCAACATATCCACAAGCTAAGGTCAGCAGGGATTTATGTTTACTTTACAATTGATGCTGGACCAAATGTTAAGGTTCTATGTTTACCTGAAGATGAAAAGATAGTGTACGAATCACTGTTAAGCTTGAAAGATGTTCAAGATGTTATTATATGTCACCCTGGTTCGGGGATTAAGTATTTTGAATAAAGTAAATTTTCACTTGTTTACTGATTTTGAGGTAAAAGATGGCTAGGGACTATATATAAATCATGTGGTTTGGCTTAATTATATAATATTTAATATAGGAGTTGAGTAAAATGGATAATTTTAATAATAAGATAAAAAAATCATCTAACAATGACGATTCAAAAACTAATATTGAAGTGTGGGAGGATCTTGTTTCTATAAAAGAGCTTATCCTATCTCTCGTAATTTGCAGTGTTTCTGCATTTGGGGGATATTTTTTTGCGCCTAAAGAACGTCCTAAACAACTTTTTTTAGGCTTACTGGGAGCAATAATTGGATTTGTGATTTGTAGCATTATAATAAAACCGAAAAGAACATTTATTGAAGCAACTCAGGAGGATTAGTATGACTATTATTTTAATTCTGCAAATGATTTTAGCAGCTGTTATCGCAGCAATTATATATACTGTTATTGGTGCAGCCCCAGGCACAGATGAAACTGCAACCATTGCGCCAGTAACACTGGTATTGGTTTTGTCAGGGCTACAGCCTGTAGTAATATTATCTTTCTTTATATCGGCAATTGTAGCAAGTAAATTAACTGATGCCATACCAGTTTCCATAGCTGGAATCCCAGCTGGAGTTATGTCTACGCCAATGATAGAACATGCTATGGTGCTCAAGAAGTTTGGGCTAACAGATACAAGCATTAGAAAGATGGCTTCAGGCTCTATCATTGGTACAATTGTTTCAGTTCCGGTTAGCTTATTACTTGCACATGCATTGATTCCATTTGCGACTGTAATAAGGCAATATGGGGATCCAGTATTCTTCGTTGGAGCAATATTTTTAGCATTGATGAGTAAAAATAAATGGGGAGCACTTGTTGCCATAGTACCATTTGCTCTTCTAATCCAAGGACTTCGATATCTTTATTGGGGGATGGGTGTAGTTCCTAAAGGGACTAATGTATCTATTTCTTTCTTCTTGGGAATAACAATAGGACCTGTAATTTTAACTCTATTTGAACTTTTAAATAAAGGAAAAAGAGATAGCCTTAAAAGGTTTGAGAAGAAGGAAATTTATTTCAAGAAGGCTGAAAAGATTAAAACAGTTCCTAACCCATTTAAGATTCTAACAAGAAAAGAGACTGCTTATAGCGCTATAACCTCTTTAATTGGTTCATTGACCTTTATATTGAGTCCTGTTGGACTAACAACTTTTTTAGGAGAACTATTTTCTAGTCGAACGAAGGATCCAGTTGAAAAGGCTTCTCTTGCCATTTCTTGCATGGAGGCTTTAGCACATGCAACATATATTTCTGGAACATTGATTCCGCTTATTGCGCTGGGGATACCTCTATCGCCAATGTCACTTGGACCAGCAAATCCACTTTTTAATGCTCCGCCAGTATACACATTAAAGAATAATATGCACCACTTATTGTCTAATTCAGATTATGTATGGGCGACTCTTATTGGCGCTATAGTGGCATTAGTAATCACATATTATATTACTGTAAAATATTCGGAGCAGATTTGCAGATTTGTATTTACCAAAATACCACATGAGGCAATGCTAGGTCTGTTCTTTAGTCTGGTATTATTGCTGGCTTATATTGATGCTGGATTTGTAAATATTGCGGGAGTTCTATTAATAGGGATAGTAGGAGGAATTCTATATAGATTAGGAGTGAATTATGGGGTTCAATTTATGATACTATATTCAGCTCCATGGATCATAACAAAATTAACAGGTATTTAGCAAGAATATATTAAAGATGTATAACTTTAAGCTAAAACCATGTTCAAAATCCTGATAGATTTTAAGCAGAGGATTTAAAGATACAGAATATAAGAGTGTTTACCTATATTTTAAGAGAGGAGTTAAAAATGTCTTATCTAAGTTATAAAGTAAGAGTACCAGGTAAGCTTATGATTGCAGGTGAATATGCTATACTTGAACCAAATCAGAAGTCTGTGGTAATTGCAGTTGATAGGTATGTAACAGCTTGTATTGAACCATCTAAGCAAAATAAAATCTCCCTTCCAAAACTAGGATTAGAAGATATTGCCTGGGAAATAAATGAGGGGAAAGTTCGATTTAGTATTGAGGATCCACGACTAGACTTTATAGAAAACTCAATTTTTGTAGTGAATCAATTTTTAGAGGAAAAATCAATTAAAATTATCCCATTTGAGTTGCAGATTAAAAGTGAACTTGATGATCCTTCAACAGGGGAAAAGTATGGATTAGGTTCAAGTGCAGCAGTTGTAGTCGCTGCAATTTCAGCAATGTTAGCGATACATAGTGATGGGAAAAAGCAGCCTTCACTTGATAAAATTTTTAAACTTTCAGCAATAGCTCATCTAAAATCCCAAAAGAGTGGTTCAGGAGCTGATATTGCTGCTGCTGTTTATGGAGGTTGGCTTGAATATTCAGCATTTATGGGGAAACGGGTATTAAGTCAATTAGAGCAAGGGATAAAGCTAGTAGAAATAGTAGAAAGGGATTGGGCAAATTTATCTATTAGAAAATTAACTCCTCCAACTTCACTTAAGTTAGCTGTTGGGTGGACAAAATCAGCAGTGGCGACAGCTCCTATGATTAGGAATATACAAAATTTTCGGGAGCATAATTTAGAAGCTTATAACCAGTTTCTAAGAGAAAGCTCTATTGCAGTAGAAAGACTAATAAATGGCTTTGAGGTGAATGATTGCATAGAAGTAATTAATGCTCTTAAGCAGAATCGTAAGGTGCTTCAGAAGTTAGGTGAAAATGCTAGAACTGATATTGAAACAGAAAAGCTGAAAATCTTGTGTACAATCGCAGAAAAGTTTGGAGGTGGTAAATCATCAGGTGCAGGAGGAGGAGACTGTGGAATTGCTTTTCTAAGGGATGATATTTATAAAAAAAATTTATATGATGAATGGGAGAAAGCTAGCATTAAACCTTTAGCCTTAAATATTTCTGAAGATGGAGTTTTAGTAAGAGAAAATGATTCAAAATTGAGTTTTTTCTGATTTGTGTAATAGATAGCCTAGTTCCACTATTTAAAATATATAGTTAAGACCGTGCGTATAACGGAAGTTTTCTGTTATATGTATGGTCTTTAACTTTATAGTACTTTAATGCACTTTTAAGAATCTATTAATACATATAGATTAACCACTTCGTAATATAATTTATATTTTTAAATTTTCTCACCAGAACCCGTGAGAGTTTTAAAAATAGATTTCGGATCGAAGTGGTTCATCTTTATATAGATAAACTACTTCATATTAGAATTTATCCAAATAAAGATTCGCAGAACCATCGAAATCTTTATTTGGAACTGGTTTATCTATAGTGTGCATATATTGGTGCATAAAATTATTATTCAAAGTAGATAGAAGATTATATTTCTATATCTTTACAGATGAAAGCTTATACTGAAATGACTTGTTAATGTACAAAGTACTGTTCTTTGCATATGGCATAATTAAACAAATGTATTATATGCTATAAAATGGCAAATTTATTGTTTGTATATTAAAAAAATAATAAAAAATAAAAAAATATCGAAGGGTATATATAAAAAAAGAATAAAAATGTCGAAAAATATCAAAAAATGTGCAAATGCCTCTAAGATTATTCGTGGATATTACGATAATTATATTGGGGAAAAGGATGAATAAACGATTTTATTATTGAAGGGAGATTTTTATGAATACAACACAAAAGAAAAGTAAGAGTTCTATCAAGATAAAACTACTTGCAATTATTATTCCGCTTATGGCTATGGCTGTTTCATCGCTTATTGTAATATCCTATACTAAATCAAAAAACATTATTACAAATTCAGCAAATGATCTTTTAGAGACATCTAGTAAGAAGCAAGTTAATCAAATTGAGTCTTGGCTAAATGAAAATTTAGCATCATTTAGTTCCGTTAAAGCTTCAATTGAGAACACACAACTAAATGACAGCCAATTGCAAAGTTTATTAAATAATTCTTATGGGTATAACAGCAATTATCCAGAAGGATTTTACATTGCTGATGAAAATGGAAGGTTATTAAAGGCAGAAAAGTCTAACAAATCTAATAAGGATGTTTTAGATTCAACTTGGTACAAACAGGGAATTACACGAATTAACATGGCATTTGGTACACCTTATAAGAATACAGAAGGTAAAAATATTATTAGCGCATCAGGTATATTGAATGATAAATCAGGTAAAATAAAGGTGCTTTCAGTTGACCTTTCTTTGGATAAGATATCAATAATAGTAAACTCATTGACAGATATGAAGAATTCAGAATCATTGCTAGTAGATAAAAACGATAAAACAATATTGGCGTATGGTGATAGTGCACTTATCTCAACCAGGCTTGATTCAAATAATGATAACAAGTTTTTAAAGGGAGTTGCAGAAAAGTTAGATAAGAGAGAGTACAATTCAGTAGAATTAGATAATAATATGGTTGCGTTTAAGCAAGTGGAAGGAACTAACTGGATACTTGTATCCTATGTTCCAACAAAATCTATCTTAGCAGAACTATTAAAACTTCGTACTTTTATGATTATAATCGCAATAATATCTATTTTAATCTTGGCAGCTCTAGTAGAAAGAGTAGTACAGATCGTAATAAAACCAATTAAGAAGCTTACAAACACTATTGTTGCAATGACTCATGGTGATTTTACTGTTGATGTAGAGTTAAAGGGAAATGATGAAATTTCAGTTATGTTAGAAAGTGTAAAAGAATTCATAACTGTCATGAGAAGTATGATAAATAATATTAGTATTATGTCAGCTAATTTAAATGTACAAGCTGAGGGAAGTAATGCAATTTCTAAAGAGTTATACGACTCATCAAAGATTCAATCGCAATCGATGGAGAGTCTAAACCTTACCGTAGAGCAGTTAGCAAGTTCAGTGAGTGAGGTAGCACAAAATACAACTACATTAGCAAATGTGGTTTCTACAACAAGAGAAGACAGTATTAATGTAAATGAAAAGATGAAAGAAACAATTAGTATTTCGGAAAAAGGGCGACAAGATATGGAGAAGGTAAATATAGCTATGGCAAACATAAGGGATTCAATAAGGTCTCTTGAAGATGCTATAGGGAATGTAGGAAAATCTTCAACTGAAATAACTAATATTGTTAATGTCATCGGAAGCATTGCAGAACAGACAAATCTACTATCATTAAATGCATCCATAGAGGCTGCAAGAGCAGGGGAAGCAGGAAAAGGTTTTGCAGTTGTTGCTATGGAAATTGGAAAGTTAGCAAAAACAAGCTCAGATTCAGTTAAAGATATCTCAGAGCTTGTAAGTGGAATAAATGGACTTGTTTCAGATACTGTAAGTCAAGCTCGTGAAAGTGCAGGGCATATAGCTGAGAGCAGTTACTTAATAAGTGGTTCTGCAGATACCTTTGATAGCATTTTCGATATGATTAATGAAACAAACAAGCTAATACAAGGTATGATTGATAAAATAGGCAATTTAGATGAAGTTGCTGCATCAGTAGCAGCTATAGCTGAAGAACAAGCAGCAAGTTCAGAAGAAATTTTGGCTACTTCTGAAGTAATGGTTACTCAGGCAAATAGTACCACTCAAAATAGTGAAAAGGTAGCACTTGATGCTGAAACGTTAGCAGCTACAGCTGATGAGCTTGGTAAGCAAGTTAAGATATTTAAGTTGTAAGAGGCAAGAATTGGTTAAAAAACTGCATAATACAATCAGGGGGGAAACGTATGAGGAAAAAGATATCTTTAATGTTAATGATAATAATTAGTTTAGCTATACTTTCAGGTTGTAGCTTAAGGAACAATACAGTTTCGAATAAGAAAGTTAAGATTTTATTCACTGTTTCCAATGCTTCAGATGCATATCGTAAGCTACTTGCAGAAGGTGCTAAGAGTTATGCGGAAAGTAAAGGGATTGAAATAGATGTCAAGGATGCAGCTGGAGTGATAGAAACTCAAGTGTCTCAAGTAAAAGAAGCTGTTTCAAGTGGCTATAATGTAATTATATGTGCTCCAGTAGATCCAACTACAGCGCTAGAGCTTGAAAGAATTGCAAGAGGAGTACCTATAGTTTTTATGAATAGTGAACCAGATGAAAAGTTGTTAGAAAAGAATAAATATATTTATGTATCTTCAAATGAAGAAGTTGCTGGTCAGTATCAAGCTGAATATATCCTAAATTATTTTAACAATAAGAGTGATCTTAAAGTTGTCTTATTGAAGGGAGAAAAAGGACATAGAGCTACAAAAGGGCGTACAGATGCAGTTAAGCAAACTTTCGCTGATAAAGGTATAAATGCTGAGTATGTATTTGAAGACAATGCAGATTGGAGCAGAGAAAAAGCTAAAGAAATGATTAAAATATTTTTAACTACAGGAAAGAAGTTTGATTGCATAATTGCAAATAATGATAATATGGCACTTGGAGCTATGGATGCTTTAAGAGAGAGTAATATTGATCCTTCAACTGTTCCTATTTTAGGTGTTGATGCTACGATTGAAGCATGTAAAGCTATAAAAGATGGAAGTATTCAACTTTCAGTATACCAGTCTGCTAAAGGACAAAGCATTAGTGCGGTGGAAGCTGCAGTTAAACTAGGAACAGGAAATGATTTAACAGGAATAGAAAATTTAACTAGTGACGGTAAATATATATGGATACCATTTGAAAAAGTAGATAAAGCTAATGTTGATAAATATATGAATTAGTCTGCTAACTATATTTTTTAAAAATGAATATTACCTTTTCAAAAGGAAAAGCTATTTTTTGAAAGGAGTGAATATTGATGGTTAAGTCTAAAGGCAATTTTAAAGAACAAAACAAACAAAATACTAATACTGGAACTAAAAGAACTGAAAGTAGTGAAAGACAAGAAAAGAAAAACAAGCCAAAGGGATAAGTAATTAATATATATTTTAATGATAGAGATTTAGTAATAAGTATATAAATTTATTTTCTAAAGAGGCTGTTGCAAAATGCATAATGACATTTAGAAAAACAAAAGCCGTGCATAAAGGATAAAAGAAAATTCCTTATATGCACGGCTGTTATTTATAAAAATCTATAAATATTCATTTGATTTGCAATTGTGCGTTTTATGTAAGCTGAGAAGTCTTACAGATTTGCCTTTATTGTATCAATTATATCTGAGTATTCTTCATCGCTTAGCTTAAGATTGTTTGCAGGATTCATTTCGAAAGTTCCACCCCAGCTATAGCCGTCTTTATACTTTGGTACAACGTGGAAGTGAAGATGAGGAAGCTTGTCTGAATAAGCGCCAAGATTCATCTTATCAGCCCCAAATGCGGTCTTTATTGCTTTGGCAGCTGTAGCTACATCTTTCATAAATAAGGCAAGTTCACTTTCGCTTATTTCAAATAATTCATTTACATGATTATCATAAGCAACAACACATCTGCCTTTATATGTTTGTTCTTTGAATAGATATAGAGTTGAAACATCAAGTTTTGTTACCTTTAACATCAAATTATCTAATCTTTCATCTTTTTCACAATAAAAACAAGTCTCTTTTTCCATAAATAACACCTCATTAAGTTAATTTGCACACGTGTGCAATTGTGTATATATTATAACTCTTTTTATATACGTTTACAACATTTTATGTAAAGATAATAATTGAGTTTATATTTTTTCTAGTATTGAAGGTTAGTTATAAATATTAATTATGGCAAAAAGCAAGATTCTAAAGTTCGTTAAAAACTATAAATGTGTAAATAAAATAGTAGCTTGCACTTAGTAAGTTTTCTTATATTAGATCTTATAAATAAGCTAATATTAAATAATTATATTCAGCTATATATTTAATTTGTTGATAATGAATGATTAGCATTCTATGTACAGAAAAACATTATGGCTAAGTAAAGTGAGTATTAGTCAAATTAGTATTTTTTTGTTACTAATGCGTAGTATTTATAACAAAGTAAAAGCGGTAAATAATATGATAGGAATGAAAAAAATAAGTTCCAATTATTAAAGAAAATAACTCTCCCCATTAGTACACCGCAACCTTCAGCTGCAGTTAGTAATAATGCACCTACTAGCATAGTTAAATAAGGATTAAAATTATGCTTTTTACATATGTAGATACAAGTACAAGGAAATGTACATAATAAGCCTATATTAAATGGCGTGTCAGCAAGGTCTGACAATTCAAAGGGGGAAAGATTCCAAAATAAATAAAAACCAAAATCGTTAATAAGAAAAGCTAGCATACTAGCGAAAGGAGCCGTAATATAAATAATTTTTCTATCCTTAACAATAATCAATGTTACTATCCATGGCAGGATAAGCCCTAAAAAAATATTTATTAAAATAAAAATCACCTCTCGAATTAATTTTGAATAAGTTGATGTTTATTATTAATCGATGTATTTTAACTGATGTATAGTTCTATTGCATATTTAATTTAGGAAATCAGAAACTGTTAAGCAAATTGATTAAATTGTAATGCATATTTTTAGGTTCATTCAGTAAAAATAAATAAAGTGAAAAGATAGGTTGGGATGGTAGTTATATACAAGTATAAAAAATCTCATGTTACTAGTTTATCTACAAAAAAAGATATTATTCATTACTTTAATATTTGTGGAGAATCATTAAGATAAGTCGAAGGAATATACTTTCTGAAAATAAAGCTTTTAGGGCTTATATATTATCTTATTTATGATAAAAAGGAGAGGTTTCCCTCTCCGCAAAATTCTAAGTCAATGGACTTTCAATTAATGTTGTAAATATAAATCTGTGACGATGACCATCATTAGTTGTTGTGAATCCAGTAACTAAATGAATGTGCTTACCATTTCCAACGTCAATTGCTGGTCCAGTAGTCATGCTTATCATATGGAAATGATCGAAAAAGTCAGTGTTTACATGCAATCTATGAACATGTGATCTTCCACATGGTATAGCTTGTCCTGTAACTCCTGCGAAACGGTGATTGTGTCTTTCATCATTTTCTTCAGCAAGTTGTGTGCTTCCTAAGAATTCGTGATCATGTCTTTGTTGGCTAGATTGATCAGCATATCTATCGTTAAAATCATCAAAGTCATTATAGTCATCATAAGGTCCTTTTGAGTGTTCATATGCCATATGAATCTCTCCTTTATCTTTAGTATCAATATAATATATGCAATAGATATTAAAGTGTTCATTTAAATTAATTAAATTTTATAGTAGTCTGGAAATTGGAAAGGATTATTGGTGCAATAATCATCAATACTATATATAGAACAGCTCCAGTTAAGAGCTAACTAAGTAATTTAGTTTATATTAAGAGCTAATAGAATAAGCAACTAAGTTTTGTAAATATAACTGGGATATCTGTAATAAAGTGACGATTTGTATAATTATATAAAGAGAAAGACCTAAAACTATTTTTTAGGTATGCTGACTTAACAGTAGAGTGACTAAAGATACATATTCTATTAATAAAACCTAAGGGTAAGTAGTCTGAAATTAGTATAATGATATAGTCAGGTTAGAGTATTACGGAGGTACAATGATGGCAGAATTAGAAGATTTATTGAAGGATATTGATAAATTAAGAGAAAGGCTACAGCTTCTAATTGAAAAAAAGCAATGGAATTTAGTTGATGCTGAAGTTGTAGCAGCAAGTAAAGCTCTGAATTTTGCTTTAAATCAGTATAATATGTTTTTAAAAGAAAAGATTGGTGAATAATAGTATCAAACATAAATGGATAAAATATAATATAGTATACAAAAAACTTAGATACTAATATAAATTAATGGCATAAGATACAATGGTGTTGCAGATAATTTGAACTTCTGTGCACCTTTTTTTTGAATATAAAGGAGGGGTATAATGATTATCGGGCTTGTTAAGGAGATAAAAAATAATGAGAATAGAGTAGGCCTTACACCTAGTGGAGTTTCTGCACTGGTAAAACGAGGGCATAAGGTTTTAGTAGAAAAATCAGCAGGAATAGGCAGTGGTTTTGAAGATGATCAGTATGCAAAGGCTGGTGCGGATTTAATTCATGAAAAGGCCTCTATATTTAATAATTCTGATGTAATTGTAAAAGTTAAGGAGCCGCTAGAAGAGGAATATGATTTATTCAAAGAAGGACAAACGTTATATACCTACTTACATCTTGCAGCAAATCTAAAGCTTACTAAAGCCTTGTTAAAGAAAAAAGTGATAGGAATTGCCTATGAAACTGTACAATTGAAGAACGGAAAACTCCCACTACTGGTACCAATGAGTGAAATAGCAGGAAGAATGTCAGTACAAATTGGAGCCAACTTACTTCAAAAGTATAACGGAGGATCAGGTATATTACTAGGAGGGGTTCCTGGAGTAATGCCAGGTGAGGTAGTTATAATTGGAGGAGGTATAGTTGGAACCAATGCTGCTAAGATAGCTTGTGGATTAGGTGCATTGGTAACGATACTTGATATCAATAATGAAAGATTAGCTTATCTCGATGATATATTTTTTGGACGAGTTACCACTTTAACCTGTAATGAATATAATGTGGCTAAAGCTGTTGAGAAAGCAGATTTATTAATAGGAGCTGTTTTAGTTGCTGGAGCAAGTGCGCCTAAAATTGTAACGAAAGAAATGGTTAAATCAATGAAAAAAGGGTCAGTTATTGTAGATGTAGCCATTGATCAAGGTGGCTCTATAGAAACTATTGATAGAGTCACTACACATGATAATCCATGCTATGAGAAATATGGAATCGTTCATTATTCTGTGGCAAATATGCCAGGTGCAGTGCCAAGAACTTCGACCTTGGCATTAGAATCAGCAACGCTACCTTATTTAATAGAGTTAGCGGATAATGGTGTAAGAGAGGCTATGATAAAGGATGAAGCACTTTTGTTTGGTCTTAATACGTATCTTGGCTCAATAACTTGTGAAGCAGTTGCAGAAAGTTTAAAGCTTCCATATACAAATCCAGAAGACTTATTTAAATAAAGTCAGAAAAAGATCATAAAAAATGAAAATAGGAGTGATAATTACATTTTGAATTATCACTCCTACTTTGATTTTAAAGATTTTATTTATTAAGTTACTAATTTCTATACAAAACTACTTTACATTGAAACTTATCAAAATAAAAATTCGTAGAACCATCGAAATCTTTATTTTAGTTTAAGGATTGAATTGGTTCATCTTTAGCAGATATCTTACCACTCATTAGGATAAGCTACTATATTAACAGTGATACTTCTTCTTCCCCAAGAATTGCATTCAGCCTCAGAATTAAAATATAAATCTACTATATTTCCTCGAATTGCCCCACCAGTATCAGCAGCAATAGCAGTACCGTATCCTGGAATAAATAATTTTGAACCAAGTGGTATTACTGAAGGATCAACAGCTACTGTGCTTATGCCTGAAGGTGAACGAAGTGGCTTTAATCCTATTGCAGTAACATAACCTCCAGTATATGCAGTGGAACTCATACTAAATGTAGCTTTATATTGATCATTTGAGCCTCTTGATATAACTGTGTCAGAAGTAGACTTGCTTGCTATAATCGCTGACAACTTATCCTTAGCAATACCTAAATATTTTTGCGCTTTAGACTTAACAGAAGAAGTACTTATTTGAGGTATCAAGCCGCTTAATGTACTGATAGCATTTCTTACATCTGTTTCAGATGAACTGTCAGAATCTATTGTAGTCATAGAGTGGGATATTAATTTTGTCTCATTGGCTTCAATTACTGCAGCCAAAGCCTCTTTTTGCAATGAAAATTGTTTTGCCAGTTGTTGTTGTTGCTGTTTTTTTTCATTTAATGTTTTTAAACTTGTTTCAGTTTCTTTTTTTAATTCCTTAAGCTGATCATTTTTCTTATTTAAATCTTCGATTGATTGATTTACGGTTTCTTTCTCCAAGTTAAGCTGATTTATTAATTGCTTATCTAATGAGATGATCTTTTCTACAGCAGATAATTTTGAAAAGAAATCACCTAAGTCGGTAGAACTTAAAAGAATTGAAAGATAGTTGTTGTCCAAGCCACTTTTATACATACCTCTCAGTCTATTCCCTAAAGTGCTTTTATTCTCCTCTATTTCTTTCTTATACTGCTCCAATTTATTTTCAGTTAATTTTATTTCTTTTTCTGTTTTGGCTATATTTTGGTTATCGTCATTAAGTTTTTTATTAAGCTTGTCCATTTCTGAGTTAACATTTGCCATTTCAGCATTGAGTTCTTTAATCTTATCATCTAATTGCTGAAAACTTTTTTTGCTCTCTGCTATGGTTTGCTCTGTATTATCTGAAGCTAGTACGTTAATACCTGAGCTTAATGTAATAACAAATGCTAAAACCATATAAAAAATCTTTTTACACATAGCAAAATTCTCCTTTTATACTTACAGTGGCTTATTGATATTATAACATAATTTTTGAATATTCCAAATTTGTCTAATACAAACTTTGGATATAATAATATAAACTACATTTATAAGTTTATGCATTCAATATACAAAAACATTCAAGTTTATTTATAAAGTTTTTACTGTAAAGGAAATTATAAAATTTTTAAGTTAACTAAACCTAGATGTTTCAATGACTTTAGAAGTTTTTTATATCTATACAGTAAAAAATAAAACTTATTAGTCTGCCAAGTTTTCCTCATATATTCGGAAAGGCAGAAGAGTGAAAAAAGCTAGCTGAAGAAGACCGCTTCAGCGACTTTTTTTATTAAATGGAATTTTAATAGATTTCATAATAAGGTTGCACATTCTTATATACGTAAGTAATTAGGTAAATTGAGTGGTACCGATGCGAAAAAAATCACTGAAGCAGGTGGCTTCAGCGATTTTTTTATATTCTTTTAAAGTATTGAGCCTAATAAAAACCAAGGTAATGGATTAAAACCAGGATTATAGTAATATGGATTATAGTATGGGTATTTGTATCCATAATTGTATCCGTAATTTGGATGATGGTAACCATGACCGTATCCGTACATATTATATGGTCTAGCAATTACTTGTTGTGAAGCACCTGATGTATCAGTCATTTCATCTTGGGAAGTGCTTTGATTAGTTTGAGCTCCTATATTAGTTTGGCCCATAGAAGGCATAGGAGACATAGAACCAGGAGTCATTTGTCCCATAGGAGTCATAGGAGACATAGAACCAGGAGGCATCTGTCCCATAGGAGTCATAGGAGACATAGAACCAGGAGCCATTTGTCCCATAGAAGTCATAGGAGACATAGAACCAGGAGTCATTTGTCCCATAGGAGTCATAGGATACATAGAACCAGGAGCCATTTGGCCCATAGGAGTCATAGGAGACATAGAACCAGGCATCATCTGTCCCATGGAAGTCATAGGAGACATAGTGTTAGGCTGAGCCTGACCAATCATTCCAGTTAGTTGAACACTTCCTTGATAGTATGGATTAGGTAAAAAAGGTAAGTTGCATAAGTTGTTACTCCAATTAGTATAATCAGTTCCTGGTACTGTACCTTGCATTGAACCTTGATAGGTATAATTATTTGGTGAGGTACCTTGCATTGTACCTTGATAGGTATAATTTGGTGTAGTTCCTTGAACATTAGAATTCATTTGAGATTCATCATTTCTTAACTCTTCATTTATTTCATATTGCTCGGTGTACATTGTTTCCTCCAAAAGAATATATCTTACACTTAATGTTATATGAAATACAATCCAATTTGTTCTTATTAATAACAAAAATTGCCATAAATATATCTAAGTTATATAGTGTTTTGATAAAAGTAATAAAGATGTACCGCTTTATTATAAAAGTTATTTATAAAATTGATATAGATTTTTAGAGGAGAATTTGAAAATAGTAATTTTAAAATGAGGCTATACATCTCCGTAAGATTTAGAATGATTAAATTGAAATTATTATTAACTAAAATATAATTTCAAGAGAAAGTCACTAATTAATAAAACGATAAGACCTATAATAACTGTTATTGTTACTTCTGGTGGTATAAAGCTTTTTATCTTCATATAGTTCACCTCTTCAATTTAATTATCACTTCCAAAATAAACAGTCTGAACAAAGATAACATTTTTATAAGGGTTGCGAAAATAAAAAGTGTGAATTGGAAGTGCTTACTAGTAGTATTGTCACTCTATAGCTAATTAATCTATCTAATATTATTTTTTAAATAAATATTTATTTTAGGTGTTGTTAAAGCTCCGTCCAAGTTTTTACACTAAATTCATTTGCTTTCAAACAGTGAAAAAATAATCTGAAATAGGGTTATATGACGAAAGATGTCGTAAAAAGATGTAATAAATTGGTAGGTAAAATGAAGGGAAATAATACTGATTATAGAATAATATAATTAATAATTTAGTTGCTTATAGAGGAGATGATTAAGATATGGTAAGGAACAACCAGCAGTTGTTAAGCAACTGTGATAGTAAGAATAATTTAGAAATGCTCCACGATTCGTTAAGCTATTTTATGAGAAATAATAAATTCTATGTTGATTTACTAGATGGGTTATTAGAAGCGGTTATTATCCACAGAAATAATAAGATCGTCTTTGCCAACAGATTTGCATTAAAGATGTTTTCTATAAGCTCTTTCGATAAAATTATAGATAGAAACTTTACAGAATTCGTAGACAATTACTTTGTTTCATATAGTAATTCAAATGAGGAAAACCAAGAGAGTAATAATTATAACGCTAAATTAATTGATGGTGATTGCGAACATAATGTAAAGATAAAAAATTCTAATATTACATTTGATTATGAGGAATATAATATTACATATATTCAACCTAGCTTTAATGTGCCAAACAATGATGCTAATAAAGAGATACTTCATAAAGAGATAATTGAAAAGAGCAATTATGTTGATAATAATATAATGAAATCAATTGATGATGAAGCAAGTAAGTGGGAGATAATTAATAAGTTAAAAAAGGGGATTGCTGTATATAGAAGCTATAATGAAGGCAAAGATTTCTCAATAGTGTTTATGAATGAAGTAGCTGAGGAATTGATAGATATTAAATATTCTGACTACCTTAATAAAAATATAACTGAAGTTTTTCCAAACTTAGTTAATAGTAGGTTCTTAAGAGTAATTAAGAGAGTATATACTACTGGAAATAATGAGAACGCATCATTTAAACTATATAAAGACAATAAATATAAACTTTTTAATGGTAACTATTTCTTTAAGCTGAAAAATGGAGATGTTGTTTCTGTATTTGAAAACATACAGGAAGAAATATTTTATGATTCAAAATATAGAATGCTTTCTATGTTGTTTGATAAATCGAAAGATATGATACTCTTTATAGGTAATGATGGAGAAGTTTTGGATGCAAATAAAGCGGCATTAAAACTTTATGGATATACGAAAAGAGAGATTGTAAATAAAACAATTTTTGATCTATCAGCCTCAAAAGCAAAGGGAATAATAAATAAACATATACAGTTAGCTGCTAGAGGTGGTATTTTATATAATACAGTTCATAAGGATAAGGATGGTAGAGAATTTATTGTTGAAGTAAGTTCAGTGGGAATTATAATTAATGATAAGAAAGTAGTTTGTAGTATTATTAGAAATATTTCTAGTAGAAATACATCCTATATAGATATGGATGTGATAAGACAAAATGAAATAAATCAAAATAGATATGAAGATTATATATCAAAGCTTATGCCAATTCTAGCACATGAACTAAGAACTCCACTTAATATATTGATGTGTTCTTTGCAAGTGTTAAACCTTTATATGAAGGATTCAAATACCATAGAAAATAATTTGTCAAAAATAAATTATAATTCCTCTGTAATGCAGCAGAGTAGTTATAGATTATTAAAACTGATTAATAATATAATCGATTCAACCATAATAGATTCAAATGGGTTTAGACTAAGTTATAGGTTATATGATATTGTGGAGATTATCGAGGATACAGTTTTTATTGTAAGTAATTATGTAAATGAAAATGTTAAGAACAAGAATATTGAAATTAATTTTTTTACTAGTTTAAGTTCTAAATTTATATATTTAGATTTAGAAAGGCTTCAAAATATACTATTAAAAATATTATCGAATTCAGTTAAGTTTTCAGAAGATAAAAATAAAATATATATTTCTATTGGTGAAGATATGTCTGAAAACTTAGAAATTGTGATTTATAACATGGGAGCAACATTGGATGGTGAGGATATTCAACACATATTTGATAAGTTTTCCTTTAATAAAAATAAGTTGGCAAAGAGTCATGAAGGTGTTGGACTTGGATTGTTCATCGTAAGAAATATAGTAGAGCTACATGGATGGAGTATTGAGGCTCATAATTGTGTAGATATGTCTGGCAGTAAATTTGTACTAAAAATACCATACAATAAACATATGAAAGCGGATGAGTTAGCTAGAAAGACACAATACGATATTTTAGAAGAAGAATTAATTCAAAAAATAAAAATCGAATTTTCAGATATATAGCTAAATTTTTAACAATTTGATCATATATTGAGTGTGTGATTGAATTGTTTTTTTATTTATTAACATATTATTAATATTTTTATCATTTTAAAATTGAAGTATATAAAAAAACGTTTACTAGAAAGGGTTATTTATTAAATTATCAATAAGATGGCTAATAATGTGTGCATTATCTAATTTATAAACGTTAATTATAAATATTTATTAAAAAAATATGAAAAATGTTATTGATTTTTCATTAATTAATTGTTAATATAAATAAAAAGACACGTATAAAAAAGCAATGTATAAAAAGGGGGACTCAATTATGAAAAAGAAGATACTTGTAGCTACACTAGCGGTAGCTATGGTTGCTAGCTTGTTTGTAGGTTGTAGCAGCAAAAAGGATGGGGCAGACGGAGCGAGCGGAGATGTAATAAAGATTGGTTCTATAGCACCACTTACAGGTAAGGTTGCAACATATGGACAATCAGTTAAGGAAGGGGTTCAATTAGCTGAGAAAGAAGTTAATGATAAAGGTGGTATCAACGGTAAGAAAGTCCAAGTCGTTTTTGAGGATGACCAAGCTGACCAAAATGCAGCGATTAATGCTTTCAATAAACTAGTTGATGATGAAAAAGTTTCAGCAATAATAGGAGCTGTTACATCAGGTGCTACGTTAGCAGTTGCACCAAATGCAACACAATCTAAAATCCCACTTATAACACCAACTGCAACAGAACCTACTATAACAAAAGTTGGTGGAGAGTATGTTTTCAGAAGTTGTTATGTTGATTCATACCAAGGTCAAGTTATGGCTAGATATGCAACTGAAGGTCTTAGTAAGAAGACAGCAGCAGTTCTTTATAATGTTGGGTCAGACTACTCAAAAGGTATAGCAGAAGCTTTCAAAGCAGAATTTGAAGCAAAGGGTGGAAAAGTTGTTGAGTTCTCAACTTACAACAATGATGATAAAGATTTTAACGCACAGTTAACAAAGATAAAAAGCTCAAATGCAGATGTTTTACTTTTACCTGACTACTATAACGTAGTTGGTCTTATAGCTAAGCAAGCTAAGGCTGTAGGAATAACTTCTCAATTACTAGGTGTAGACGGATGGGATTCATCAGACTTATATAAGATAGGTGGAGATGCAGTTAAGGGTGCTTTATTCATAAATCATTACTTCCCAGGTGATTCAGCTAAAGAAGTTCAAGATTTTGTTGCGGCATATAAGAAAGATTACAATAAAGAACCTGATGCACTTGCTGCTTTAGGTTATGATGGAGCAAAACTATTGTTCAAGGCTATAGAAGATGCAAAGAGTACAGATGGAGATAAGATAAAGGATGCTTTAGCCAAGGTAGAGTATACTGGAGTTACAGGTAAATTAAAGTTCAACTCAGAAAGAACTGCGGTAAAAGGTGCTGCAATTCTAAAAGTTGAAGGAGAAAAGAATTCACTTGTGACAAAGGTTGATCCTAAGTAATAAAAAGTTATCTTGAGTATAAAACTACAAAGGTAATTATAGAAAGAGTATTTCATTAATTTGAAATACTCTTTTTAACTGTAAAGGAAATTATAAAATTTTTATGCTGATTAAACCTAGATACTTTAATGCTTTCAGAAGCTTTTTATGGCGATACAGTAAAAATGAAACTTACTTGCCTCAAGTTTCCTCATAGTCATTCGGAAAGTCAGATGCGCAAAAAAATCACGGGATAAAGTTGCTTCAATGATTTTACATAAACAAAACCTCAACTCAGATTTATTACGAAATAAATGAAATAATATAATATTTTATAGCTATATTAACATATTATTAATATTTTGAGTGTTTTCAAATTGATATATATAGAAAAACGTTTTCTTGCAAGGCTAAAATGATAAATTAATAAAAAATAGCTAATATATATAATTATTATCTAATTTAAAATGCGAAATTATGGCTAATTAATAAAAAAAGATGAAAAAAATTATTGATTTTTTATTGATTAGTTGTTAATATAAATAAAAAGGACTGTATAACATCAGGGGGGGCTTAATTATGAAAAAGAAGATAATTGTAGCTACACTTGCGGTGGCTGTGGTTGCCAGTTTATTTGTAGGTTGCAGCAGCAAAAAGGAATCAGAAGATTCAGAGGTTATAAAGATTGGATCTATTGCACCGCTTACAGGAAAAGTTGCAACATATGGACAATCAGTTAAGGAAGGCATTCAATTAGCTGAGAAGGAAATAAACGAAAAAGGCGGTATTAATGGAAAGAAAGTTCAAATAATTTTTGAAGATGACCAAGCTGATCAAAATGCATCTATTAATGCTTTTAATAAATTAGTTGACGATGAAAAAGTTTCAGCAATAATCGGGGCAGTTACCTCAGGAGCAACACTAGCAGTTGCGCCGAATGCAACACAATCTAAAATTCCACTTATAACACCAACTGCAACAGAGCCTACTATAACAAAGGTTGGAGGAGAGTATGTTTTTAGAGGTTGTTTTGTAGATTCATATCAAGGAGAAGTTATGGCTAGATATACAGCTGAAGGTCTTGGTAAGAAAACTGCAGCAGTTCTTTATAATGTTGGCTCTGACTATTCAAAAGGTATAGCAGAAGCATTCAAAGCAGAATTCGAAGCAAAAGGCGGAAAAGTTGTTGAGTTTTCAACTTACAACAATGATGATAAAGATTTTAATGCACAGTTAACAAAAATAAAGGGTACAAACCCAGATGTACTACTTTTACCTGATTACTATAATGTTGTTGGTCTTATAGCTAAACAAGCAAAGGCTGTAGGAATAACTTCTCAATTACTAGGTGTAGATGGATGGGATTCAGCAGACTTATATAAAATAGGTGGAGATGCAGTTAAAGGTGCTTTATTTATAAACCACTACTTCCCAGGTGATACAGCTAAAGAAGTTCAAGATTTTGTTGCAGCATATAAAAAGGAATACAACAAGGAGCCAGACACTTTTGCACCTTTAGGTTATGACTCGGCAAAAGTATTATTTAAAGCTATAGAAGATGCAAAGAGTGTTGATGGAGATAAGGTAAAGAATGCTCTAGCTAAGGTTGAGTACACTGGAGTTACAGGAAAATTAAAGTTCAACTCAGAAAGAACAGCAATAAAAGGTGCTGTAATATTGAAAGTTGAAGGAGAAAAGAATTCGCTTGTGACAAAGGTTGAACCTAAATAATTAAATGATAATTAAGAATATATAGGGGGACTACTATGGAGTTACTACAGCAATTGATTAATGGACTATCACTTGGAAGCATATATGCTCTGCTAGCATTAGGATATACAATGGTATACGGTATAATCCAGCTTATAAACTTTGCACATGGAGATATATATATGATTGGTGCTTTTACAGGTTTCTTTGTGGCTACTAAGCTAAACTTATCATTCCTACCAACTATGATAATAGCTATGGTTGTATCAGCAGTTTTAGGAATTGTAATAGAGAAAATAGCATATAAACCACTTAGAAAATCACCTAGAATAACGCTTCTAATTACAGCTATAGGTGTATCGTTATTACTAGAAAATGGAATGAGATTTATAGTTGGGCCTTCTCCGAAGAGCTTCCCAAATCTAATCGAGTCTGCAAAAATAAATATAGGTTCTCTTCAAGTAACCAACATACAGCTTATAACTCTAGGAGTCTCATTACTTCTAGTTGTACTACTCCAGTTTATTGTATACAGAACAAAAGTTGGTAAGGCTATGAGAGCAGCTTCTTTTGACATAGAGGCAGCATCCCTAATGGGTATAAACGTAAATAATACCATATCATTTACTTTTGCTTTAGGATCTGCACTTGCAGGTGCAGCTGGTGTTCTAGTAGCACTTGCATGGACTACAATAGATCCTTATATGGGAATGATGCCTGGAATCAAAGCCTTTGTAGCGGCTGTACTTGGTGGAATAGGGGTTATCCCAGGAGCACTTATTGGCGGGTTGTTTATGGGAGTAGCAGAGACTTTAACTAAGGCATATATATCTACAAGACTTTCAGATGCAATAGCTTTTTCAATATTAATTATAGTTCTACTTATTAAGCCTTCAGGTCTTTTAGGCAAGATAACTAGAGAGAAAGTGTAGGTGACAGCATGAAGAAGATAGTGAATTACTTAATATACGCAGTTCTAATAGTAGGAATTTTCTTTTTGCTTAATTATTTATTGCAAGAAAGAATTATAAACAGATTTTATGGTGGACTTATTACCTTAGTATGTATAAATATAATATTAGCAGTTTCCTTAAATCTTATAACTGGGTTTACTGGACAATTATGTTTAGGACATGCGGGATTTATGTCAATAGGAGCGTATACTGCAGCAATACTTACAGCAAAGTTACAGTATAGCTTTCCAGTTGCATTAATTGCAGGCGGAATATTAGCTGCAGTTGTAGCATTAATTGTAGGATTACCTACTCTAAAGCTTAAAGGTGACTATTTTGCTATAACTACCTTAGGTGTAGGTGAAATTATAAGAGTTATTCTTACTAACATTGATTATACTGGAGGACCAAGAGGGTTTACAGGGATACCTCTAAAGACAACTTTTACTTGGGCATATTTCATAATGGTTGCTGTAGTTATAATAGTTTTTAATATAATACATTCGGCTCAAGGAAGAAGTATGATTGCAGTAAGAGAGAACGAGATTGCAGCAGAAGCAATGGGAGTTAATACTGCAAGATACAAAGTTACCGCATTTGTAATAGCAGCATTTTTAGCAGGTGTTGGTGGTGGTCTTTATGCTCATTACTCTAGGTTCTTAATACCAAGTTATTTTGATTTTATGAAATCTATAGAAGTTTTAACTTTCGTAGTTTTTGGTGGTATGGGTTCTTTATCTGGATCAATAATAGCAAGTGGTATATTAACTTTCTTACCAGAACTGTTAAGACCTATAAAAGATTTCAGAATGATTATATACTCAATTGCATTAATAGTTCTTATGATATTTAGACCACAAGGATTACTAGGAACTAAAGAAGTAAGTTTTAGCATATTCAGTAAGTTTTTGAAAAAGGAAAGTAAGGAAGGAGGAGTGGTGTAATGTTAAAAGTTGAAAACTTAACTATTCAATTTGGTGGACTTAAAGCAGTATCTGAGTTTGCATTAGAGATAAATGAAAAAGAAGTTGTGGGACTTATAGGACCGAATGGAGCGGGAAAGACTACGGTATTTAACATGCTTACAGGGGTTTATTCTCCTACTGAAGGCTCAATATCTTATAAAGGTGAGAAGATACATGGATTAAAGCCATATTGCATTACTCAAAAGAAGATAGCAAGAACCTTCCAGAATATAAGACTTTTTAAAAGCCTTACTGTTTTAGATAATGTTAAGATATCCTTTGGTTATAGTGTTAAATATAATCTATTTCATGCAATTTTTAGGACTCCTAAGTTCTTTAAGATTGAAAAAGAGATTGAAGAAAAATGTCTTGAACTTTTAGAAGCTTTTGGCTTAAGAGATAAAGCTTTTGATTTAGCTAGCAACCTTTCTTATGGAGAACAAAGAAGACTAGAGATAGCTAGAGCTTTAGCTGCTGGTCCAGAATTACTTCTTCTAGATGAGCCTGCAGCAGGAATGAATCCACAAGAAACACAGGATTTAATGAGAATGATAAGCTGGATTAAAGATAAATTCGGTGTATCAGTACTTCTAATTGAACATGATATGAAATTAGTTATGGGTATTTGTGAAAAGATTGCTGTATTAGATTATGGTAAAAAAATTGCAGAAGGAACACCGGAACAAATTAAAAATAATCCAAGAGTTATAGAAGCTTACTTAGGTGAAGCTTATACAAGTGAGGAGGCTATATAGAATGCTTAAGGTTAACAATTTGAATGTTTACTACGATGGAATACACGCCCTTAAGAATATAAATATAGAAGTAAATGAAGGGGAAATAGTTACACTAATTGGAGCTAACGGAGCAGGAAAGACATCTACACTTAGAGCTATTTCTGGACTTACTCCTTACAAAACTGGTGACATTCAGTTCAATAATAAGACTATAAAGAGTGTTCAACCTCATAAATTAGTAGGCTATGGAATAGGTCATGTACCAGAGGGCAGAAAGATTTTTGCTAATCTTTCAGTTAAGGAAAATCTTGAACTTGGTGCCTATCTTCGTAACGACAAAGATGGAATCAAAAAAGATTATGAAATGATATATGACAAATTCCCTAGACTTAAAGAAAGAATAAACCAGCTAGCTGGTACCCTTTCTGGTGGTGAGCAGCAAATGCTTGCTATAGGTAGAGCTCTTATGAATAGACCAAAGCTTTTACTTTTAGATGAGCCATCCATGGGACTTGCACCTATAGTAGTAAAGAACATTTTTGATACAATACAGGAAATAAATAAAGGCGGAACTACCATATTATTAGTTGAGCAAAACGCTCATATGGCTTTATCAATTGCAAACAGAGCATATGTTTTAGAAACAGGAAATGTAGTTTTAAGTGGAAATGCTGATGCAGTTCTTAAAGATGAAAAGGTAAGAAGTGCATATCTAGGTGAATAAAAAGCTTAAGGCTATTCAGATATCTTTAAACATGTTATAGAATAATAGAATAGAGAAGTATTAAAAAGTATTTTAATTATATGATTAAGATACTTTTTTTATTCTTTAGGAAATAATACTTTTAGAGAAACATAATAATTAATACTAAGGGAGATGATAAAGTGATTTTAAGACTAGGCTATGTGGCTATTGCTTTAAAATTGCCTAAAACAACTTCATCAAGTACAGTTACTTATGCAACCTATAGTAAACTTACTAATGAAGAGAGTAAGATGAATAAGCTAAAAGCAACCACACTTTCAAACTTAGATAATCTATATAAAATACTGCAATATAATGTTGAAAACCAGTTACATTTTTATAGAATAACTTCTGCATTAATACCACTTGCTACTCATCCGGAGGTTATGTGGAAATATAGAGAGATGTTTTCTAAAGATTTTAAAAGAATCGGAGATTTAGTTAGAAAAAATCAAATGAGAGTAGATACACACCCTGATGAATTTAATGTTATTAATTCTCTTAGAGAAGATGTAGTGGTTGCAACAGAGAGAAACTTGTGGCCACATGTACATCTGTTTGAAGATATGAACTATCCAGAAGGAAAAATGGTGCTTCACGTTGGAAGTAGTGCTGGTGGAAAAGAAGAGGCGTTAGAACGGTTTGAAGTTAATTTTAGAAAGTTTCCAAAGGAAATAACGTCAAGGCTTATGATCGAAAATGATGATAAAACCTTTAATGTAAGAGAAGTACTTTCACTTTGTAAGGATATAAATGCACCAATGGTATTAGATGCTCATCATCATTTGTGCAATAATGATGGTGAAGAACTTAAAGATTACATAAGTGATATTTTTGATACGTGGAAAGACCAGAGTCTTCCTGCAAAATTTCATTTTTCTTCTCCAAAAGAAAGTGAGAGGGATAGAAAGCATGCAGATTTCATCGATCCTCAGGCTTTTATAAGGTTTATAGAATTGTGTAGAGAGGTAAATAAGGATATGGACGTCATGCTTGAAGCAAAACAAAAGGATCTTGCAGTATATCAGCTAGCTGATGATATAGAAAAAATAAAACCGGAATGGAAAAGAATTGATGTTAGTACATTTGAGATAAAATAATGGCTTGGTTACATAACCCTAATAATATAAAATAAATATATTGTTATTTGTCACTACGGATTTTATAATATAAATAAAGTATATGGAAAAAGGTGATGTTATGGCAAGTAACTATATTAAATTTTATACCTTTTTTGACATTTTAAGTAAATACAGTAATGATAAGAATATGCTATCTATGAAAAAAATACTACTGATGATGGAAGAACGAACTGGAGATAAGATTGACAGAAGGACTATATATGAGTACATAAAAAATTTAAAAGAACTAGGTTATGACATAAGTGACTATTCAGAGAATAAGAAAGGGTATTTTTTGAAGCCTTTGGTGGTTAGTTCAAACAAAACTGCTAATAAATTCGCTGATTATAAGAAGCAAACTAAAACAGATATCACAATTGAATTTGATAATGACCTCAAGGATGAACTAATAAGTGAATTTAAAGAAAGTATTGATTTACTGAGGGAAACAAATACAACTTTTTTTGCTGTAGTTCATATGGTATATGATAAGTCTCTTATAGGATGGATATTAAGTTTTGGTAGCAAAGCAAAAGTTATGGATCCTCCTGAATTGAAATATGCAATTAAGGAAGAAATTAGCAAATTAAGCGAAACATATTCCTAAGAAATTATAAAGTACTATCAGAGATTAAGATTTAATTGCTCTGATAGTGCTTTTATTTTTTGCAGCTGTTAAAGATTTGTAGAATCATCGAAATCTTTATTTTGAGCCTAAGGATTGAAGTAGTTTATCTTCTTAAGTGGAATAGATATCCCGTTTCTATAAAAATAATATACCTACACCAACTATTGTAATTAAAGCACCGATTACTTCTTTTACAGTAGTTTTTTCTTTAAAAATCACAATTGAAGCAGGTATAATCAATATTCTTGAAATTGATGTTATGGTAGAAGAAATTCCTGTTGTAGTATATTGTACTGATAAAAGGGACAGTGAAACTCCTAAGAATGGACCGAATAACGAGCCTATTGTTATATTCCTCATAGCAGTAGTATCCTTACAGGCTTTAAAAAGGTTCTTCCATCCTTTAGCGAAAGTTATAACTATGCCGAAACCTATTATAGCAGCAATTATACGTATTTGAGTAGCTGCAAAAGGGTCATAGCTTCCCATTCCAAATTTGCTGAAAATCAAACCAAATGCTTGTCCAAAAGCGCCTATAAGTGCGTATATTAATCCTTTTATAGGATGAGAAAGTTTGATTTTTTTCTCTCCTGAATCTTTAACTAAAATAACTAAAGCTATACCGCCTAAAGTTATAAACATACCAAGCAAATCCTTTAAAGACAAGGTTTCGCCTAAAATTAGAAAACCTGCTAAAGCTGAGATTGGTGGAACTGTAGCCATAATTAAAGTTGATAATCTAGATCCTATTTCTACATAAGCTTGAAATAAGAAAAGATCGCCAATAACAAATCCTATAAGTCCAGAAACAAAAAGCCATGTCCAGTTCTGTAAAGAAGCATCGAAAGGAAGAAACATACCTCTTGTTACTAAAGTATAAATACCAATAAAAATAAATGCCAATATTAATCTTATGTAATTTACAGATAGAGATCCTACCTTTTTGCCAGCTGTTTCAAAAGCTATTGGTGAAACAGTCCAACATACAGCTGTGGCTAAAGCCGCTATTTCTCCTATGTTTGAATGAAACAATTTGTCCACCTCCAAAGTTGATAAAATTTTTTTCACGTACAATTTATATTAACACAGTATAGTATTAAATTACTACATCAATTTATAAATTTGTGTCACTGAGAGGTGAAAAACATAAGCTAATATAGAGAAATATTAAGGAGAATGAAATGAATAAATTTCATAGAGCTTTAAACCGTTTATTTAATAGACAAACCCAACCAAAGATAGTTGAGGTAAACTACAAATGGGCAAAACCATTACAATTTACAATGAAGCCTCAAATGTTAGTATATCATCATACTGTTGAGATAGGGAAAACTCCTCAGGAAATACATCAGCTACATGTAAATAGAGGGTGGGCTGGAATAGGCTATCACTTCTATATAAGAAAAGATGGGACAATTTATAGAGGTAGACCTGAAAATGCAGTTGGATCACATGCACCAGGATTTAATAATATAGCTTTAGGAATAGCTTTTGAAGGAAACTTTATGGTGGAGAAACCAACACAGCAGCAAATAGATTCGGGGATAATACTATCTAAATACTTAGTAAAGAAGTACGGAATAAAAGATCTAAGAAGGCATAAAGATGTAAAACCAACTACTGAGTGTCCAGGAATTAACTTCCCATTTGATTATATTAAATCACAAGTTTTAGGGGGAGGTAGCAGAGCTTTATAGATATATGTAGATTTGTATGCAGTACACAAACTTAATAAACTATATCGTTGAAACAGCGTTCAGTGATATAGTTTATTTTTTACTGTAAAGAAGAATATATAAGTCTTATGATAACCAAACCTAATAATTTCAAGTGTTTAAGATGAAGTTTTAAGAAATACAGTAAAATGCAAATCTTATTCGTATGTAAGTTTTCTCATATATATTCGGAAAGGCAAATGCACAAAAAAATCACTGAAGATAGTCGCTTCAGCGATTTTTTGACATAAAAGTAATGGAAATTACTTTTTCTTTTGGCCTAGATTCTTAGTTATAGTTTTCTTCTTTTTATTAGGATTAGATTGATAATTATCATGCTTAAGTTCTTTTGCTTCGTCTAATTCTAATATTTCTCCCTTATAGATATCCTTTTGTGTCATTTTGATATTGAAGGTATTTTCGAATTTATGTATTGTTGGTATTTCTCTATCAGTAACTATTGATATAGCTGTTCCACTTTGACCAGCTCTGCCAGTTCTACCAACTCTATGCAAATACTCTTTAGGATCCTCAGGAAGGTCTAAATTAAATATATGAGTAACTGCCTTTACATCAAGTCCTCTAGCAGCAATATCTGAGGCTACTAATACTTGATATTTTCCATTTCTAAAGCCTTCTAAAGCCTTCTTTCTATCTTCCTTAGTACTAGTTCCGTATATTCCATAAGCTTTTACCTTGTGGTACTGAAGCTTTAGTGTAGTGTCTTCTGTTTCTTCACTTTTATTTATAAAGACAATTGCTTTTTTGGTACCGGAGGCGTGGATTAACTTTCTAAGTACTTCCATTTTGTCTCTGCGCTCAGTTACAACAAATAGATGATCTATAGTTGAACTTACGCTATTATCCTCATCTAGCTTAATTAGTATAGGGTCCTTCATTATTTCTTTTGCTGCCTTTTCACTTTCTGGAGTAATGGTGGCAGAGAAAATCATTATTTGTCTATCTCTAAGTGTGGACTTAATTATATCTTTTACTGCAGCAATATTGTTATCATTTAATAATCTGTCGCCTTCATCTATAACGATGGTCTTAACTGTATGAGCACTTATTTTTTTTAACTTAATTAGTTCCAATACTCTTCCAGGAGTACCTACAACTATGTGTGGTTTCGCCTTTAAGTTTTCTATCTGTCTTTTTATATTAACTTCACCAATTATGGAAGTTGAGTTTACTGGCAAAGTAGAATTTGTAGCTAGAAGTTTTATTTCTCTATCTATCTGCATTACTAATTCATGAGTAGGGGCTAATATAATTGCCTGCATTTCTTTTTTTGAAGAATCTACTTTGTTGAAGATAGGTAGTAAGTAGGCTAAGGTTTTTCCACTTCCGGTCTGAGATTTTCCTATAATATCTTTGTTTTCTAGCGCAATAGGAATAACCTTTTCTTGAATTTCAGTAGGGGTTGATATTTGTGACTTCGCTAAACCCTCGATAAGAGTTACAGGAAGTGATAGTTTTTCGAATGAGCTCACAATAATAATCTCCTTTATTATACGATTTAAGCATGAATTATAACTAATTTTATTAATAAGATACAAAATATAGATATTCCAGTTCTATTATATAAAGTTAGCTGACAACTCTGTTAACAATTGATGGTAATTTACATTTTAAACTGAACAGTATATCTATAATTATTAACAATAGATATACAGTTAATAAGTATAGTAAAAAAACTCACATAAGTCTACACATAGTATAGTAATTTGTCAAATATAACTTTTTTTATTCTTTTTAAATCTATAATCCAACTAAATATATGGATAAATATTCGTAACGGATTTAAAACATAATACAGGTTAAACGATAAAAAACCACTGGCAGTATTAATATACCTATCCAGTGGTTAATATTCTAAATTATTATTTTAGTTCTTGAAGCTATGGATAGGTGCAGGCATTCTACCGCCTCTTTTTATAAAAGCTTCAGAAGAATATTTGCTTACAGCCATAATTGGAGCAGTTCCTAGAAGTCCTCCAAATTCAACTTCATCACCTAAGGTTTTTCCATATACAGGGATAATTCTTACTCCAGTAGTCTTGTTATTTATAACTCCTATAGCAGCTTCATCTGCTATTATACCTGAAATCGTAGAAGCAGGAGTGTCGCCTGGTATAGCAACCATGTCAAGACCAACTGAACATACACAAGTCATTGCTTCTAATTTGTCTATGCTTAAGGAACCATTTTTTACTGCTGCTATCATACCTTCATCTTCGCTTATAGGAATGAAAGCGCCACTTAATCCTCCAACATGATAAGAAGCCATTACGCCACCTTTTTTAACAGCATCATTTAGCATTGCTAATGCAGCAGTTGTTCCATGACAACCACAGCTCTCTAATCCCATCTCTTCTAGTATTCTTGCAACTGAATCACCAACAGCTGGAGTAGGAGCTAAAGATAAGTCGATTATACCAAAAGGAGTATCTAATCTTCTTGAAGCTTCGTGAGCTATAAGCTGACCAGCTCTTGTTATTTTAAAAGCAGTTTTCTTAATTGTTTCTGCCATAACATCGAAGGATTCACCTCTAACTGATTCTAAAGCTGCTTTAACAACTCCAGGACCACTGATACCTAAATTTATTATTGCTTCTGCTTCGCCTACACCGTGATATGCTCCTGCCATAAATGGATTGTCATCAACTGCATTTGCAAATACAACTAGTTTAGCACAGCCAATAGAATCCCTATCTCTAGTTAAATAAGCAGCTTGCTTTATTATTTCTCCCATGTGTGCAACTGCATCCATATTTATTCCTGATTTAGTACAGCCAACATTTATAGAAGCGCACACTTTATCAGTAACTGCTAGAGCTTCTGGTATAGAATCAATTAGTATTCTATCACCCTTAGAATAACCTTTTTGAACTAGAGCAGAAAAACCACCGATAAAGTTTACTCCAACTTCTTTTGCAGCTTTATCAAGAATTTTAGCATATTCAACATAGTTAGTATCGCTAGAACTTTGAGCCACCAATGAAATAGGTGTAACTGCTATTCTCTTATTTATAATAGGAATACCGAACTCAGCCTCAAGCTGATTTCCTACTTTAACGAGATTTTCAGCTCTCTTAGTGATTTTATCATATATAAGTTGTCTTGATATCTTTCCATCGCTATGACAACAATCTAGAAGAGAAATCCCCATAGTTATAGTTCTGATATCAAGTTTTTCTTTTTCAATCATGTTTATGGTTTCAAGTATGTTTTGAGTATTTATCAAAATTAATTCCTCCAGTATGATGATATTTAGATTTGTTAGATAGTGTGCATTGAGTTGAAAAGAGCTTCTTGTTGAATTCTTATTGATACATCCAAGTTAGTGCCTAAAGTATCTAAAGCGTTCTTTAGTTCTGAAAAGTCCATAGTTGCGTTTGAAAGATCTGCAAGCATTACCATAGTGAAGAATCCATCAAGCAAAGTTTGAGTTATATCTAAAACATTAACATTACTTTCTTTTAGTACAGAAGTAACCTCATATATTATTCCTACTTTATCCTTTCCTATAACAGTTATTAGTGATCTCATAGAACCATCTCTCCTTAATAATTTTATTTTTGTAATAAGTGCATGTTTTATGTATTGGGAATAAAAGAGTCGCTGAAGCGAACTTCTTCAGTGAGCTTTGTTTACATCTGCCTTTTAAAATATAAATAGGAAAAACAGGCAGGCGAATAAGTTTTGTTTTAGGCTTAAAAAATAGAAAAGCAATTTAAGTTGATAAGTTTAGCTGAAAAATTATATACTTTTCTATATAGTAAAAAAGAGCCTAATATTAGTATTAGCCTCTGAAGATCGAATATCAAAAAGGATTATGCACAAAAAATGCATAAACGTTTCTAATGCTCTGTCCTTTTACCTGAGAGTTTCACCATGAAAATGGCTTTCCCCTTCGGTGCTCAAAAAAGAGTCTCTCCAGAGTTCCGTCCAATAGCGGTTTAAAATATATCCCGCTACCTTCTACCGGAATTATTAAATTAATAAGATTATATCATAAATATTTATATTTTCAATAAGTAAAACTAATTTATATTAATTATTGACTAAATACTACCTAAAGTGCTACGATTTATGTGATTTTCTACTTTATATTATTAGGTAGTCAATTAATTCGATAATCATAATAAAAATAAGGAAGAATAGTTTATGATAAGTATATGTATAGCATTAATAGTTGATTTTATTTTAGGAGATCCATACTGGTTTCCGCACCCAGTTAGATTTATAGGAAAATACATAAAACTGGTTCAAAATTTAGTAAAGAAGATGGAACTAAAGAATACAGCTTTAAAGGCAGCTGGTATTATTTTAACCATAACAACAGTATGCTTATGCTTTGGCATAACCTATTTTATACTTGCAATAAGTAAGAGTATTTCAATCTATTTATATATAATAGTCAATATTTTTATAATGTGGACAACTATAGCAGCAAAATGTTTGGCAAGTGAAGGGCTTAAAATATATAAGATACTAAAGCAAGGAAATATAGTTGAAGCAAGAAAACAACTTTCTTATATAGTTGGAAGAGATACGGAAAATCTAGATGAGAAACAGATTGCAAAAGCAGTTATAGAGACAATATCAGAAAACTGTTCGGATGGTATAATAGCTCCTTTATTTTATATGTTTATAGGGGGAGCACCTTTAGCTATGGCCTATAAGGCTGTAAATACATTGGATTCAATGGTTGGATATAAAGAAGGAATGTTTTTAAACTTTGGATGGGCATCTGCTAAATTTGATGATATTGTGAATTTTATACCGGCTAGAATTACAGGAATAATGATGGTGATTGCTGCATTTATATTAAGATATGATTATAAAAATAGTGCTACTATTTTTGCGAAAGATAGAAAAAAACACTCAAGTCCCAATTCTGCTCATCCAGAAGCAGCTGTAGCTGGAGCTTTAGGAATTGAACTAGGCGGTACTAACTATTATTTTGGCAAACCAGTGGAGAAGCCTACTATTGGTTTCAATAAAAGGGACTTACAAGTTGATTATATAAAAGATTCAATTAAACTAATGTATGGGTCTTATATATTATCAACTACATCGTTTTTTATAATAAAAGGAGTGATTATAAGTGGAATATCATGGTGGTAATATATATGAACATAATAAAGCTATAATTGATTTTAGTAGCAATATAAATCCTTTAGGTGTGCCACAGTGTTTTAAAGGTGCATTGCTTAAAGGTATTGCGGACTTCTCAGTTTATCCAGATAGAGAGTATAAAAAGTTAAGACAAAATATTGCAAGGTATATTGGTAATATATCTATTGAGAATATAATTCCAGGTAATGGTGCAGTAGATATAATTTATAGGGCATTGGAAGCTATTGAGTACAAGAGTCTATATATATCAACACCAACCTTTTCTGAATATAAGAGAGCAGGGGAAAAGGTAAAAATGGCAGTGAAAGAAATCAATTTATATGAACAGGAGTATGAGAAGATTGACTTAGGAGGCTTAATAGAAAATATTAAGGAACAATCTGTTGTTTTACTATGCAACCCTAATAATCCAACTGGTACTTTAATAGAGAAAACAGAGTTTTTGGAACTACTTAAAAATCTTCAAAAAACTAAGTCGTTTCTTATAATAGATGAAGCTTTTATAGAGTTTGCACCGAAGTTTAAAGATGCATCTATGGTTGAATTTATAAGTCAATATGATAATTTGCTTATTATAAGAGCTGCAACAAAGTTTTTTGGAATGCCAGGCATTAGACTTGGATATGGGATAACAAGCAATATTGGGCTCATAAATAGCATTGAAAGAAATATGGAACCGTGGAGCGTGAATACAGCTGCAGAAATAGCTGCTAGTTGCATTTTTGATGATCATGAATATATAAAAGCTACATTGGATTGGATTGGCTCAGAAAGACGTTATTTATATCAAAAGCTTAGTGAACTTAATGGTTTGAAGGTTTATAGTTCAAGTTCAAATTTTCTGTTTTTAAAGCTTTTAGATGAAAAAATGGATGCTTATGGGTTACAAGAAAAGCTCCTTGAATATAATATTTTGATAAGACTCCCAAAAGGCTTTAGTGGAGTTAGTAGATATAACTTTAGAATCGCTATAAAAGATAGAAAAAATAATGATATTTTAATTAGTTCATTAAAAGAAGTAATAGAAACAGATAACATTTAAGTTACTTTATTATAGTAGATTGTATAAAAATATTTGCTTTACTTTTGTTCTGAAAGAGATATAATAGATTATATGAATAAATTGCTACTATATACCAAACAATAGTTATTAAATAATTTAATGTAAGTATTTATAAAACTATAGTACAAGTTAAAGAGCAATTTTTATGAAATTATATAGTATTTAGGAGGCAAATAAAATGAGTGAGGCAATAAAAGTTTTATTAAACAGAAGAAGTACAAGAGTTTTTAAAGATGAGCAAATCAAAGATGAAGAGTTAGAGACAATATTAGAAGCAGGAAAATTCGCGCCAAGCGCTATAAACCAACAATCATGGCACTTTACTGTAATTCAAAATAAGGAAGTTATAGACTTACTTGCTGAAACATTTAGGGAAGTGCTTTTAAATTCAAATCAAGAAGCTATGGTTAAGAGAGCTCAAAGTGCAAACTTTAAGCCATACTATAATGCACCAACACTTATAATAGTTTCAGGAGATAAGAATGCTGTAGCTCCAAAGGCTGATTGCGGTGCTGCTACTGAAAACTTGTTGATTGCTGCAGAAGCAATAGGAATAGGATCTTGCTGGCTTGGAAGCTCAGATTACATATTCAATTCACCAAAGGCTGCTGAGCTTAAAGAAAAATTAGGAATACCTGAAACACATGAACCATTATATTCAGCTATTTTTGGATATAAAGCTAATGATAATGCAAAAGCCGCTCCAAGAAAAGAAAATACAGTTAATTATATAAGATAACAACATGTTATTATTTTAAGAAGGATGCAAAAGATATATAAGTCCATTTTTTAATGGATTCATATGTCTTTTGCTTTTTTTATTCTTTAGGAAATTATATCTCAATTATATCTGAAGATAATTATGCGAGCAGACTTAAGACATAGTATAATTTAAAGAATAAAAAAAAGAAGAATATGTCGCCTGCCAGAATTTCTTCATTGTGCACACAGCATTTGTATTAAGTTGAATTTTGTTAGCTTAAACAGTTATAATCAAAGATGTAATAATTCAATGTGAAGTTTATTAGTAAAACTTTAGCTGTTTATGACAAGTGAATTTGATAATATGAATTTGGTAGTGATTGGTGCAAATAAGCATGAATAGTAAGGTATATAATTTTTGTGTGACCGAGGGTGATTAAGTGAATAAGACAATTGGACTACTAGCTCATGTTGATGCGGGAAAAACAACTTTTGCTGAGCAGGTATTATTTACGACTAATAGTATAAGGAATAAAGGAAGAGTGGATTATAAGAATTCCTTTTTAGACAATCATAGCATAGAGAAGGAAAGAGGTATAACCATATTTTCTGAACAAGCAAATTTTAAGTATAATGGATCAAAATATTATTTACTAGATACTCCAGGACACATAGATTTTTCTCCTGAAATGGAAAGAGCTTTAAAAGTCATGGATTACGCTATACTTATAATCAGTGCTGTGGAAGGAATCCAAGCCTATACAGAGACTTTGTGGCATTTGCTCAGAATGCATAATATACCAACATTTATATTCATAAATAAAATAGATAGGGTTGGTTCTGATTTAGAAAAATTGATGATTGAAATTAGAAAACAGTTTACAGTAGACATAATGTATGTTGGTGAACTACTGAGAACTAAAGGCTTAAATGAATACCAGATAGAATTTATTGCTGATAGAGATGAAAATCTACTGGAAGCTTACTTTAATGGAACATACACAGTTGAAGGGTGTGTAGATTCATTGAGGTGCTCAATAAATCAAAACAAGTTATTTCCGATATTTAGTGGATCTGCATTACAAGATATTGGAATTAATGAGTTTTTAGATAACTTAGACTACCTGACGTATACTGATTATTCTGAGATAAATGAGTTTAGCGGTAGAGTGTATAAAGTGAAATATGATGAAAGAGGGAACCGAATAAGTTATATTAAAGCTACAGCTGGTATTTTAAATGTAAAAGATCAAATTAAAGTCTCTGAAGAAGATGAGATAGTTGAAAAGATAAATCAAATAAGAATTTATAATGGAAATAAATATATAACAACTGATAAGGTTGTTGCGGGTGAAATATTTGGGGTTACAGGATTAACAAGATTTAATGCAGGTGATGTAATAGGAGAAGTTGGTGAAAAATCCACGTATGACATGGTTCCTACTCTTAAATCAAAGGTAATTTTTGATAGGATGCTAAATGAGAAAGAAGTATTAAGTTATTTTAAAATTCTTGAAGATGAAGATCCTTCTTTGAGTGTAGTATGGGATGATATTTTAAAAGAGATACAAATACATGTTATGGGGACTATTCAGCTAGAAGTATTAAAAAAAGTAGTAGAAGAGAGATTTAAAATATCTATAGAGTTTGGGCCTTGTGAAATTTTATATAAAGAAACTATCCAGGAAGTAGCTATTGGATATGGCCATTTTGAACCATTAAAGCATTATGCGGAAGTACACATAAAACTGGAACCGGGAGAAAGGAATCAAGGTGTAAAATTTGAAAGCTTATGTCATGCAGATGATTTGACAGTAGGCCATCAAAATTTAATAAAGACTCATATTTTTGAAAAAGATCATAAGGGAATACTTGTTGGGGCTCCGATTACTGACATAAAAATTTCATTGCTTACAGGACGTGCTCATAACAAGCATACTAGTGGAGGAGATTTTAGAGAAGCTACACTAAGAGCACTAAGGCAAGGACTTGAAAAAGCAGAAAGTAGAATACTTGAGCCTTATTATAGATTCAGAATTGAAGTTCAAATTGAACAAATGGGAAGAGTGATTTCTGATATGGAAAAGTTAAGTTCACAATGTGAGCCACCTATACTTGAGGGGGAGAAAGTAATTATATTTGGTAGAGGGCCTGTTTCTAAACTTATGAATTATGGAATGGAATTTATCAATATAAGCAGTGGAAGAGGGCGAATTAGCTTTATTTTTGATGGGTATGATCTCTGTCATAACGAAGAAGAAGTAATAGCTAAAATTGCATATGATAAAAAAGCTGATATAGAGTATACTTCTTCATCGGTATTTTGTTCCAAGGGACAGAGTTTCATAGTTGATGGAAGCAAAGCAGAGAGTTATATGCACTGCTTACACTAACAAGTTAAAAATTGAGAAACTAAAATTCTAAAGCTTAGTTTAGCGTGTAGTCACTCTATAAAAGTATATAGAAAGGCTAAGTAATATAAATGAGATTATAAATATGATACGAATATGTAAGTGCAAAATAGGCTGCTGACTTTATGTCAGTAGCTTTTTGTAACAAAAATGATTTATGAACTTATGCTATGACTGAATTAATTAAGTTAGATGCCTCGGCTTCAGATATATTTCTTATTAAAGATATTTCTCCAACTAAAAGCTTTTTTGCGGTGTTTAACATTTGCTTTTCGCTAGAATTAAGTGGCTTCTTACTGTTTAGTAGTAGTAAATCACGAACTACCTCAGAACCTTCTTTCAGATCACCACTTTTAACTTTTCTTAGATTTGTTTGATATCTCTCTTTATAGTTAAGAGCATCATCTGATTGTGCATCATTTGTAGCAAAGCTTTGTAATACTAGTTCAAGTGTTTCCTCATCAGATATAGGTCTTATACCAGAAGTTGATATTTTATCTTGAGGAATCATAACCTGCATACTATTATTTACCATGTTTATTATAAAATAATTACACTTGACTTGAGAAATTTCTTTTTCTTCAACTCTGTCTATTATACCTGCACCTTGCATAGGATAAATAATTTTATCACCAATTTTAAACAACAGAACACCTCCATGTGAATAGTCTACTTAATTCATTATAATATATTAATGAAAAAATAGCAAATTTTAATGATATCACAAGATATGTGTAGATGTCAATAATTTCCCTTAGGAAATTTTAAAAAAGAAAATCAAGCATAAATCTATAGAAGAAGCCCATAAGCATGGGTGCTTATAGGCTTCTTCTATGGAATCAATTAATGAATAATCAATTTATTTACTTGTTTTTGGTGCAATAATTATGAACATATTTCTGCCTTCGAATTGAGCGGATTTTTCTATTACACCCAAATCTCCAATCTTGTTAATAAAAATTTCAAGAATCTTAGAGCCGGTGCCAGTAGCATTATTTTGTCTTCCTCTAAATCTAACTGATACTTTTACTTTGTTTCCACTAGATAAAAACTTTTTAGCATTATTACATTTTATATCTATGTCATGCTCTTCGATAGTAGGACTTAATCTTACTTCTTTAAGTTCTACTACTTTCTGATTCTTTTTAGCTTCTTTTTGTTTCTTTGATTGCTCATATAAATGCTTGCTGTAATCCATTATTCTGCATACAGGTGGAACAGCAGTGGGAGAAATCATAACCAAATCAAGATTTTGCTCTCTTGCTAATCTTAAAGCGTCTTCGGTTTTCATAATCTGACTATTCTCACCAGACAATCTTATTTCCTTACTTCTTATATTTTCATTTAAATCTAAATTTTTATTAATATACAACACCTCCAAAATAATAAGCATTTAGCTCATTATTTAATAGTATAACTTTAATCCATTTTATGCAAGAATTAAATTGATTTCTTACATTATTTTTTCATTTATTTCTATTAATATTCAGTTTATATGAACATAAAGTAATATTTGTATCACTAAAAAACTTATATTTTCTGAAAATATAATCATTTTTAAGTTAAATCCAGTCAAGAATATAGTAAAACACTCGATATTTACAATATATTATTTAGATTGGGAGTGTTTATTTATGGCAAAAACAAAAATTGTTATAGTTGACGATTCACCATTTTCTATTGCTATTATTAGAGATATACTTGTCGATAGTGGTTTTGAAGTTGTTGGAGAGGCTGGTTCACTAGAGGAAACTATTGAAGTAGTTAGTAGGGTTAAACCTGACCTTGTTACAATGGATATGACTATTCCTGGAACAGATGGATTAGAGTGTACTAGAGCTATTCATCAAATTGATGCTAATATAAAAGTTATTGTAATAAGCTCTATGATGGATGAGGAAATTGTAAGAAAAGCAAGGAAAGCTAAAGTATCAGGTTACATTCAAAAACCTGCAGATCCAGAAGAAGTTACTTTACTTATTAATAGAATAATGGCCAGTGAAGACCTTTATGGTGAACTGTTGAATTTATACTATCCTTGCTACAAAGAAGCATTTATGGATACCTTTAACAAAGTTGCAAAAACTATTCCTGATTTTAAAAAAGAATATAATGAAAATATTGGGCAGATATCCAAAGGCGTTTCTGTCGTAATTGGAATAATTGGTAAATACTCTGGAAGAATAATATTTGATATGTCCTATGAAACAGCAGAAAATATTGCTAAAACAGTTTTAAAGAGAGAACCCAAAAGTTTAGAAGAAGTAATAAATATGATGAGCGAGTTAAATAATATAATATCTGGACAAGGCTGCTCTATGATCAATAGAAAAAATAAGCTGTTTGGGCTGAGAGTAGCACCACCAGCAATATTTCATGGTGAATCGATAAATATATCTAAATCAGAACTTGATACAGTTACATCGTCTATGGTAGATACTGTATTTGGAGAGATTTATATGAGTGTTGGTTTTAAAAAGGAGGATGGAGAATGGATGTCAAATATATAAATCCTTTTCTTGATGCATTTTCTAACGTATTTCCTCAATTGGGAATTAATGATATAAGGAAAGGCTCTGTAAGAGTAAAAGAAGCTTCTGTAGAAAGTCCAGGGGTAATAATTATTTTAGGTATAATAGGAGATGCTAAAGGCAATGTTATATATACTACTACGATAGAGGCAGCAAAAAACATTGCACAGATTATGATGATGGGAATGCCTGTGCCAGAACTAAATGAGATGGCACAAAGCGCTATATCAGAGCTTACCAATATGCTTACAGCTAATGCATGTATGAGCTTTGAACGTGAAGGGATTAATATCGATATATCAACTCCTACATTAATGTATGGAAAGTTCACAGCTAAAGCAAGTTCTAATAAAGTGCTATGTATTGAAATGTTTGTTAACAATATGCCTTTTGAAGTAAATATATCGCTAGATAAATTATTATAATAAATAAAGTAATATATCTTTAAGCACAATAAAAAATAATACTATGTGCTTGTTTTAATTTTACTAAATGTATATAGGAAAAAGCAGATAGCAAAAGAAAACTCGCTGAAGAATGTAGCTTCAGCGACTTTTTTTGCTGTGTAGGAAGTATATAATTTTCTATATAGATAAAACTAAAACTTTAGTTGTGTTGCAAGCTTTTATAGGATATAAAGTAAAGAATAAAGCGTATTGATCCATTAGTTTTTTTCATGTACACTCAGAAAGGCTGATGGGTAAAAAATAAAATTTAAATATTTCGATAGTGTTTTGATAATATTATTTATTTTTATACTAATTACTTAGATATTGTTTAGCTATAAAATTAATTTGATATGTAAATAATATAAATGATATAATTTATTAAATAACCTATAACATAAGAGATTGGAGTGCTTAAGATGAAAGTAGAATATATTAATCCTATCGTAGAAGCGAGTAAGAATGTTATAAATCAAATTACTGGATTTAATCCTAGTTTAGGTCAAATCTACAAAAAGACCATTCCATATTCAGTTGATTCTGTTGTGGTACTAATAGGATTAACAGGACAGATACAAGGAAGTGTTAACGTTTCTCTAAATAAAAGTTTAGCGTTGAAAATTGTATCTGCTATGATGGGTGGTATGGAAGTAAAGGAATTAGATGAGATAGCAAAAAGTGCTATATCTGAGTTGTGTAATATGATGCTAGGTAACGCAGCGACAATATTCTACTCAAACAATATAAGCATTGATATAACTCCTCCTATCATAATGACAGGTACAAATATAGAAGTTAGTCAGGCGAATTCAGTTGTAATAAGTATTCCATTAAACTTTGAAAATGGAGATAAGTTAGAACTAGATATCTCTTATAAGGAAAAGTAATTTGGCTATTTAGGAATTAGGAGTAAAATATGACAAAAGAAATGAAGGCAGATCTATATCTTATAACAGTTACAGCCTTTTGGGGGCTTAGTTTTCCAATAATGAGCGTAGCTCTTAAAACCATTCCTCCATATAGTTATATTGCTATAAGATATACTTTAGGAGCAATAATTTTAACAGCTTTTTTTCATAAAAAATTTAGAACTATAAAACTAAGAGATTTAAAAATAGCTGCTTTAATAGGAATGCCACTCTTAATAGGTATTATATTTCAAGTAGTTGGGCTTACGTATACAACTTCAAGCAAATCTGCTTTTATTACAGGGTTGAATGTAGTCTTTGTACCAGTTATGTTGGCAGTTATTTATAAAAAGATTCCTGATATAAAAACAATTATAGGTATTGTATTATCGTTAATAGGCCTTTATATATTATCTGCAAAAGGAGCTTCAGGAATTAATTTTGGAGATTTTTTGACCCTTTTAGGGTCAATCGCTTTTGCTGCTCAAATAATACTTGTGGACAAGTATGCAAAGAAAGTAGATTCTGGACTTTTAACATCTTTAGAACTTTTTATAGTTGGGATATTTAGTTTTATACCAGCTATTGGAGTTGAAAATCTACACTTTGAATTTACAACAACTGTGGTTATAGCACTTTTAGTAACAACAATACTTTGTACTGTTATAGCAATGTGGGTTCAAAATGAAATGCAGCCATATACTAATCCTACTCATGCAGCTATAATTTATTTAGGAGAGCCTGTTTTTGGAGCCATCTTTTCTATATTTATTGGGGACAAACTTACTGGCAATAGTCTTATAGGGTCATTATTAATTTTAATTGGGATGATTTCAATAAACTTAAAAATAGGGACTTCGCAACAGAACAGTGAGGAGTTCTAATGTACCTGCTAGAAATGGAAGAAATCAATATAGAGAGTAATAAGGCATTAGTGATTATTTCACTGATGCCTTTACTTTTGAAACTCTGCTGACTTATGAGAAGAGGCTTTAAAGATAAATTTTAATATGAAGTAGTTTATCTAAAGATGAACCACTCCGATACGGAATCTATTTTTAAAACTCTCACGGGTTTTGGTGAGAGAATTTAAAAATATAAATTCTATTACGAAGAGGTTTATCTATATACTATGTTTTTATATAAAAATACAAGGTTAATAGTGTATTATATAATTAATCATTAATGTCTATAAATTGTAATTTGAGATAAGAGAACTATAAAGGTGAATGAAAGGAAGAGGTAAATATGATTAACGATAAGGATATTCTAAATATGGAAATCATAAATGATATAAATATAATAGGGATGTTTTTAGCCAAAAGGGATTTAAATGAGCTCAGTTGTGATGAATTACATGATAAGTACGGAATTAAGAAAGCTGATATAAGTCTTCTCCTCGGAAATAGTATAACTAATACTATTGAAGTAGTTCAGAAAACTTTTAAGGATGGTATAGTTGATAAAATTATGGTAGCAGGTGGAATAGGTCATTCCACTTCATACCTAATAAACAATGTTAGAAAAAATAATAAATATCAAGATATAAATACTACAGACAAGGCGGAAGCAGATATTATAAATGAAATACTTGTCAATGTATATGGGATAAGTGAAAATGATATAATTATAGAAAATCAATCAACTAACTGCGGAGACAACGCATATAAGACTTTTGAGATGTTAAGAGAGTTGAATATAGAAGCTCAATCGATTATATTGATTCAAGATCCTACAATGCAGCTTAGAAGTGATGCATCTTTTAGAAAAGTATGGCGTGATGAGAATAAAGTGAAACTTATAAACTATGCTCCATTCGTGCCTAAAGTAGGAATTTTTAATAATCAAATTAAATTTGAGAATACAAATATAGAGGGGATTTGGGAAGTAGATAGATACTTATCATTAATAATGGGGGAAATACCGAGATTAAAAGATGATGAATATGGGTATGGTCCAAAAGGAAAGTACTTTATAGAACATGTTGAGATACCAGAAGAAATAATTGAAGCATATTCAAGAATTGAACCTATACTTAAAAAATATTTGGATATGAGAAAAATAGTATGATACAGAAAGTTAATCAATATATTTAGATTTGCAAACCATTTTATTGAAACATTAATGATTAAGATAATAGGTCAATAAAGTGGTTTTAATTTGTTTTTATGGTTGACTAGTCAACTATGTGATGGTAGTATAATATTTGTTTAATCAATCTATACATAAATTAATAGTTGAATTAGTAACTCTATAGGTACGTAGTTTATTAATATAATGCTCATTTGAAGGTTGGCGTATAAGAAAATATGAAAGATTTTTAGAAGAAGGTGAAGTGGATGGATGATAGTAGAACCAGTCTAATTAAGCTTATAAATAAGTTGTACAGATTTACCCAGTCTCAATTAGATGTTTCATTAGAAAGATTTAATCTTACAAGTGGAATGTATCCATATATTTTAATTCTCCATAATCATGAGGGAATAAGTCAAAACTGTATAAGTAAAAAGCTTAATGTTGATAAAGCAATGTCTGCTAGAACTATAAAGAAACTTATAGAACTTGATTACATAAGGAAAGAAGTTGATCAAGAGGATTCAAGAGCATATAGGTTGTTTTTAACGGATAAGTCAAGAAAGATAATACCTGAAATAAAAAAGGAAATCCAGAAATGGATTGATATAATTTCCTTAGAATCGCATGATGAAGATGTGGATAAAGTGATTCTTTTTTTGAATAATGCATTAAAGAATGCAAAAAACTATAGGATGAATACTGAAGAGGGGGACAAAAATAATGGAGAATATAAATGATAAAATCTACAAAAATAGATGGCTTATATTATTTAATGTTGTATTGATGACTTTTATGTCATGTCTAGATAGCAGTATAGTAAATGTAGCACTGCCTGTAATGTCAAAAAAGCTTAATGTTAATATGGCATCAATAGAATGGGTAGTAACAAGCTATTTGATAACTATCTCATCTATAATTCTTATATTTGGAAGATTGGGCGACATAAAAGGAAAAACTAAGGTGTTTAGTTTTGGAATAATTATGTTTACTTTAGGGTCGTTAATGTGTGGGCTATCTAATTCATTATGGCTTTTAGTAGCTGCTAGAATTATACAAGCAATTGGTGCTTCTGCCACAATGTCAACAAGTCAAGGAATAATAACAAGTGTTTTCCCTCCGAATGAAAGAGGAAAAGCTTTGGGTATGTCAGGTACAGCAGTGGCTTTAGGTACTATGGTTGGACCGCCATTAGGTGGCTTCATAGTTTATTTAGTAAGCTGGAAATATATATTCTTAATAAATGTTCCTATAGGATTAATAACCTTTGTAATGTCATATAAGATTCTTCCTAAGTCTAAGGGGAATATATCAAATGAAAGGCTTGATTTAAAAGGAGCCGTATTATTTACAATAGCTATAGTTATGATGTTTGTATCCATTATAAAAGGACAACAATTGGGATATGGGAATCCTATTATTTTAGGTAGCTTACTTATTGCTATAATATCGTTCACGGCGTTTATCTATGTTGAAAAAAGAGTTAAGGAGCCAATGTTAGAACTTTCAATATTTAAGAATAAGCTATTTTCTCTCAGTGTTTTTTGTGGGTTTATATCTTTTGTTGCCATCAGTTGTTCTAATATAATTCAGCCTTTTTATTTACAGGATGTTATGAAGCTATCATCTTCAGTTACAGGACTATTTATGATGGTTTCACCTTTGATATTAGCGTTCATAGCTCCTATAAGCGGCCATATGTCAGATAAAATTGGATCAGAAGTACTAACTTTTATAGGACTTATAGCTTCAAGCTTTGGATTAATGTTAATGTCAACTTTAAATCAAAATTCTTCAATGATAATTTTAATTATATTTATGGCAGTACTATCAATAGGAAATGGAATGTTTCAATCGCCTAATAATTCTCTAATAATGTCAACTGTTCCTAAAAGTAAATTAGGCATAGCAGGAAGTGTTAATGCATTAGTTAGGAATTTAGGTATGAATTTTGGTATTTCTTTATCAACTGCTCTTTTATATAATAGGATGAGTTATAAGATTGGATATCAAGTTGCTAACTTTGTTCCTGGTAGAGAAGATGTATTTGTATACGGAATGAAATACTCATACTTAGCGGCTAGCCTTATATGTGCAATAGGTGCAATACTAACTGCTATGAGATTATATACTAGAAAAAAATCGCAAAAAAGAGTTGAAGATATAGTTGAAAAAATAAGTTAGAAATATAAAGCTGTACCTAATTGGTGAAAATCCATTAGGCACAGCTTTTTTACTGTATATGGAAGTATAAAAATTTCAACTTAGATAAACTTAAGATACTTCAAGGGTTTTAGAAGTTTTTATCGCTATACAGTAAAAAATAAAACTTATTCGCCTGCCAAATTTTCCTCATATTCATTCAGAAAGGCAGATGTGCAAAAAAAGCTCACTGAAGAAGATCGCTTCAGCGACTTTTTTACTGTATATGAAAGTATAAAAATTTCGTCCGAAGTTGACTAAGAGTACTTTTGTCTATAGAATTAGATAATGTAAAAGTGAAGACATAATTAAGTAGCGCTATTTTGGTAAAAATAATAAAGTATATTAATAAAATAAAGGTTTACATATCTGGATATACCTATGTATTTTTTAAATATTAAACGAAGGATGAAAAGTTATTTATAGTTCGAAGAAAAACGTACAGAAAGGATGAAGCTTATGAAGAATTCAAAGGATAGTAGCAAAAAGGCGGAGTTAGCTGAAAGTAGTTTAAAAAAAGAAATAGGGTTGCCTGAAGCGATAACAATGGTTATAGGAATAGTTATAGGTTCTGGTATTTTCTTTAAGGCAACAACAGTTTTTGGTAATGCAGGGAGTTCATTGCTAGGCATATGTGCATGGATCGCAGGTGGTATCATAACAATGGCATCTGCTTTAACTGTAGCAGAGATAGCAGCGGCAATACCTAAAACTGGAGGAGTATTTGCTTATTTGAAAGAGCTATATGGAGAACAGTGGGCTTTTCTATTTGGATGGGTTCAAACTGTTATATATGTACCAGGAGTAGTAGCTGCATTATCTATCGTTTTTGCAACACAAGCTACATATTTTATAGAACTATCTAAGGCTGGCCAAAAGATACTTGGAATCTTTATTATATTGTTTATCATGACTATTAATGTATTGTCTACAAAGCTAGGTAGTAAGGTTCAATTTGTTGCTACACTTGCTAAACTTATTCCTATTGTAGCAATAATATTATTTGGTCTCATAAATGGTGGAGAGCATAATTTTGTTAATCTAAATGTAGTAAAAGGTGGAACTTCAGGATTAGCAGGCTTTGGTGCAGCTATATTAGGAACTTTATGGGCATATGATGGATGGATAAGTGTAGGTAATATGGCTGGTGAGCTAAAGAAGCCTAAGAAAGACCTGCCTAGATCAATAATTATAGGTCTTACTATAATTATTGCAGTATATATTTTGGTGAATATAGCTTTATTAAAAGTTATGCCTTTGGGGTATATAATTACATCCAACAAGCCAGCATCTGATGCAGCTGTAATACTGTTTGGAAGTAATGGGGCTGCTTTAATTGCAGGTGGCATAATGATATCTATTTTTGGAGCTCTTAATGGTTATTTGATGACTGGAGTTAGAATTCCATATGCTATGGCTCAAGAAAAATTAATGCCTTTTTCACAATTTTTTGGTAAAGTTGAAGAGAGATTTAACACACCAATGAATGCATTTATATTTGAAGTGTTTTTGGCCATATTATATGTAATTTCAGGATCTTTCGATACACTTACAAACTTAGCTGTTTTCGTAATGTGGATATTCTTTGTAATGACAGTAGCAGGCATATTTATATTAAGAACAAAGCAAAAAGACATAAAAAGAGAATATTCAGTTCCATTGTATCCATTTATTCCTCTAATAGGTATAGTTGGTGGATTGTACATTATAATAAGTACAATGATAACTGATAAGTATAATGCGCTATATGGGGTCTGCATAACCCTCATAGGAATTCCGATATATCTATATATTAAAAGAAAAAATAATACCAATTAGAAAAATAAAAGCTATACTTAAATTTTGATTTAAGTATAGCTTAATTTATTCAATATCTAAATTTATAAAAGTCTGATTTTATAGAAAATCAGGAATAAGTAACACATATGATTAGTTCTTTGAGTAAAATTCTATTATTTTCGGGAATTTTACGTCTACAGGGATGTCTTCAATGTTTGGCATGTTTTTTATAGTACCACTTAAAGATTCAATATCTTTTTCTATATAGTTCACAGAAGGTAATATAGAATTAAAGTTTTCAACAAACATATCAGTCTTCTTGGAAGCTTCTTTAAGTGAAATTACGTCACCTACTTTTAGCTTATAAGAAGGGATGTCTACCTTTTGACCATTAACCCTTATGTGTCCATGAGTTACCATTTGTCTTGATTGTCTTAAGGTTGAACCGAAGCCCATTCTATAGACTATATTATCTAATCTCATTTCTAATCTTTGAATCAGAACGACTTCAGATTTTTCTTTTGAACTCATAGCTTCAAACACATATCTTCTGAACTGTTTTTCTAGTACACCATAATATGCTTTTAGCTTTTGCTTTTCTAAAAGTTGTTCTCCGTATTCGGATAACTTTTGTTTCTTTATCCCCCTATTTAAAGCTTTAGGGTGATTAAATACATTTACACCAAGTCGTCTCGCAACCTTAAATCTTGGTCCCATTGATCTTGCCATTTGAATCCTCCAATAAAATATATTTTCGCGGTTTCAAATTTTATACCAGACAGCCAAGAAAAATTATATCATAGTTAAAAAGAAATGTAAATGAAATTCATTATCTTTTGTATTCCTTTTATGGTAGATTTTATTCTTTATGGATTTTAAATTTAATAATTTCTGTAGTTATGAATGCGTAACCGGTTTAAAATGTAATATAAGGTAAAAGAATAAAAAAATAAAACTTATTCGCCTGTAAGTTTTCTCATATACATTCGGAAAGGCAGATGCGCAAAAAAAATCACTGAAGAAAATCACTTCAGTGATTTTTTACTGTAAAGGAAGTAGAAAATTTTAAGAACATTAAACCAACAGTTCTGATATCCTACTCTTTAACTCAGAGATTTTACTTTCATAATCTATAACTGTTATTTCATATAAATCCTTTATATCCTTAAAAAAGTTAAGGAAAGAAGTTTGTTTCGCTTCATTAATATTAAAAGCATCAGCCACCTTAGATAAAAAGGCAGTTTCTTCTCGAGAGTACAAGCCGTCTACAAGAGCAAGTCCAACTAATTCAAAATATATTATATTTTGAGTTTTTGAAGCAGAAGAAGATAAAGCTTTTATGGTTTCGTCAAAGGATAATGAATCCACCTCTGAGCTGTTTAAAGAAAGTTCTTCTAGGTAATCGGATATTAGCTGTTCTTCTTTTTTCGAAAATACTTTGTCTACATTTGCTAGATTCTTAACTAGATTAATAAATAGTATTGATTCTTTCTTTGATAATTCGTTTAAAAACATTACATTACCTCCAAAATTAAATAATTTATATATTTATTGAAAACTTAATAGCAATTAGGTTACTTTACATGAATATATAAAAATAATTGTATAAATATAATCATATGCTTATACTTTAAAATGTTTTTATATAATTCTTAAAATTCTTAATTTAATAGTACAACTTAACACAATACTTGTAAATATATGCCTGGAATTAAACAGATGTATTTTAGAGACTATAATTAAAAATCCGGTATATACTATTCAATTAAAATGTAATTTAGAAATGTATATCTTCACACTTATTGAAGATAAAAATAAAAGATGAGAGGTAATCGAAATGTTAGATGTAGCATTTTTAGGATGTGGAGGCACTATGCCAATGCCTGAACGTTTTCTGGCTTCAATGTTCTTAAAATACAACGGTAGGAAGATACTTATTGATTGTGGTGAAGGAACTCAGGTCGCTATGAAAAGGTTGGGGTGGGGATTTAAATCAATAGATATAATTTGTATAACTCATTTTCATGGAGACCATATACTTGGACTACCAGGACTTTTAGCAACTATAAGTAATAGTGGTAGAGTAGAACCTATCTATATAATAGGGCCCGCAGGTCTATATGAAGTTATGAATGGACTAAAAGTAGTTATTCCATACTTAGCTTTTGAAGTTTTTATTATTGAGAACCCAAAAGACTCTATACTAGTAGATTTTGAAAAAGACAAAGCAGTTCTATTTCAAAATGATATAAATACATTATCAGAAGAAAAACAAGAACCTAAAGGTCAAGTAGAAATAAGGACAACAGAACTGGATCACTCTAGTCCATGTATTGGTTATAGTTTTTATATTAGAAGAACTCCTAAGTTTGATGTAGAAAAAGCTATTGAAAATCAAGTGCCTAAAGTGCTATGGAGTAAATTGCAAAAAAATGAGCCACAAGATTTTGAAGGAAAGACATACACCCCTTCTATGGTGTTAGCTGAAGAGAGGAAAGGACTAAAGATAAGCTATATAACAGATACAAGACCAGTAGAAAGCATAAGAGGATTTGTTGAAGGTAGTGATCTATTAGTATGTGAGGGGACCTATGGAGCTGATGAAGATATAGAAAAAGCTATGAAAAATAAACATATGACCTTTAGAGAAAGTGCAACTATTGCTAAGGAAGCAGATGTTCATGAGCTTATTATAACTCACTATAGTCCTTCTATGATGAATCCGGGAGAATATATTGAGAATGCTGTTAATGTTTTTACGAATACATCCTTGGCTTATGATGGAGCAGTAAAAACAATAAATTTTAAAGAAAATTAAAGCTATAGCCTATTTATAAGGATAATCTGTCAAATTATATTTGTTAAAAAGGCAAAGTAGGTTGTATAATTATAGTAGATTATAATTAGTAATTGTTTAGGCGGTGTATTTATGAAAAGTTTGAAATGGGCTATATTAGGACCAGGGCTTATTGCGAAAGACTTTGCAGCAGCAATAACGGAAGTAAATGGAGAAATATATGCAGTAGGTTCTCGTTCCTATGATAGAGCTGAAGCCTTTGCTAATCAATATGGAATAAGCAAGGCGTATGAAAATTATGAAGAAATGTTAAAGGATGAAGTTATAGATGTAGTTTATATATCTACACCACATAGCAATCATTATGAATATATCATGATGGCCTTAAAGTATAATAAACATGTAATTTGTGAGAAGGCAATAGTACTGAATGGAAGTCAATTGAAAAATATCATTGCTTTAGCAAAAGAGAAAAATCTAGTTGTAGCAGAAGCTATGACCATATATCATATGCCATTATTTAAAAAGTTAAAAAATCTAATAAACGAGGGCGCAATTGGTCAGTTAAAGATGATAAATGTTTCATTTGGAAGCTGTAAGGAATATGATATTACAAATAGATTTTTTAATAAGGAGTTGGCTGGCGGGGCTTTATTTGATATTGGAAGTTATGCGTTATCTCTTACAAGAATGTTTTTGTCAGAACAACCTGATGTCGTGATGACAACAGTTAAAAAATTTGAGACTGGTGTAGATGAACAATCCGGCATAATTTTAAAAAATTCAAAGGATGAGATGGCTGTAGTTACGCTGACAATGAGAGCTAAGTTGCCTAAAAGAGCAGTTATAGCGGGGGACCTAGGATATATAACAGTGGAGGATTATCCAAGAGCAGATGAAGCTGTTATAACATATCTAAATGGAACAGTAGAGAAGATAAGTTGCGGCCATAAGAATAAAGCACTATTATATGAAGTAGAAGATATGAATAATAGTATTTTAAATTTAAATAAGGCTGATGATTTAAATAGCTTAAATCTTTCTAAGGATGTTATGAGTATAATGGATGAAATCAGGAGACAATGGGGTATATCCTATGGTAAATCAGATGAAATTTAAGATATAGTATAGAATAATTAGTATTTTTAAGACAATCATGGTGTTATGTAGACATCAGAGGAGGATACCAATGATACAGTTCAAAACATTAGAGCTTAGTGATAAGGATATATTTCAAAAGTATTTAAAAGATTACAAGTTTTCAACTTATGAATATTCATATTTAACTTTATATTTATGGAAAAACCTGTTTAAGGTTGAATTTGGATTTTTCGATGGAGCGTTAATTATAAAGAAGACGGAAAATCATACAGGCACATATTTTATGGAGCCTATTGGTTATACAAATGATAATCTGAAGTCTATAATTAATGAATTAATAAATATAAAGAAAGAAGATTCTAATATTAAAACTCTTTTTAGAGATATTGAAGAGAACTTTCTAATAAAATTAAAAGAATTATATGGAGAAGAGCTAACTATAGAAGAAGATGAGGATAATTTCGATTATATATATGAAACTGAAAAGTTAGCTACACTATCAGGAAAAAAGCTTCATAGCAAAAAAAACAAATATAATCAGTTTATAAAAAGCTACTGCTATGAAATAAGAGATATAAGAGACGAGAAGGTAGTAGAAGATTGTATAGCCTTCGAAACAAAGTGGAATATAGAAAAAGATCAATTAGATGAGCAATTAGTAATAGAAGAGCAGGGTGTAAAAGAGGTACTAGAAAATCTTGAATCCTTAAACGCTATAGGTATAGCTGTTTATGTTGATGATGAAATTGCTGGATTTACTATAGGTGAGATTGTAAATGATGATATGGCAATTATACACATTGAAAAGGGGAATATAGATTATCAAGGGATTTATGCATTTATAAATAGGTCTTTTGTGAATGAGTATTTAGGTAATATAAAATATATAAACAGAGAAGAAGATAGAGGTATTGCAGGACTTAGGAAAGCAAAGCTAGCTTATCAACCAATAAGACTTGAAAGGAAATATATTGTTAATATATAGAGGTGCTATCTTATGAAAGTGCTACTAAAAGGCGAAAATATAAAGCTTGGTTCAATTAAAGATGAAGATTTTACTTACATTAATTCATGGTATGATGATTCGGATTTTTTGAGATATTATGATATGGTTCCTTCGATTCCAAAGGGAGAAAAAGAGGTTCAGGAAGTATTTGAAGAATTTAAAGGAACTCAGGAGAGAATGATATTTGCTATAAGGGATGTTTCCTCTAATGAGATAATTGGTGTGATAGGCTTTGATGATATAATATGGACTAATAGAGTAGCAACACTGTTTATAGGTATAGGAAATATAAAATATAGAAATAAAGGTCTTGGAAAAGAGGCTATAAGGCTTTTAATAGATTTTGGATTTTCAGAACTTAATCTTCATAGGATTCAATTAAATGTATTGGCTTACAATATAAGTGCTATAAAATTGTATGAATCCGTTGGGTTTAGAAGAGAGGGAGAGTATAGAGAGTTTATACTGAGGGATTACAAAAGATATTCTATGTATCTATACGGCTTATTAAAAGATGAGTGGGTAGAGAGAAGTAAAGTTTAACGAAAGAAAATAGGCGCTGAATTTATCAATATTCTGTTGATAAATTCAGTGCTTTTTTACAGTATAGGAAATTATAAAATTTCAAAGTTAGCTAAACCTATATATTTCAATGCTTTTATAAGTTTTTAATGTGTCAACTTATTGTTAAGTCATTATATGGAATAAAAAAGCTTATGGATGTATATAGATAGAGTACACAAAAAATAAATATATCTATTATGTAAGCCTATTAGTAGTACATTTGTATAGTCTAATTAATAATTATAAATGTTAACAAAATGATTATTTACATATAGATAAATATGTATTATTATATTATATAAAGGGTTATTGATTACTATTTAATATGGAGGGTGTTATGAATTCGTTAGTAGCAGATAGAACTAACTTAATGATCGATAATTTTCATAAATTAAAACATGGATTTAGGTGGGAAGCTAACTTAGTTAAGCACTTCATAGCTATGTCACTTGCTATAGATAACAGAAAATCTGAGATGGACAATTTATTAAGGATAAGAGATTATATAAGGTCGCATACTAGTTGGGTATCATATTTTAGAGGTACAAATGAATTGATTCTTGTGAATTTATTATCTGGTGAGGAAAATTATCCAGACGTGTTTAATAATGTTCAAGCTGCATATGAACTTATGAAACGTAATGGTTTTAGAAGTAGCCCATATCTGCCTATGGCAGCTTATGTAATAGCTTCTACTTCTGAAAAAGCTCAGTGGAATAAAAATGTAGAAAGAATGATAAAATTTTATGAAGGCATGAAGAAAAACCACTTTTGGATAACATCGCCTGATGATTATGTTTATGCTGCAATATTAGCAACCACAGATTTTGATATTGAAGAGACTTTAAATAAAATAGAAAAGTATTATGATGTATTGAACAAAGATGGATTTTACAAAGGAAATGCCTTGCAAACATTATCTCACATACTAGCCTTGAGTGAAGGTAATGTAGAAGATAACTGTAGGAGAACGATAGCTTTATATAAAAAACTAAAAGGTGAAAAATGTAAGCTTAGGTATGATGCGTTAGCAACTTTAGGGCTTCTTGCATTAGTGTCTACTGATGTTGATACATTAGTTTCTGAAATAAAAGAAGTTTATGATTATATACATTCGGTAGATGGATATGGGTTTTGGAGCTTGGATACATCAAATAGAACTATGATTGCAGCAAGTATAGTATCTAGCTACTATATAGACAATATAAAGAATGGTATTTTACAGATATCAGTAGGAAATAGTATAAATGCTATATTGATAGCTCAGCAACAAGCTGCAGCTGCTGCAGCTTGCGCAGCCGCAGCTAGTGCATCAGCAGCATCTAGCTAAATATATCATTTTATTTAAAAAAATTTTAGGGAGTGTAGATTAAATTGGCTACGCTCTTTTTACTGTAAAGGAAATTATAAAAAATTCTACTTTAAAGAATCTATTAAAGTGATTTTGTCTAAACTATTATTTTGAGAATATTAAAAAAACTCTTTACAATTATGAAAATTAGAAATAAAATTTAAAAAAGACTAGAAAAATATGGTCAGTGAGTTTATAGATAATTTTTAGGTTATTATTAATCACCTTAATAAAATTAAACATGGATTAGTTATTAATAAAAGTAAATATAACTATCAAATAGATAGTGATTATAGAAGGATTTAGGAGGCAACGAGATGATGAGCTTAAGTGATGTAACAGTAGAAAGATTGAGTATTAATGGTCATATATGCGGTGAATTTGTAGAGTTCACATTATCTCAATCATTTAAAAATAACACTGGAAAAACAATAGATGGAGAATATGCTTTTCCAATGACTGAAACCGGTGTGTTAACTGGATTAGAGGTTAGAATAGGAGATAGAATTTTAGAGTCTGTTGTTGAAGGGAAAGCTGATGTACAGAAAATTTATAGTGATGCACTTCTTGATGGGATTAACCCCCTCAAATTAGAAAGTTATGAGAATAATTTATATAAACTAACTATAAAAGATATACTGCCAAGTGAACTAGTAAAAATAAAAGTATCTTATATGGATCATATGCCATATGAGGATGATGGGTATAGCTTAGTGCTTCCTAAAATAATTAGCAACGGATTAATCCCTAATAAGTTTTATTTTAGTATAATAGTTAAATCTATGGGGGAGATGCTTATAGAATCATCTTCACATAAAATAAATATAGAAAGAGAAGATGAGACTTTATGTAAGATAACTCTTGAAGATGGAGAACTCTTAGATAGAGATTTTATACTTGATCTAACAGAAAAATGTCCTATAGAAGCAAGTGGTATGTATTATACCGTCGATGAAGAAAAAGAAGAATCGATACTTTACTTAAGTATTTTTCCGAAACTTGATGAAGAAATAAATGATAGTGGAAATAATTATATGTTCATTTTAGATAAATCAAACTCTATGATGGGAGAAAAGCTAGAGCAAGGAAAGAATGCCCTTCAGCTTTGTTTAAGAAATCTAGATGACAATGATACCTTTAATATTATAGCTTTTGATGAGGAAATTTTAATTTTTTCAGAGCAAGGGAAGGTACCATATACTCAAGAAAACTTAAGAAAAGCTAGTGAATTTATTAATTCGCTTTCACCAAGTAGTGAGGAAGAAAACTTGATTGAAGCCTTAAAGATAGCTTTAAATGAAAAAAATAAGCAGGGTGATTCTACGATTCTTTTATTTACAGATGATAATGTAGAGGATGAAGAAGAGGACATTATCTTAAATTATGTAAAAGAAAATATTGGTGATAACAGAATATTCCCATTTGGTATGGACACATCCGTAAATAGTTACTTCATAAATAAAATTGCTGAGATAGGTTATGGAAAGCCAGAATTCATTTATTATGATGAAAAAATTGAAGATTTGGTAGTAAGACAATTTAGCAGAATCAATAGTCCTCAGATAGATGTATTAAAAATTGATTGGGGAAATTTAGAGGTTTTAAGGACTTATCCAAGAAGTATTGAGTATCTATACGATAGAGAACAGTTCTCCATATTCGCACTGGTTAAGGGAGCGATTGAAGGGAATATAAGTATAATAGGGAAAGTTGGAGAAGAAGATTATAGTGTTACTATAAACATGGACTCTTTTGACTTAGAAGAAAATGTAGATCTTATCAGAAAAGCCTGGAGTAGAATGCGTATAGAATCTATAAGTGAGAGAATGAGGGGCGAGCGTGGAGAAATTGCTGAGTCAATGAGGCATAAGATAATAGAAATATCTAAAGAGAGTGGAATATTAAGTGAAGAAACAGAACTTCTTATGGTAGAAAGCTTCCAAGAACCAGTGTTAGGAGCAATAATTAGGAAGACAGTTCCTCTTATAGTTTCTGAAGAGGCACTGAAAGATTTTGCTAGTGGATATTTTATAGATTCACCACGTTTCCTTTATAATACATCTGAAAAATTGAATAAGAGTAAACCTAAGGTTGAAGTAAACAAAGAAATTTCAAGAAATCAATTATTAAAGCTTATAGCTAGGAATCAGTTTGCAGAAGGATCATTTGATAATTCAGAAGAAAGCACTTTATACGATAGAATAGAAAATACTTGTTTATCATTGATTGCTTTTGGTCTAGGAAAGGAAGATTTAAATCTTTATAACAAGCAAATTGATAAAGGTATAAAGTATGTGGCTCGAACCTTAACTGATGTTGAAGAGTTATTAGATGAGAACCTTTGTATGCTTACATTAAGTACATTTAAGGCTGTTGAGAAAAAAGGATTATTAAGATCGAAGACTGAACAAGATGTAGTTGAAGCTGTGAATGTAATCAAGGATGTAATCAAATATAACGAATACTCTGCATTAGAGGGACTAATGAAACTTAATAGATTCGATATAATTACTGAAATTTCAATAAGTTTTATAGCCTCAGAAGCTATTGATAGTGAGCAATTGTTTGAAAATATACAACACAATTTAAAAGAAAATATAAGAGATGTGGCTAAATATGCTATATTAAAGTTAATATAAGATTTTATAAATGCTTGTAGAAGTTATCTTTTACAAGCATTTATAAATTATATAGTGATAGGAATTATTTGTATTAATTTATATAAAAGAGTATAATTTTAGACAAAGAATCTTACTGGGGGTAATCATCTTGAGTATAAAAATAATAACAGACAGTACATCATATATACCGGAGGACTTAATTAAAAAGTATGATATTTCTGTATGTTCATTAAATGTAATATTTCAAGGACAAAGTTATAATGAAACAACTATGGATAGGACAGCTTTTTACGAAGAAATATTAATATCTAATGAAATACCAACATCTTCTCAACCAGGGTTGGAAGATCTTTATAAAATTTTTGAAAAAGAAGTTTTGAAGAAAAACTCAATAGTAGGGGTGTTTTTATCATCTGAAATGAGTGGTACATATTCAAGTGCAAATCTTGTGAAAGAAATGATATTGGACAAATACCCTGATGCTAAAATAGAGATCCTGGATTCTGAGTCAAATTGCATGCAGATGGGATATGCAGTACTTGCAGCAGCAAAGGCTTCTTATGAAGGAAAATCAATGGAGGAGATAGTAGCTGCAGTAGAGAACATGAAACTCAGAAGCAGATTTTTATTTGTCCCTAATACATTAGAATACCTAAAAAAAGGCGGTAGAATAGGTGGTGCTTCTGCATTAATAGGTGCATTTTTGAAGATACATCCTATACTTACTGTTGAGAATGGAAAAACTTCAATATTTGCAAAAGTAAGGACAAAGAAGAGAGCTATAGACACAATTGTTGAAGCTTTTAGAAAAGATATAGATAGAAATAACTTAGGTGAAGTAGTTGTGCATCACATAAATTCGGAAGTAGAAGGAAAAGAACTAGCAAAAACTATAGAAGAAATAGTAAAAACAAAAGTACAGTTATGTGATATAGGACCAGTGATAGGATTGCATGTAGGTCCAGCAACAGTAGGTCTAGCTTATTACACTGAGAATCCGCTTAGATAAATATAAATTAATTTAAATGAAATTAATAAAGGTGAAACGCTTTAGTACTTAAACTCAAAATAAAGATTGCGATAAATCTACGAATCCTTATTTTGATAGATTCAAATATGAAGTGTTTTATCTAAAAATGTGCCACTTCGTAACAAAACTTTATTTTGAATCATTCCAACAAAAAATGTGAGGTGATTTAAAAATAGAGTCAGGAGCGAACTGGTACATTTTTATATATTATGAAATTTAATTTAAAACAAAAGTTAAGGGGATTGCCTTAAGATAATGAAAAATATATGCAAAGTGAGTTAAAAAAATAACAAAGTTTATTGTTGACAATCCCGACAATAATGCTAAACTTTAACTAAGTGAAGTCATTACGTTAATTTTCCAATTTTCAGACTAATTAAATTATCAAAAAATCATAGGTTTTTTTGATAAAAATAAAAATTTTTCGTAATAGCACATTTGTAAACGTTTTTATGAGAAAAAAATAAATTTAATTTTAAATATTACATAGGATTTTCTTTAACAATCTGCTAAAATATAAATGCACATTATGATTTTGATTATAAGAAGTACAAGATGTAAGGTAAAACCTTACTTAAGTCGCATTTATTGAAATGATATTTTAATCAGAGGTGAAAGAATGAAAAATATAATATTAAACGGTAATGCTGTACAAGTAAATGAAGATATGACAATCCTAAAACTTGCTAGAGATAACGGAATAGATGTATCAACACTTTGCTTTTTAAAAGATTGTAACGATGTTGGTAATTGTGGAGTATGTGTAGTTGAAATCGAAGGAAGAGATGAACTAGCAACTTCTTGTAATACATATGTAGAAGACGGAATGGTTATAACAACTAATTCTGAAAGAGTTCAAAACCACATAAAAGAAAGAGTATCAACTATGCTTGATAGACATGAATTCAAATGTGGACCTTGTAAGAGAAGAGAAAACTGTGAATTCTTAAAGTTAGTAATTAAGACTAAAGCAAAAGCATCTAAACCATTCGTAGTGGCTGATAAGTCAGAATACGTTGATGATAGAAGTGCTTCACTTGTAATTGATAGAACTAAATGTGTACTTTGCGGTAGATGTGTTGCTAAGTGTGAGAAGAAGACTGGAACAAGCTCAATACAGTTTGTTGAAAAAGATGGACAAAAGGTTATAGGAAATGAAAGCGGTAAATGCTTTGATGACACTAATTGCTTATTATGTGGACAATGTATTATAGCTTGCCCAGTAGATGCATTATCAGAGAAACTTCATATTGATAGAGTTAAAGAAGCTTTAGCTGATCCAGAAAAGCACGTTATAGTTGCTATGGCTCCATCTGTAAGAACTTCTTTAGGTGAATTATTTAATATGGGATTTGGAGTAGATGTAACAGGAAAAGCTTATACAGCTTTAAGAAACTTAGGTTTTGACAAAGTATTTGATATAAACTTTGGAGCTGACATGACAATCATGGAAGAAGCTACAGAATTAATTCAAAGAATAGAAGCTAACGGTCCATTCCCAATGTTTACTTCTTGCTGCCCAGGTTGGGTTAGACAAGTTGAGAACTATTTCCCAGATATGCTTGGAAATCTTTCATCAGCTAAGTCACCACAACAAATCTTTGGTACAGCAACTAAGACATACTATCCAGAAATAGCAGGCTTAGATCCTAAGAATGTATTTACTGTAACTGTTATGCCATGTACATCAAAGAAAGCTGAAGCTGATAGACCAGAAATGGAAATCAACGGTCTTAGACAAATTGATGCAGTTTTAACTGTAAGAGAAATTGCTAAGATGATAAAAGAAGTTAAGATGAATTTCGCAGCACTTGAAGATGGTATAGCTGATCCAGCTATGGGAGAATACACTGGTGCTGGTACTATATTCGGAGCAACAGGCGGAGTTATGGAAGCAGCATTAAGAACTGCTAAGGACTTTGTTGAAAAGAAAGATCTTGAAAATGTTGATTACGAAATGGTAAGAGGTTTACAGGGAATAAAAGAAGCTACAGTTGAAATTGGCGGAAACAACTACAATGTTGCTGTAATCAATGGAGCTGCTAACTTATTCGAATTTATGAAGTCTGACAGAATGAAAGAAAAAGAATATCACTTCATAGAAGTTATGGCTTGTGAAGGTGGTTGTGTAAACGGTGGTGGACAACCTCATGTTAGCTCAGCTACATTAGAGACTGTTGACATAAAGGCTGTAAGAGCATCTGTGCTTTATAATGAAGATAAGGGTATGAAGAAGAGAAAGTCTCATGAAAATGTTGCATTATTAAAGATGTACGAAACTTACATGGGAACTCCAGGCGAAGGAAGAGCACATCATTTACTTCACCACAAATATACACCTAAAACAAAGTAAGATAATTATTAAAAGAGTTTGAGATTTCTCAAACTCTTTTTGCTGTATAAGCAAATTTAGAATTGTAAAATTATATTTTTTTATCAAGTACATCATGAGGTAAAGAATCTAAGGCATCTCTTAGTATAGTACTTTTAGTGCCTTTAGAAGGTGTTGAAATCAATCTCTTCCACAAAGAGCTTCCGGGCTGATTTTGAAATAGGCCGATAGTATGTGATAATGCCAGGTGTGCATTCTCCCCCTTGTTTTCTAAATTTTCAATATAAGGGAGAAAACCTTCAATGACGTCCCTTCTAGTTAATGAGGTTAAGGTTTGGCAGTTGTATAATGAATCAAATCTAGCCATAAAAGCAGGATTTGAATATGCTTCTCTCCCAATCATGACACTATCTACATGTGTTAAATGCTCATGTATATCGTCTAAGGTTTTGATTCCTCCATTTATCTCAATAATAGAATTCGTAAACTCTTTTTTTATAGCATATACCATGTCGTAGTTTAGAGGGGGAATATCTCTATTTTCTTTAGGGCTTAATCCTTCTAAAATAGCAATTCTAGCATGTATTATATTTCTATCAGGAGCTGCCTTATTTATTATGCTCATAAAGTCTGAAAGATGCTCGAAATCATGAAACGATCCGTAAGGCATAAATGAAGAAGTAACTTTAGAACTGCTAATTCCTATTCTATGTTTTACTGTAACAGGCTTTTTAGTTGCACTCTTCATTGAAGAAATCATTTCAGCTATTAATTCAGGATAAGCCATTAATGATGCACCCATCATATTTCCTGAAACTCTATCTGAAGGGCAGCCTGCATTTAAGTTTATCTCATCGTAATTCCATTCTTCAGCTATTTTTACTGCCTTATACAACTCTTCAGGATTAGATCCTGCTATTTGGAGTGCTATTGGGTTTTCAATAGGAGAAAAATCTAAAAGCTTTTTTCTATCCCCATTTATTATTGCCTGAGCTGTAATCATTTCAGTATATAATAAGGTGTTTTTAGTTAACAGTCTAGCAAAGTACCTAAAATGCCTATCGGTCCTATCCACCATGGGTGCAATGCTTATAATATGGTTAAAAGAATTGTTCATATATATATTCTCCTTAGTAAGCTATTAAAATGTTTGATGCTGTTTAGCACTTTGTTTGAATTAAGTGGTCTACTTATAATTATCATCAATTAATAATTATTATAAATAGGAGTAAGTGAAAAATGCAATCTAAATCTTTTGTAAATTAACCATTAAGTGGTAGTGTATAAACGGGTTGCTTTAAGATTTAACAGATAAGTTTGAAGTTTATAAATAAAAATGAATAAATATTCTTTTTATATACAAAACATAGAAATATATTTAATGAGAAAAATATTTTAATATGTTTAATTTAGGTATTGAAAAGTTATTGATAATATGTTAGCATAAAGTGAACTTAATATTATCTAAAGAAACCTAGGGTAGAGGTGCTGGATGTTAAAAGTACTCATGAGTAGCTGGCAAGTGATGATTCATGAAGAAAGGAACAACAGCCGAAGAGAATGTACTGCGAATATATTCTCTGGCTATACGTATAAGATATGTATAGTTGTCACTTAAATTTATAAGTGGAGAGCTACAAGGTGACACGAGATGCGTATTTAATATTTTTGTATTTTTATGCAGCTAAGGTGTACCTTGGCTGCATTTATTTTTTTATTTTTTACTATGTTCCGAGAATTTACTTTAAGTTTTTTATCTAAATCTGTGGAAAATAAAGCATATTATCTGCTCAATTATCTTAACATAGATTTAGAAAAGGTATATTGAAAAAAGGTTACTAATGAAAGTTGTATTAGCAAATTTCGTTATAAGGGAAAAGGGGGCTTCTAGTTGAAGACAGTAGTACAAAAATATGGTGGAAGTTCAGTGGCTACAGCTGAAAAAATACAAAAAGTAGCAGATACGCTTATAAAAAAGAAAAATAAAGGAAATAACGTAGTTGCGGTTGTATCAGCTATGGGGGATACAACTGATGACCTAATCAATCTTGCAATGTCAGTTAGCGAAAATCCTGATAAGAGAGAGATGGATGCGTTAATTTCTACAGGTGAAATTATATCGGCTTCACTTTTAGCAATGGCGCTAAAGAATAAAGGGTATGATGCTATAAGCTATACAGCATATCAAATCGGAATAAAGACTTCAGGTATTTATGGAAAGTCTCTAATTGATGATATTGACGTAAAGAAGATAAAAAGTAGTCTTAACGAAGGAAAGATCGTTATTGTTGCAGGATTTCAAGGAGTAAATGAAATTGGGGACATTACAACCCTTGGAAGAGGTGGCTCTGACACTTCTGCAGTGGCACTGGCGGTAAAGCTTAAAGGAGAATGTGAAATATATACTGATGTAGATGGTATATATAGCTGCGATCCAAGAAAGTTTAAGGAAGCTAAGAAACTTGATTTTATAGATTATGAAGAGATGCTTGAGCTTGCCAGTCTCGGAGCTCAGGTAATGCACTCTAGAAGTGTAGAACTCGCACAAAAATATGATATTCCTATATATGTAGGACTTAGTTGTAGTGATATTAAAGGAACAGTAATTAAGGGGGTAAAGGATATGAATTTAGAGAGTAAACCAGTAACAGGTCTTGCAACTAGCGATGAGGATGTTTCCGTAACAGTACAAAATTTATCTTCTAATATAAATATTTTATCAGATTTATTTGAGGCAATTGCAAATAGAAAAATTAATATAGATATGATTTCTCAGACAGCGCCTATGGAGAATTTAGTGAATGTATCATTCACAATACCTAAGAATGAAATAAATGAGTGCATGGAAATATTAACTGATTTTTCAAATAAGGACAATATACTAATAGATGAAGATATAACAAAGTTTTCACTAGTAGGGTTAGGAATGAAAAATACTACTGGGGTTGCGGCAAGACTATTCAAGGTGTTTTCTGATGCAAATATAGAAGTTAAGATGATTACAACATCTGAAATCAGAATTACCTGTGCCATAAAACAAGAGCATAAGATTAAAGCTATTGAAACAGCAGCTAAGCATTTTAACTTGTAATAAAAAGTCAGCTTACAGAATACTTGTAAGCTGACTTTTTTATGTTGAGCTCTACAGCTTTCTAAATGAATTAATAGAAAGCTGTAGAGCTTGTTCTCTAAATTAGCTAGAAATAAAAGTCTTTAACTATGCAAAAAAGGAATATATCATAGGTATTATTATGGCAGGAAGTAGGTTCGCTACCTTAATTTTAGTAATACCTAGCATATTAAAGCTTAAACCAATAATAAGCAAGCTTCCTACTGCTGTCATGCTGTTTATTACTGTAGTTGTTAAGATTCCTTGAATCAGCGTAGCAAGTAGTGTTATAGCTCCTTGATATATTAGTACTGCAAAGGCAGAGAATATAACGCCAATACCAAGTGATGAAGCAAAAACTATTGATGAAATACCATCTAGAATGGATTTGTTAAATAGTACAGTATGATTTCCCTCAAGACCACTTTGGAGGGAACCAACTATTGCCATAGCTCCAACGCAAAATAATAATGATGAAGTGACAAATCCTTCAGCAATAGGGGAGTTCTTTGTCATTTTATTAAATTTTTCTTCAATGAATTCTCCAAATTTGCTTAGTAAGTTATCAATATCAATGAGCTCACCAATTAATGCTCCTACTGCAATTGAAATAATTATTAATAGTGGATTATCTCCTTTTAAGGTACCAGATATACCTATATACAAAACACACAAAGCAAGACCGTTCATAATAGTTTTGCTTAATCGTTCGGGTATTCCTCCTTTTAGAAGTAATCCCAATATGCCTCCAATAACAATAGCCCCAAAGTTTACTAAAGTACCTAACAAAACTTTTCCCCCCAATAAAAAATAAATTTGATTATGCGTTTAAAACATAGTTTACAAGAGTATATATACCATAATACAATGCTTCGAATGATCCGTCAAAATTAGGTGAATGTAGCGGTGATTCACCTTTAGAACCATCAGATATACCAAGTCTAAAATGTACTGATGGAACTTTCTCGCAATAGAAAGAAAAATCCTCTGCTGTAAAAGTTTTTTCCAATGGCCTAACATTGTTTTCGCCTAGAGCCTTTTTACTAATCTTAGTAAATTTTTCTGTCAAAGCTTCATCGCTTATAACAGGCGGATAATATACATTATAATGGGATGATACAGAACAATTATATTTTTTGCCGATATCTTCAGCTTCGGCTAAAATTTGATTTTGAAGCTTTTTCTTAAAAGCCATATCAAAGGTTCTTACAGTTCCTTTTACTACTGCTTCCTCGGCTATAACATTACCTACTGTACCACATTGTAAAGTAGTGAAGGTAAGAATGTGAGGATTTAATGGATTGTTTTCTATTTTTGTTTTTATAGTCATAGTATTTATAAAATCCATTGCTGGATATAATGGATTTATACAAATATAAGGCATTGCTGCATGGCCACCTTTTCCTTTAAAAGTAATGATAAAATCATCAACTGAAGCCATAGATGGGCCAGGTGAAACTTCAATAGTTCCAACAGGAACCTTTGGCCATACATGAAAGCCAATCATTTCAGTTACTTCAGGATTTTTTAAAACACCTTCCTCAATCATAACTTTTGCTCCACCAATTGCTTCTTCCGCTGGCTGAAATAAAAATTTAACTGTCTTTTTTACACCTAATTTCTTTAAAACTAGAGCAGTGCCTAGCACTGTTGACATATGAAAATCGTGTCCGCAGGAGTGACGAGGACCTGCTACGTTTATAGCATCTATATCTGTCCTTATGCCAATTGCTTTGGAATCATCTCCTAGTACCGCAACTAATCCAGTTTTAGCAATCTTCTTACTCTCATAGCCCATAGAATTTAAAAACTCAAGAAGTAGCTCTTGTGTTTTATATTCTTCAAATGAAAGTTCAGGAGTAGCATGAAGCTTATGCCACATACTAATTACTTCTTCTAAGTTTTCTTCTATTACTTTTCTTATAATATCCATATAATCAACCCTCTTTTCTAAAATAAAATTAGTATTTAGTATAAGGATATGAAAATAAGAGACTTATGTCAATTAAATATAAAAAAGTGTCCAAATTGGGCATAAATGAATTTTTATAGTGATGTAAGGAAATGTTTCACTGTGCTATAATTTTATAGTTGAAAATGTAAGAATATTATTAAGTGAACTCATACTTATATTTATTCAAAAATCCTAATATTGTAGGATTTTTCTGCTTTAAAGATGAAACAACATAATAAAACGGAGGAATAGCATGACTAAGAAATTAAATCTAACAGTAGCTTTATTTCTAATAATTAGTTTGTCATTATTCGGATGTAGTAAGAGTAATGATAACAATAAAACTAATAAAGAGGATATATTAAATCAATTAAATAAGGTTTATTCTGAAAAGAAGTATCCGGAATCAGTATCAAAATATGCTGAATTTATATCTGCCGGAGGAGATGTGAAGGAATTTGGCAAATTAGATGAACTTATGCTGAACTTTATAAAAGAAAAGTTTGCTAAGGATAAATCTTGGACAACCATCGGGGATATGAATAAAGATGGATATGCATTTGGTGATTTGGATAATGATAAGATTCCTGAAATATATATTGTTCCTTATAATAGCAAGGGAGAGAAGAAATCTCCTGTTAAGGTCTATGAATATAGGAAAGATAAATATCAAGACTTAAGTGATAGTGTAGCTCCTTCTAATACTGCATTTCCAGGTGAGTTAGTAGTAGGAAAAATAAATGATGGAACTTACGGATTAATAGATAACTCAGCTGTATCTAAAGATTCAAATATTGATGTCTATATAATGAATAAAGGTAAGATTGAAAGGCTTATAAATAGTACTGTAAATGGCTTGAAAAAATATGCACAGGATATTGATGGAGATGGTATCTTGGAAATACCGCAGCTAAATGATGATAAAAAACTTACTTGGTATAAGTTTGATAAGGATTTAAAGCCGATAGCGGTTAAGGAAGAGAAAATAAATACAAGTGATAATTCGCAAGTTGTAACTAAGCAAAATACGGATTTAAAAAATAATACTGCTTCAAATGACACAAAAAAGCCTGCTGATAATACTGCAATTGTAAAATCTTTAAAAGATGAGGAGATCTTAAGTACTCTAATAGTAGGAAGGAACTTTGAGATTAGCAAACTGATGGGAATAGGAGATAGTAATCAAACCATCACCATAGATAGTCTAAGTTATGCAGCTATCAAAGATCAGAATACGAATGTAGAGAATGAAATTAAATCCTTTAATCAATATTTTTCTAAAGCTTTCGTTAATAATCACGTTAGAAACTTTTTTAAAGAGAGCGATGGGAAGAAGTATGTTCTTTATGGACAAGGATTAAGTAATGGAGAGAATTTCACGAAGGTGATAAGCAGTGATCAGGGATCAAGCAAGATTAATGCTAGAGTGGAGTATGTAGATGGAGATGTTTCGGATGTTTGTAATGTAGAGCTAGTATATGAAGACAATGCTTGGAAGATTAACGACGGAACATTATTGATAAAATAAATTATTAAAAAACTCACTGAAGAAAAGCACTTCAGTGAGTTTTTTTATTCTTTATAGAATTATAATTTAATGAAAACTGTGGATACATATGCGTAACAGACTTAAAATATAATATATGTTAAAGAATAAAAAAGAAGAATATGTCGCCTGCCAAATTTTCCTCATATTTATTCGGAAAGGCAGATGCGCAAAAAACTCACTGAAGAAAAACATTTCAGTGAGTTTTTTATTCTTCAGGAAATTAATTTTTAGAAGGATACATTAAATTATAAAATAAAAGCATAAATTAGATAAAAGTGACTTAAACTTCCTAGTAAGACGAATATATGAAATAATTCATGGAATCCAAATTTTGAAGATATATTTGGGGACTTTAATGCGTAAATTATTCCTCCAATGGTATATAGTACTCCTCCAATTATGAGCCAAATGAAGCCAGGCATTAACAGTGTTCTATATAAAGGTGCACTGAAGGTTAAGGCTAACCAACCCATTATTATGTAAAACGCTGTATATAGCCATCTTGGACAGTCGAACCAAAATATCTTTAGAAAGATTCCTGCGATTGCTAAAATCCATACAGTAGATAAAACAAATACTTCTAAAAATCCGTCTAGAACTCCTAAACATATAGGTGTATAAGTACCTGCAATGAGAACAAAAATCATTGCGTGATCAAATTTCCTTAACATAAGCAGTTTATTTGCAGAAGATTTTGACCAGTGATATATGGAACTTGCACTATAAAGAAAAATTAAAGATAGTCCAAAGATAATGGCTCCCGTAAGTCTTGAAGGTAAAGAGTCATTTACATCAATTACTTTCAAAATCATAAAAACTAATCCGACAAAGGATGCTATAGCACCAAAAAAGTGAGTTAAACTATTAACTGGTTCTCTTATATATTTTATCATAACACCAACTCCTATAAATATTATGTGAAGTAGTTAATATAACTACTTGTTCTCTTTATTATAGTATACGACATAGTGAATTGTTTATGCAATATTTATTATAAATGAAATTACAAAATTTATTCGTTATAACTATAAAATTCTTGTATTATCTAGCATTTTCTATTAATATTAAAATAAGTGGTTTTAAAAACTACTTATTGCTTTTCAGAGCTAGGGAGGAAGATATGAATAACGTGGATTTAGAATTAGATTTAAATAACCTTAAAATGATCTTTGAAGATTTACATTTTAACAATGAAATACAACCTGAGCAAATACCTAATCTGGATTTATATATGGACCAAGTAATAACATTATTCGAAAGTAATTTATTTGAAACTAAAAGAAGTGTGGAAGATAAATTACTTACTAAAACTATGATAAATAATTATACTAAAGATAAGCTACTAATGGCAGCAAAGAAAAAAAAGTATACTAGAGATCATGTAATTCTTATGATTATAATCTACAATCTAAAGCAAAGCTTAGCTATTAATGATATTAAGAATGTATTAAAACCTATAGTTGAAAAGATAGAAAATAATGAGAAGGTAGATATAGATTCATTATATAATAAGTACTTGCTAATAAAAACTAATAATTCTGAAGAAATAAAAGCTTCAGCAGAGCAAAAGTTAAAGGAAGTTAAGGACGAAGACGGAGATGTTCTGCTATATATTCTATCCATAATTGACATGGCAAATGGATATAGAAAGATTGCAGAAAAGCTAATTGATAAGTTTTTTGAGAATACGAATGAAAAATAAATAATACAATCATGCTTATGGAGGGATTCCATGAAAAATTTTATGGGAGATGATTTTTCAGATATAAACCTTAATATGGTTAAAAGGGAGTTTTATTTTGTTGCAGATCAAATGAGTAGAATTATATATATAGAAGATGGAATTGAGTCTCTATTAGAACAAAATGCTGAAGAATTGATTGGGAAAAATCTCTCAGATATTATAGGAGAACAAAAGGTACTAATACAATTTAAAGAAGTGGCGGATAAAGAAAACACAATAACTATACCAGTTTTAACGAAGAATAAAGTCATTACACATATAAGCATATTATATAGATCTCATTATGTTGAGGGAATACATAAAGGATATTATGGGTCGATTATAAATGTGACAAAGGAAAAAGACTTAGAATATAGACACCGGTTATTAACAAAAATATTAGATAATTCAAAGGATATAATATATTATTTTAGAGTAGAACCTAAAGGATTCGAATACATAAGTAAATCTATCGAGAAGGTACTAGGATATAGTCCAGAAGATTATTATAATGACCCGGAATTGGTCTTTAAAACCGCTCATCCAGACTATCTTAAAGAGTTAATTGATAAAGCGGAAGGAAATGCAGATTATTCGAAACCTATTATAACAAGGTGGAGAGATAAGAATGAGGTTTTTCATTATATTGAAGATTATTCAATACCCGAATATAATATGTTCGGGGAGTTAATTGGAGTTTTTGGAGTATGTAGGGATGTAACTGGCAAGTTTAAGTAATAAATTTTAGAATTCATTGGTAATATTAAGCATACATTTACAGTAAAACGATAAAAGAGGGTTAGTATGGAGGAGATAAGAACACAATCATTTTATCAACATATGAGTTTTACTGGTAGAAAAAATGCAGAAGATTTAATAAAGTCACTTAAATTATCAAAGGATATGAAAAGAATTAGAGTAGTCATGAATTCAGCAATAGTATTTGTAGGAACATTAGAATTGTATTTGAATTTTAAGGAATCTATAAATATGGTGTTTATACCATTGGCTACTTTATTAGGAATTGAAGTTGTAGAAAAGCTTACAGCCTCACCAATAAAAAAACCTGAAGATATGAGAAAGTCCATCATGGCTAGTTTGAAAAATCACTGTTTTTCTTGCGATGGGAAGTGCAATTGCGATGAGGAATTTAAAGAATTTATGCTCCGCAAACATAATATTAGGTTGTTTTAATAAACAAAAAGGTAGGAATTCATCATGAATTTCTACCTTTTTGTTTGCTAAGCTTACATATAAATGGATTTAAGAAGCTCTTTACCGGAAGAGGTTCTGAAGATTTTTTCTTCTATAATTGCGATATTGTCTTTTGGTATTTCATCTTCATATATATTAACTAAAAAATCAGCTTCTACTAAAATCTGAAAATCAACAGAATCTATTTTATCGTAACTATGATGATTGCCTATAAGATAACAAACTCTATCAACTATAGAGGAATCTAGATTGAAACTGCCTAATAGTTCCTTTGCTACAGGTGGGCCCTCTATCTCTTGATACTTGCCATTAGATGAATTGTATTTTTGTTCACTTATCTTAATACCTATATCATGTAATACTGCGGAAATTTCTAAAACAAAAAGGTCAGCTTTAGACACTTGTTCTAGCTCTCCAATAATTTTTGCAAAGGAATATACCTTTAGTGCGTGATTTATTCTTTTTACATCGCCTTCAAAGTACTTGATCATTATGTTAGTGATGTTGGAAATTACCATATATAAACCTCCTGTTTTCTAAAATTGTGAGTTGTGAAACACTGGAATTAATATGATTTAGTAAGGTAAGTTTTGTTTTGAGAACTTGATATTGATTTAAAGAAACAGCTGTAGCTTACATATAAATAGTATAACTAAGTATTAAGGATTTTTCTATAGAAATACAGCTTCAACTATTGATTTGTGGACGCATAAAATTTGTAAGTGCATATTTTTTTTGATCTAGAATATTCCTGTATATATATTGAGAATAATAAGAACAAAATTACGCCTATGTAATTATAAAACAGGCGGATGAGGCTTAGTATTGTGTAAATAAAAGGAGGAATTTAAATGAAAGTAACCAATTCGGAAGAATTGAGCCAGAGAATATCTAAAGTAAGGGAAGCACAAAGAATTTACTCAACTTATACCCAAGAACAGGTTGATGAAATATTTAGGCAGGCAGCAATGGCAGCAAATAATTCTAGAATAGCTCTTGCAAAGTTGGCTGCTGAAGAAACTGGTATGGGGGTAGTGGAAGACAAGGTTATAAAAAACCACTTTGCATCTGAATACATTTATAATAAATATAAAAATGATAGAACATGTGGATTATTAGATTATGATGAATCATTTGGAATAGCAAGGGTGGCAGAACCAATCGGAGTAGTAGCAGCTATAATCCCAACAACTAATCCAACTTCAACGGCTATTTTTAAAGCGCTTATATCACTTAAAACAAGAAATGGAATAATATTTTCACCTCATCCAAGAGCAAAGGCGTCAACTATAGCAGCTGCAAAGATAGTGTTAGATGCAGCAGTTAAAGCAGGAGCACCAGAAGATATAATAGGATGGATAGATGAGCCTTCAGTTGAACTATCACAAATGGTTATGAGAGAGGCTGACATAATACTAGCTACTGGTGGACCAGCGATGGTAAAAGCTGCTTATTCGTCAGGAAAGCCAGCTTTAGGAGTAGGTTCAGGTAATACCCCTGTAATTATTGATGAAACTGCTCATATAAAGACAGCAGTAAGTTCAATACTTTTATCAAAGACTTTCGATAATGGAATGATATGTGCTTCAGAGCAAGCTTTAGTTGTGCTAGAAGAAGTATACGAAGAGGTAAGAAAAGAGCTTCATGACAGAGGGGCTTATATATTAAACGAAGAAGAAAGAGAAAAGGTAAGAAAGATTATACTGAATGATAAAGGCGGATTAAACTCAGACATAGTAGGTCAGTCAGCATACAAGATAGCAGAATTGGCAGGTGTTGATGTGCCAAGATATTCAAAGGTATTGGTTGGAGAGGTAGAATCAGTTGAAATAGAAGAACCCTTTTCTCATGAAAAACTTTCACCAGTATTAGCAATGTATTGTGTTAAAAATTTTGATGAAGCTTTGGTCAAAGCTTCAAGATTAGTTGAATTAGGCGGATTTGGGCATACTTCGGTATTATATACAGATCAGTCAAGAAGTGCAGAAAGAATCGGAAAGTTTGGTGCAGCAATGAAGACTGCAAGGACAATAGTAAATATGCCTGCATCACAAGGGGCAATTGGAGATATCTATAATTTTAAACTTGCGCCATCTTTAACTCTAGGCTGTGGATCTTGGGGAGGAAATTCGGTATCTGAAAATGTTGGTCCAAAGCATCTACTTAATATAAAGAATGTTGCAGAGAGGAGAGAAAATATGCTTTGGTTCAGAGTACCGGAGAAAATATACTTTAAGTATGGATCTCTTGCTGTAGCGTTAAGAGAATTAGTAGACATGGGCAAAAAGAGAGCGTTTATTGTAACTGATAAAGTTTTATATGATTTAGGGTATGCAGATATGGCAATAAAGGTATTGGAAGAAGGTCATGTTGACTTTAGAGTATTTTATGATGTAGAACCAGACCCAACTTTAGCCACCGCTAAAAATGGAGCAGATCAAATGGATAAATTTAAGCCTGATGTAATAATAGCGCTTGGAGGTGGGTCACCTATGGATTGCGCTAAAATAATGTGGGTTATGTATGAGCATCCAGAGGTAAGATTTGAAGATTTAGCGATGAGATTTATGGATATAAGAAAGAGAGTGTATAAATTCCCAGAGCTCGGACAAAAAGCTATGATGGTGTCTATCCCAACATCAGCAGGAACTGGTTCTGAGGTAACTCCATTTGCTGTAATTACAGACGAAAAAACAGGAATAAAATATCCTTTAGCAGATTATGAGCTTACTCCAGATATGGCAATAATCGATGCTGAACTTATGATGAATATGCCAAAAGGCTTAACTGCAGCATCTGGAATAGATGCCTTGACTCATGCAATTGAAGCTTATGTATCAGTCTTAGCATCAGAATACACAAATGGCTTAGCATTAGAAGCAATAAGACTTATATTTAAATATTTGCCACAAGCTTATGATGAAGGTACTACTAATATAAAAGCCAGAGAAAAAATGGCGCATGCAGCTACAATAGCAGGAATGTCCTTTGCTAATGCATTTTTAGGAGTATGCCACTCAATGGCACATAAGTTAGGATCAATGCATCATGTACCTCACGGAGTGGCAAATGCATTGCTGATAGATGAAGTTATAAGATTTAATGCAGTAGATGATCCAAGAAAACAGACAGCATTTCCTCAATATAGGTATCCAAATGCAAAATGGAGATATACAGTTATTGCTGATTATTTAAAGCTTGGAGGAAGCACTGAGGAAGAAAAAATTGAAAATCTTATAAGAGCTATAGATGATTTGAAGGCTAGAGTTGGAATGCCAAGAACTATAGCAGAATGGGGTGTTTCTAAAGAAAAGTTCTACTCTTCACTAGATGAAATGGTAGAGCAAGCTTTTGATGATCAATGCACTGGTGCGAACCCAAGATACCCACTTATGGGAGAGATTAGACAGATGTATATAAATGCTTTTGAAGGATATAACATAGGAGTTTGAATTAGATAAATACCAATTAAAATAAAATATCACTAACATTTGATAATGTTAGTGATATTTTTACTATAGTTTATTCTATAACATTCTTAGTGTAATCAAGAAATTTATCATAGCTAGCAACTTCTTCTTCAAAATCTTTATTGTCTGTAAGAGATATTAACTTAAATGAATCATTAAGGTTTGCTGAAGAAGAATATACATAGGAACCATTTCCTATGAATCTTATCTTGTAATTGTTTTTATCATCTTTATTAACATATATCTTTATCATACCGCCATCATTATATATGTTAAGTTCTGTGCCGTATAAATTAGGATTGTTTAAGCAATAAGCAGCACTAGAAGCTGTCATACCTGTACCGCAGGACTTTGTTATACCTACACCACGCTCATAAGTGGTAACATATATACTGTTCTCCTCAAGAACTCTTACGAAATTAACATTTACGCCTTGTGGAAAAACGGATTTATTTGTATTACCTTCTTTGCCTATTCTAACTATTTCATCTCTGCTCAATTGATTAATGAATGTAACTACATGTGGGTTTGTTATACTTACAGCAGTGAAAAGTAAGTGGTCAGATAAAGCAGGGATTTTCTCGTTTATTAAGGTATCTTTTGAATGATTTAAAGGAAGAGAGTTCACATTAAAATTAACGGTATCTATTTCTATTTCAACTGTTTTAACGCCATCAAAGATTTCTGGAACAGCCTTTACATCATATTTAGCTTTCATTGTTTCAACAGTAATAAACTCTTTTTTTAGAACATCAATTAAATATCTTCCTACGCACCTTAAACCATTTCCACACATCTCAGGTTCTGTGCCATCAGCATTAAATATTCTCATTTTTCCATCGCAGAAAGAACTGTTTTGAACAAATAATATTCCATCAGCCCCTATCTTTCCAGCTCTATCACATAGTTCAATTGCTAAGCTTCTTCTATTTTCTTCTGTCAAATTCAGAGACTTATTTAATTCATCTATTAATATGAAGTCATTTCCTGAACCATGGCATTTTATAAAGTCTATTTTCATTTATATTCCCCCAATACAATATATAGATATCTATAACTTCACTAAATTTTTCTGTATCTAAAGCCTCAATGAAAGAATACATTAAAACTCAAAAAACACAGCTTAGATTGAAGTAATTCATCTTTTTTAATTACTTTATTATAGCAAAGTGATTATATTGTAGCAACCATATCTTGTTGTCCAGGAAAGTATAAAATTTTTTGGCATCTAAACCTAGAAATATCAAGTGGTTAGAACAGCTGCTTAGGGGAAACAGTAAAAAATAAAATTATGAAGCCTGCCAGAACTTAAGTGGTATTTATTGAAAATAAGTGGTAAATTGTTATTGTATAACTATTTTATTTTATCGTATAATACTATAGATAAATTGCATCACGAATGAAGTTTTTAAAAACTAATTAGAAAAATTTTTGTTTTAAGCTTGATGTAAGTTGTTTTATGCTCTTTTCGGTAAAATATCTCATATATATTGATATAATTGGTATAATATACTTACAACAATCATTTATACTTAATAGCTGAGTGAATTTTACTTTTTAATAAAGTATTATTAAAGAAGGAAGTGTACTTATGGGTGACTTAACAGTTAATGATATAATAGCAGATAGACCTTGTGGCAGTATTACTCCATTAGTAGTTGGACTTGAAGATGCTTTATATCCAATTATTATAATAAAGGAGATGAAAGAGGATCTATTGAGTATTGGCGTAGATACACCCATGGGAGTAAAGAGTACATCTATTGGTGATAAAAAAGCTAATGTATATGCCATAATATTAAAATTTGGTGAAGATTTTGAGAATATATATGACATATGGTTTAATTATGGAGATGAAAATCATCAGGATTTCTTAAAGCTTTTAAGAGATCAGCATAGAATTGTAATAGATTTTAGGGACGAAAATAATGAGAGATATTTAACATTAGAGTTTGAAAATACAGTAAGAGAACATATAGATGATTATATTGAAAAGTGTTCTGAAAAGATGCTTGTTAGAAGTGAAAAAGACAATAATGTAATTAAATTAAACTCATTAGAAAAATATAATATATGGAATGATGATGATATTGAGAATTTGATGGATAAGATATTTACTGACTATCCGTCAATAGAAGAATTGTGGGAAGATTTATAAAAGGGCTGAAGTTCTTTCTTTGTTAATATGTTTCAGGTATAGGCTTTAAAAAAGTACTAATACTAGTATCATGTAGTTTAGTATTACTATAGTAGTTTTTAAGGAGTGATATATCTATGTCTCATAAAAACAATAAGAACAGCAAAAATAATAAAAAATCAAATCCTAAAACCAAGAAAGAATTAGAAAAAATGAAGATTGAAACTGCAAATGAGATTGGATACTCAAAGGAATCTAGAAAGTTAGGGAAAAATAAGCCTAGACCAGTGCAGACCGATACTAATGAATAGACTGTTTTTAACAGTCTATTTTTTTCATTTAGAATATGCGTAACTCTCAAAATCTATTGACAAATTTTTAAAATATGATATATTTTATTTGTACTTAATATTAATAAACTCTTGGTTTAGTAAAAGTAAACTTTATTAAACCAAGAGTTTAGTTGAGGTTAGAGGATAAATAGGTAAATATTTATATTAAATTTTAATATTTGAATATCAGTTTTTTTAATATTAGGAGGGGTTATAATGAAAATTGAGCAACTTGGAAGACATATATTGGTAGAGTATTACAATTGTGACAAGGATATAATAAGTAATCATAGCTTGATTGAAGATTATATGAATGAAGCGGCAAGAAGATCAGGTGCAACTATAGTTACAAGTTGTTTTCATACCTTTAATCCATGGGGAGTTAGTGGAGCTGTAATTATTCAAGAATCACATTTAACAATCCACACATGGCCTGAATATGGGTATGCTTCTGTTGATCTATATACTTGTGGTGATAGTGTTAATCCTTGGAAAGCATTTAACTATTTAGAGGATATGCTTAAGGCTGAAAGAAGTGAATCAACTGAGGTATCAAGAGGAATAATTGAAAAGATAAAGAACTATTCTGATGGTCAATATGACAATATAGATGTTACACATAAACCAATGAATGAATAGTGTTTGGAGGAATAAAAATGGAATTGTGGTATACAGAAAATCAAACGCCTAACGTAAAGTTTTCGATGAAGGTAAAGAGTCATCTCTATGCGGAGAAGAGTCCATTCCAAGAGATAGAAGTAATTGATACCTATGAATTTGGAAGAGTTTTAGTAATAGATGGTTGGACTATGGTTACTGAAAAAGATGAGTTCATTTATCATGAAATGATAACTCACGTGGCACTTTCTACAAACCCTGATATAAAAAGAGTGTTGGTAATAGGTGCTGGTGATGGTGGAACTGTAAGAGAATTAACTAGATATGAAACTATAGAAAAGATAGATATGGTAGAAATAGATGAAGTAGTTGTTAAAGCTTCTAAAGAATTTTTACCTTTCACTGCATGTAAACTTGATGATTCAAGGGTTAATTTATACTTCGAAGATGGAATAAAGTTTGTTGAAGGAAAGATAGCTGAGTATGACCTTATAATAGTTGACTCTACAGATCCTATTGGCCCAGGAGAAGGATTATTTACAGTAGATTTTTATAACAATTGCTTTAAGGCTCTTACTGAAAAAGGAATATTAGTTAACCAAGGTGAAAGTCCTTATTACCCTAATAATTCAAGAGAAATGAAAAGAGCATACTCAAAGCTAAAGAAGATATTCCCAATATGTGAGGCGTATCAATACCATATGCCAACCTATGCATCTGGACATTGGTTATTTGGATTTGCATCAAAGGAACTTCATCCTATAAAGGATTTTAAAGAAGAAAACTTTGAGAAACGTGGATTAAAAACTAAGTACTATAACAAGAACATACATGTAGGTGCTTTTGCGCTTCCAAATTACGTTATAGAGCAACTTAATTCTGAAGAATAGTTGCAACTTATAATTCGGGCATAATATTATATCTGTTAAGTTATGACATAGCTAGATTTATAAGAAATAGCAATTCTATATAATTAAAAAAGTAGAGTCTTTGCCATATTACAAATAGGCAAAGACTCTAAGTTTTGTGCTCTAAACAATTCTGAAAGATTTTTCTTTTTCAAGTGAAGGAATTTCTTCTACCTTACATTCAATAACTCTTGAAAAACCATTTCCTCTCTTAACCCTGGCTAAAAAAGCATCTACGTGTTCGTTATCACCCTGAGCAAAAATCTCTACATCACCATTGTCAAGATTTGTAGCAGTACCAGTTATGTTAAGTAAAGAGGCTGTATATTGAACGAAGTATCTAAAACCTACTCCTTGAACCCTTCCTTGGACAATGATATGATATCTTATCATACTCATTCCTCCTCAAGATTTATTTAATAGAATTATAACAGATTTTTGTGAACCTTAACAATTGTAAATATAACCTTAAGACTTGTATAAGCTAATGTTATTTATATTATCGTAAAATTTATAATTATATTTATGTTTATTTTTCATGAAAATGAGCAAAAATTACAATGGTGGAGTAATTTTAAAATATTTACAATACAATCTTTGATAAGTATAATAAAGTTAGAAAACATTTACAGGAGGTGAAGGTAGTGGATATAGAAAAGAGTTTGGTTCTTATAAAGCCTGATGCAGTGGAGCGACACGTAACAGGGAAAATAATTGATCTTTATGAGAGTAACGGGTTAAGAGTAATTGCACTTAAAATGGTTAGAGTCAATGAGGAATTGGCTAGAGTGCATTATGCAGAGCATGACGGTAAAGTATTTTTTGATGAATTATTGAAGTATATTACAAGAAGCCCATTAGTTGCTATGATACTGGAAGGACAAGGGGCTATAGAAAAGGTAAGAAAGATAAACGGTAACACAAATCCTGAAATGGCTGAGTACGGAACTATAAGAAAAAAGTTTGGTGTAAACAAAACTGAAAACTCAGTGCATGCCTCTGACTGTAGAGAAAGTGCTCAAAAAGAAATCAATCTATGGTTTCCTGAATTTGAACAGTAAAAAAAGCCTATATAGGCTTTTTTTAATTTGATTTAACTTGCAACCAAGCATCATCATATTTTTTAAGGTTTTCTCCGAGATCAACAAAAACTTCACACTTCTTTAGAGCATCTTCAGAAGGATAAGCAGTAGGGTCACTCTTTATTTTATCATCCAATAATTCTAGGGCTGCTTTATTTGGAGTGGAGTAACCAATGTATTCTGTATTTTGTTTAGCTACTTCAGGATCGAGTAGGAAGTTTATAAATTGTTCTGCTTCAGTTTTATGTTTAGCGTTCTTTGGGATGCATAATGTATCAAACCACTTATTGCTTCCTTCATTTGGAATAACATATTCAAGGTTTGCATTTTTTTGTTTCATTGTCACAGCATCACCTGAATAAACAACTGCAAGCGCAGCCTCTTCGGCAACCATTCTATCTTTTACTTCATCATTTACATACGCAAGAACTAATGGCTTTTGTTTTATTAATTCTTCTTTAGCTTTTGCTATTTCATCATCCTTAGTTGTATTAAGTGAATAACCGAGTCTCCTAAGGGACACTCCTATAGAATCTCTTATAGATTCAATCATAAAAATTTGTCCTTTATACTTTGTATTCCAAAGTATATTCCAGCTATCCACTGGATCTTTAACTAATTTTTTGTTGTATAAGATTCCGTATGTTCCCCACATATAAGGAACTGAGTATTCATTCTTTGGATCATAAGAAAGATTTTTAAATTTTTCATCTATATTCTTGTAATTTTCAACTTTACTGAAGTCTATTTTTTCAAGCATATCTTCCTTAATCATTTTTTCTACCATATAATCGGAAGGCACAACTATATCATAACTAGAGTTTCCACCTTTCAACTTTTGGTACATAATTTCGTTTGTATCATAGGTTTCGTAATTAACTTTAATTCCGGTTTTATCTTCAAATTGCTTTAATAAATCTTCATCTATGTAATCACCAACATTATATACATTCAATACTTTTTTGCCTGATTCAGAAGATTTACTGTTACACCCAGCTAATAATGAAGTGCAAATTAAAATGCTAGCAATTAGTGGAATTACTTTTTTTATTTTAACCAATTTATTCACCTCTTATTAAAGATTCTTTTTTATTAACTATCAATAATAAAGTTAAAACTACAATGAACATTAATGTAGACAAAGCATTTATTTCAGGTTTTATTCCTCTCTTAGCCATTGAGTATACCTCAATAGAAAGATTAGTAACACCTGAGCCAGTAGTGAAAAAGCTTATTACAAAATCATCTATGGACATAGTAAATGCTATCAAAAAACCCGATACTATTCCAGGTTTGATTTGTGGTAGGATAACCTTTCTAAGGGTGTAGCCTGGAGTAGCACCAAGATCCATAGCCGCTTCTTCAATGTTATTTGGTAACTGCTTAAGTTTAGGGAGAACTGATAGTATTACATAGGGGAGGTTAAAGGTTATATGAGCTAAAAGCATAGTAGTAAATCCAAATTTAAAACTAAAGAAAGCAAATAGACTCATCAAGGCAATTCCTGTAACAATATCAGGATTTAAAACTGGAAGATAGTTTATGTTAAGAATTATTTTTTTACTTAATCCTCTCATCTTAAATATGCCAATAGAACTTAGAGTTCCAACAACAGTGGATACTGTTGCTGATATAATTGCTACACTTAAAGTATAGTAAAGAGCCGTTAAAATTCTATCATCACTTATAAGTTCCTTATACCACTTAAAAGTGAAACCTTCCCATATAGCCATGGATTTTGAATTGTTAAATGAAAATATAATCAATACAATGATGGGAGCATACAAGAATAAAAAAACTAAGGATAAATAAAATTTAGAACCTAATTTTTTTACCATACTTGTCCACCACCTTCTTTACTTTCATCTCCATCAAATTTAGTCATAATGGCCATAGATAGTAATATTATAAGCATCATAAATATAGAAATAGCTGAACCAAAATTCCAATCTCCTATATTTGTAAATTGCTGTTCGATAAGATTTCCTAGAAGCATATACTGACCACCGCCAAGAAGTCTTGAAATTACAAAGGTTGTTACTGCAGGCATAAATACCATTGTTATCCCTGATATAACCCCTGGTACAGTAAGTGGAAATATTACCTTTCCAAAAACTTGAGTTTTATTTGCACCTAAATCATGTGCTGCGTTTATAAGGTTTTCATCTATTTTTATGATTACAGTGTATATTGGAAGTACCATATAAGGAAGGAAATTGTACACCATGCCCAAAAGTACTGCTGCATCAGTATATAATAAAGTTATAGATGGTAGACCTATCTTAATTAATAGGGTGTTTATAAACCCATTTTTTCCTAGTATGGACATCCAAGCATATGTTCTTAGAAGGAAATTCATCCACATTGGTAAAATAAATAGTAGTATGAATAGATTTCTTCTTTTTAAGTTTATTTTTGAAATAAAGTAGGCAGCAGGATATCCTATTACAAGACATAGTAAAGTAGAAATGAAAGCAAGATAAATTGATCTCCAAAAAACCTTTAAATATATTGGATTAATAAGTTTGTGATAGTTGTCCATAGAAAATATAAATGAACCGTCAACCTTTTTTGTGAAACTAAAGAATAAGACCATAAAAAGGGGGATTACAATAAAAAGTACACTCCAAATAAAATATGGGTAAGCAGCATAGGAACGCTTTTTCACTATGTAGTTATCCTTTTTTTCATTATATGTATATCTTCAGGATGAATACTTAGACCAATCATTGAGCCAATTGGGGCACTTTTTGTATTGTGTATCAGCCATTTTCTATCATGTTCTAGAACTTCCAGCTCATAATGAACTCCTTTAAAAATAACTGATGTGATTTCTCCTTTAAGCATTCCTTTTTCAGAATCAACTATCTTTATATCTTCTGGTCTTATAACAACATCAACATTCTCATTACTTGAAAAACCTTTGTCCACACATTCAAATTCGCTATCACAAAACTTAACTCTATAATCTTTTAACATAACTCCATCAATTATATTGCTTTCTCCGATAAACTTAGCTACAAATGAATTTATTGGTTCATTATATATATCTTCAGGTGTTCCCATCTGCTGCACGATTCCTTTATCCATGACGACAATAGTATCAGACATGGTAAGTGCTTCTTCTTGATCATGGGTTACAAAAACAAAAGTGATACCTAGTTTTTGTTGTATGTTTTTTAATTCCAACTGCATTTCTTTTCTGAGTTTAAGATCCAAAGCTCCAAGGGGTTCGTCTAATAGTAGTACTTTTGGCTCATTCACTAAAGCTCTAGCAATTGCTACTCGCTGTTGTTGGCCACCGCTGAGAGAATCTACGTCTCTTTTTTCAAAACCTTCCAAAGCAACCAACTTCAAAATTGATGTAATCTTGTGTTTAATGGTAGATTTAGAAAGTTTTTTTATCTTAAGACCAAAAGCAATATTGTCATAAACATTTAGATGAGGGAATAGAGCGTAGTTTTGAAATACAGTATTGATCTGTCTGTTATAAGGCGGGATATTATTAATATCACTTCCTTCAAAACAAATTGTTCCAATATCAACACTTTCAAAACCCGCCAACATTTTTAGAGTAGTTGTCTTGCCACAACCACTTGGCCCGAGAAGGGTCAAAAATTCATTTTTTTTAATACATAGATTTAAATCATCAATTATTTTTATGTTATTGAAGCTTTTCGACACATTTTTAATTTCAATAATGTTATCATCCAAAATAAACACCTCTCTTATATTAGAATGAAGGAGGAGTACTTACCCAAATAACCTTAGCCTCTGTTTTACCACAATTTGAGATGAAATGATTTGCCTTAGGTTTGAAGTAAAAACTCTCCCCCTTTTTTAACTTTACTTTTCTGTCACCAAGGTGAAGATTAATAGTTCCACATAAAACAAAACCAAATTCTTCTCCTTCATGGGGTTCTTCTTCTACATATCGTCCACCTGGATTAAGAGTAATCATTATTGGTTCCATTGCATTTTTCTGTGCATTTGGAACTAGCCACATAAGCTTATACTTCAGTTCTTCACTTTCAGTTTCAAACATGTCATCATATGTAAAGGTGATTTTTTCATTTGAATCATCACTGAAAAATTCTGTTAGATTTGTCCCGAGAATTTCAAGAATATCCATTAGCGTCGCAATTGAAGGGGACGTTAGGTCATTTTCCAGCTGAGATATAAAACCTTTTGATAGTTCACATCTATTTGCAAGTTCTTCTTGTGTGAGTTGCTTTTCAATTCTTAATCTTCGAATCTTTTCTCCAATTTGCATTATGCATATCCTCCATTTTTATAATAGGTAAAAAATTACACATACGTATTACTAAACAAATTGTTTATAATTACTAAACAAACAAGGTTATTATATTAATTTTTACTAACTAAATCAATACTTTTAAGAAAAAAAGTAAAATTTGTTTATTTTTCAGAATGAAGGTAAAATAGGGCTATTAAAGCACTGTGTTGAAATTAAGTGGTTATCAATCTTTTAGCTAAAATAATGTTAGCGATGAAAAGATTCTTATATAAAAAGTAGTAGTATTGAGATATAATTAATTTATGAAAATATTAGAAATATAAGTTTTAAATATGGAAATTGGGTGATTTTTTATGAAGATTAGTGATTTATATAGAAGAGATGGAAAATTAGTTTATATAAAGCAACCAAAGTTTGAAGAATTAAATTATGTAAAGAAGTTATGGTGTGATTATGAAACCATGAAGGATGTAGGGGGAGTGTTTGCATTCCAAGAAGATAAATGGGGAAATTTTTATAAGAAAATGGTCATGCCTACAGATGGAAAAAATTTTTACTGCTTAATTTTTAATAAGGAAGATATACCAGTGGGGGAGGTAAGCTTTCATGGTTATGACTCAGCAACAAAAATTGCTAGATTTAATCTAAAGGTAGAGTCAAGTCATAGGGGACAAGGCTATGGAGCTGAAGCTACAAAACTTATTTTAGAGTATTTTTTCTATGAGTTTGGTGGTCTTGTTATTATGGATACAGTTTCAAACAAGAAATCTCAGGAATCTTTTTTAAAGTTAGGCTTTGAAGCTGTTGCAAGGCATGGAAATGATATAACTTTTAAATTAACAAAAGAAAAATTTCTTGTAGAAGAGAACTGTGAAAATAAAAATGTATCAATCATGGTCTTAGAAGGTGCAGATCTACTAAGTATAAGTGGACCGATTGAGATATTTTCTTTAGCTAATAAAATACATGACAAAAATATATTCTATGTTAATACAATTGGAATAGAGGAAGGGATGGTAGAAACTTCTAGTGGTTTTAAGCTTTCTGCGAACTCAGCTCTTTCTCAAATTGACTGCCCAAACATACTTATTATACCAAGTGGAAAATATAACGAAGATATTTTGAATAATGAAAAAATAAGTGATTTTTTGAAGAGATGCTATTATGAATGTGAGATGGTTTTAGTAATAGATTCTGGTATAATGTTACTTGCAAAGTCGAATTTGATAAGCGATATGCCTATAGCTGTGCACTCTAAGTTAAGAAACAAAATTCAAGAGATCTGTCCGAAGGTTAAGATTGTTAACAAATCAATGGTTGATAACGGAAGAGTAATGATAGGATCAAGTATAATGAGTAGTTTAGATATTTGCATTAATGCGATAAAAAAGCTGTTAGGTGAAGAAAAGGTAGTGGAAATAATAAATCATATGGAAAATAAGTAGAAGATATTAGAGAAACACTTAAAGGTATATTTGATGACTATAGTGTGTTAGTAATCTTAAATAATAGAGTAACATTCTGTAGCCAATTTATTTTTAGGAGGGATATTTTGAAGCTTGAACTTACAACACCAGCATTACTTTTTACAGCGATTTCTCTTCTTATATCTGCCTATACTAGCAGGTTTGCTACATTAGCCCAACTGCTTAGACAACTAGACCTACAGTATAGAAAGACACCAGAAAGGCGAATTTTAGCACAAATGAAGAATCTAAATAAAAGGGTAAGACTTATTAAATACATGCAAACTATGGGGGTATTTAGTTTCTTTTTATGTGTTTTATCGATGTTAGCATTATTTTTAAATAAACAAGTTATAGGGCAGATAACTTTTGGCATAAGCTTGGTGGCGCTTCTAATATCATTACTGCTTTCACTGTTAGAACTACAGATATCAGTAAATGCTATAGTATACCAATTGGAAGATTTGACTGAGATGAGTAATAAAATAGATGATAAAAATAAAACTGAATAGAGCTTAAATGAAATGTCACTTTTACAAATGAGAAGGATGAATATAATGATTGGAATTAAAATAGAAAAAAATAGAACCGGAAACTTAATTCTGAGAGCGCATATAAAAGATGAATTTAAAGAAAATTCCATAGTGAAAAGATGTTTGTTGGATAGCAAAAAGCTAAAGGGAAAGAGTATGTATCCTTATGTTATTCCGTTGAAATACCTCGCTATAATAGTAAATAATTTAGATAAGAATTTGTTGAAAATACATAAGAAAAGTATAAATAGTTTTTTAGAATTTTCTGATGAGTATGATGAATGTTATTACTATGAAACAGAAGCTAATGCGAAATATATGAAAAAGTGGAGAGAAGTAGGATGTCCTAAAATATATAGGATAAATATTGATATAGATAATAAATGCTTAGAAAAGGAAATTGCTTTTCAAAGAATGATGTAAAAAAGGTAGCTCAAGTGAACTGACCCCATAATTTTAGACAAATATTAATTAAGCTATTTTTAGAGACTGAATCCTGTATTGAACAGGACTCAGTCCTTTTAATTTTATCTTAATACGATTATTATTATAATAATCTATATAAGATACTAACTCTTCTATAAAGTGATCTATACTTTCAAATTCCTGTAGATATAGCAACTCTGTTTTCAGTAATCCAAAGAAGTTTTCCATAACTGAGTTATCAAGACAGTTACCTTTTCGCGACATACTTTGCTTAATACCTTTTTCCTTTAGCATCTTTTGATATTTATTCATTTGATATTGCCATCCCTGATCTGAGTGTAGTATCAATTCTATGTCATCAGGAATCTTCTCAAAGGCCTTTTTAAGCATATCAACTGTTTGATGAAATGTAGGCCTTTCGGATAAGTTATAACTTATTATTTCTCCGTTGTACAAGTCAAGGATTGGCGAAAGATATAGCTTTTTTCCAAAGACAGCGAATTCGGTCACGTCAGTAACCCACTTCTCATTAGGTCTATTAGCTTTGAAGTTACGCGATAACAAGTTTGGGGCAATCTTGCCGATTTTGCCTCGGTATGACCTGTACTTCTTAATACGAACCATACACTTTAAACATAACTGCTTCATCAGTCTTTGAACAGTTTTATGATTTACAATATATCCTCTATTGTGCAGTTCTAAAGTAATTCTCCTGTATCCATATCTACCTTTATTCTCATGGAAAATCTGGACGATACAGGACTTAACAACATCGTATTTATCAGATTTCTCCATGCTTTTTATACGATAGTAGAACGTGCTGCGAGGAATGTTTGCAATTTCTAATAAATCAGCTAACTTATATTTATGCCTTAATTCTCTAATAACAACTACTTTGTCTTTTTCGCTGATTTTTCCCTGGCTTGAACTAAGGCATTCAATTTTTTTAGGTACTCATTCTCCATTCGAAGGCGTTGAACCTCAGCAATTAAATCTTCATTTTGTGAGTTATCAGTATTAGGCTTTTTAAACTTATCCTTTTTCATTTTTGCCTTCCTCCCTCTGTTATCTCTATACAGAGCTTCGGGACCATACTCGAGATATATCCGTTCCCAAACACCTACGGTTGAACCATTTGGAATCCCAAAATGAACAGCCCCTTGGAATAGAGATAAATTATTCTTATGGATATATTCTATAACATGAACTTTAAAATCACCAGTATATGTTCCAGACTTCATAGAAAGTCCTTCTACTCCAAATTTCTCATAAAGCGCAACCCATCTTTGAACTACAACTTTTGCTGTAGGGAGTGATTTTGCTACAGAATTGACTGACATACCTTTTTCTAATACATCATTCACCACTTTCAGTTTAACTTCTAAAGTATGTTTAGACATAAAAAATGCACCTCCAAATATTAGTTTTGTCTAATATTTGGGGTGCACTTCAAAGTGAGCTACCTTTTTTAGTGATTTGAACTTCCAGTAGTGTTGCCAGTAGCTGGAGTCCAAGAGTTATTATTCGTATTGTTATTAGTAGAATTTGAGTTGGTATTATTGGAACCGTTAGTTGTTCCTGTATTTCCATTGGTTGCGCCACTGTTGTTATTAGTGGTAGTGTTATTTTCATTTGTATTATTATCTGTAGCTGGAATTACAGGTTTTGTATCATCCTGCTCCGTTGGTAAGCCTATTCCTGCTTGAGTTGAATTCTTAACAAATACTCTTTCCTCAATCAAGTTAGCAGGTGTATTGTCTGTGGCAAGTTTACCATTAGCTTTATTTACTTTAGCTGTTACATGAACATCGCATAGTGCTGTAGGTTGAGTGCCATCTATAAATATATCCTGCACAACTCTGTTGCCTCTAGAATCTTTGCTGCATAAATCAGTAGGGGATTTTCCAGAGTCTATACAAACCGAAGCCTTCACAATTCCTGAAGGGGTGTCGATCTCTTTATATTGTAATCCCTGATGAGCTACAGCCATGATTTTACCCCAAATTGGTGAAACTGCTGATCCACTAAAACCATGAAGAGTAGTTGGTTGGTCATAACCTACCCATACAGCTCCAGACAAGTAAGGTGTTAACCCAGAGAACCATAAATCTTTATTATCAGTAGTAGTACCTGTCTTACCAGCAACTGGTATATCTCCAAACTTTGCTGGAGCAGAGGACCAGCTAACAGGGCCTTTTAGCAAATCATACATCACATATGCAGATTGAGGTGACAATATCTTTTTGGTTTCAGGTGTCTTATCAAGTATTACTTTACCAGTAGCATCTTTAACGGTAGTATATAAAATCGGTTCAGTGTATACACCTGAATTACCGAAAGTTCCATAGGCTGCAGCCATTATATAGCTGTTTCCACCGTCTCTATCCTTTGGATCATTGTTAAACTGACCTAAAGCTAGAGTTGCTATACTTGATTTTGATGCCTTGTTGTATTTAAGACCAAACTTTTCACCATAGGATAGTCCTACATTTGTTCCTATAGCGTCTTCAATCTTTACTGCTACAGGGTTCCTTGAGTATTTAAGAGCATCTCTAAGAGATATAGTTCCTTTATAAGTATCATCTTCATTCTTAGGGTTCCAAAGCTTGCCATTGACAGTAGGATATTTTTTGCTTATTTCTTCAGGTAAAGGAGTATCTTCCTCAGGACTTGCAGGTGTCATTAATTTCATGTCGATTGCAGGTCCGTATACAGTAAGTGGTTTTGTTGCAGAACCTACTGAACGAAGTCCAGCAGTGCTGTAGGCTCTGTTTATACTCATAGGAGGTTGATTGCCTCTACCACCTACCATAGCTTTAACTTGGCCAGTTTTATAATCCATTATAGTAGCAGAAGCTTGAAGTTTAGGCCATTTGTAACTTCCAGATTCATAATATTCGGTTTTATTGTTTGATAAATTAAAGTTATTGCTGTCATCAAGTATTTGTTGGGTAGCTTGTTGAAGATCTCTGTCCATTGTAGTATATATTTTTAAACCACCATTAGTCAGCATTTTTGAAGCTTCAGCCTCAGAATATTTATATTTTTGCATCAAATCATTCTTTACTTGTTGTATAACAGGTCTTGAGAACCATTCAAAATTCATTTTCTCAGTAACACTTGTTTTTTGTTGGAATCCAAAGTTTCCTGCATCAACATCTTTAATTGCCTGATCGTATTGAGCTTGGGTTATTGTTTGTCTCTCTAACATCTTAGATAGAACAGTCTTTGTTCTATTACGATAAGATGCAGGGTTCTTTTGGTTTTGTGGCGAAAATGCATCATAGTATGAAGGTGCTTGATTCATACCTGCAAGGTATGCACACTGAACCAAAGTTAATTTTTTGTCCTTTACACTTTGACCAAAGTATTTAAGTGAAGCAGCTTCAACTCCGTATACCTGTCCACCTAATGGAATTGTGTTTAGATAGGCTTCTAATATTTGTTGTTTAGTTAAAAGTCCTTCTAATTTTAATGCTAAATACATTTCAGTTATTTTTCTTTGAGGTGTAACATCATTAGTTAAAATAGTGTTCTTAAGTAATTGTTGTGTTAAAGTGGATGCACCATGAAGTCCTCTTTTTCCTGTAACTATATTCTTTGCATCAATGTAAATAGCTCCAAGTATTCTTTGGGCATCAATTCCTTTGTGTTCATAAAATCTTTCATCTTCAATTGAGACAAAGGCATCCTTAAGTGATTGAGGAATATCATCGGAAGGTACGACGATACGTTGAACGTCAGTTTGAACATTATCCATTAACTGTTCCTTATTATCATATATACGGGATTGTTGACTAAGTGAAAGAACGTTATTTACGTTTAATTCAGGTGCGTTCTTTACGATTGCATAAACGTAACCACCACCAACTACAAATGCCGATAATATTAAAAATAAAAATGAAAATAGAAATATTCTAAGTACTTTCCTAGACTTCTTCTTCTTTTTACGTTTGTTATTTATATTCTTTTTCTTCTTCTCTGCCATCTCATCCTCCTAAAATTTAATTTCAAGCAGGAAATAAAAATATTCTACAATATTATAGCATATTAATAAGATGAATACACTATGATAAGTAGGTGAAAAAAATTAGGACAAGCAAATATAAAAAATTAAAAATAATAATAATTTCATGTTCACTTGTAATCATATCCACTTTTACCTGTTTTATATACTATTTCGATAAAATTATTACTCCAACGGTTATGGTAGTGGCAAATGCTGAAATGAGATCTAAAGCTACAGAAATAATAAACCAAAATATATTAGAGGTTTATTCAGAAAAATTTAATTATGATGACATAATAAGAGTGGACAAGGATAATGATGGGAATATAGTAATGCTGAAGGCTGATACTGTAAAAATGAGTGCCATTGCTTCTGAGGTTGCATTGAAGTCCCAAAAAGAACTTAATTCCATCGGATCAGTTGGCATAAAACTACCGTTAGGCTATATAACCCAAAGCAACATAATGTCATACTGGGGACCAAAGATTACAGTTAAAATGGAACCTTTGGGAAGAATAGAAACAAAATACTCTTCTGATTTTGAAACCGCAGGAATAAATCAAACCAGACACAAAATTTATATTGAAGTTTATACTAAGATGAAAGTAATAATTCCACTGGAACATGATGAGGTAGAAGTGAAAAATCAAATACCTATAGCTGAAACAGTAATAGTAGGAAAAATTCCAAGAACATCTATAGATTTAAATATGGATGGAATAAAAAAATAAAACACACAGAGTGTGTTTTATTTTTCTTCCCAGTTAAATACGTAAGGAACATTTCTATAGTAATCTCCGTAGTTAAGTCCATAACCAACTACAAAAACATCTTCGATCTGGAAACAGCAGTAATTAGGTTCTATAGATACCTTTCTTCTTGAAGGTTTATCTAATAGCACACAAGTCTTTACAGATGAAGCGCCAAACTTCTTAACATGATTTACAACGAAGTCCATAGTGATACCTGAATCAACTATATCATCAACTATTAATACATCATATCCTTCTATATTATCAGGAATATCATTAACCACTTTTACTACACCGGTAGTTTCTTCTGAATGTCCATAGCTTGAAGTAGTCATAAAACCTATTTTTGCATTTGTATCTATATTTCTAACTAAATCAGCAGCAAATATAAAGCTACCTCTTAATAAAGATAAAACATATAGGTTCTTACCTTTATAATCTTCTGTTATAACTTTACCTATTTCTTTTATTCTAGCTGAAATTTGTTCTTCACTAAAAAGTATATTACGGTTTTTATCCTCCATGATGATCCTCCATCAAAATTAAATTATATAATTATATGTTTCTTTATCGTTGGATTTATTGAAGTGGTACATCCATATATGTTTTATAGGATATAGATATATTTTTAATTCTTATCCACAATAAAAAAATATATTTTATTCGTATTGTTATAGTTAATAAAAACTTAACTGATTAATATTAATAAAAATTAATTTTAAAATAAATTAATTTTTATTTGTAAATAGAATCTTTATAAAACGCTCAAAATAATATAGCAACATTTACAAAGTTGTTTTTATAATATAAAATAATATGAAAGTTGTCAAGTAAGGATATACCTTAAAGGAGGTGCTTATATAATGATATATGGAAACGTTGAAGGCGTAAAAAATAGCATATTAAATGAACTAGAGAGTATTTATGACTATAAGGTGCCTAAGTACTCTGTTTGTATAGAAGAAATAGTAAATAAAATAGCAGAAATTACCACTATATTAGAGAGAGAAGTAAGTGTTGCTATTGATAGAAAAGGATCAGTTGTGAGTGTAGCAATCGGTGACAGTACATCCGTTGAGATGCCGCTAATTGATATAAGCGAAAAAAAATTATCTGGTGTAAGAATAATACATACTCATCCAAATGGTGCTTCAAATCTATCAGCGTTAGATTTATCTGCTTTGCTTAAGTTAAAACTTGATTGTATAGTAGCAATAGGGGTATCAGAAGGGAAAGTTACTGATTTATCCTTAGGTTTTTGCTTTGTTGAAAACGACAAACTCATAACTGAAGAAGAAACAAATCTCTCAGTTGAAACTGTTTTGAACATGAATATATTAGATAGAATTAATCATATAGAAGATATTATTAAGTCTAATAATGTAATAGAAGATTATACTGAAAAAGCTATTATTGTTGGCTGTGATAGTGAAGATAGTTTAGATGAACTTGAAGAGTTAACTAGTGCATGTGACATCCCTGTTATAACTAGGGTTTTCCAGAATAGAAACAAAATAGACGTTGCGTATTTTATAGGTAGTGGAAAAGTGGCTGAAATAGCTATGTTAAGACAGACTTATAGAGCTAATTTAATAATATTTGATGATGAACTATCTGGATCTCAAGTTAGAAACCTTGAGGAAGCCATAGGGACTAAGGTTATAGATAGAACAACTCTTATATTGGAGATATTTGCTAGAAGAGCTAAAACAAGAGAAGCAAAGATCCAAGTAGAATTGGCTCAACTTAAATATAGACTTACAAGGCTTGGAGGATTAGGCACTGTTTTATCTAGAACTGGTGGAGGTATTGGTACTAGGGGACCTGGAGAGAAGAAGTTGGAGACTGATAGAAGACATATAAGGGAAGAAATCTATGATCTATCTAGCGAACTTAAAAAGATTAAGAAAAATAGAGAAACTCAAAGAGAGAAGAGAAACAAGCAAAATATACCTCAAATTTCTTTAGTAGGGTACACTAATGCTGGGAAATCAACTCTTAGAAATTCTCTTTGCGACCTAGCTTCTTCTAGAGATACATTGAATAAAGAAAAGGTATTTGAAGCTGATATGCTTTTTGCAACCTTGGATACCACTACAAGAGCTATTACACTTTTAGATAATAGAGTAGCTACCCTTACTGATACAGTAGGATTTGTAAGAAAGTTGCCTCATGATTTGGTAGAAGCCTTCAAATCTACTTTGGAGGAAGTTATATTTTCAGATATATTGTGTCATGTAGTTGATGCAGCATCTTCCTATGCTCAGGAGCAAATTTATGCAGTTGAAGAGGTGCTGGCAGAACTTGGTGTGAGAGAAAAACCAATAATATTAGTATTGAACAAGATTGATAAAACAACTAATGATGTAATAGAAGAATTAAGAAAAAATAACTCTCAATATGAAATAATCGAAATATCAGCTAGAAATAAGATTAATTTAGATGGTCTTTTAAAAGAAATAGGTAAACAACTACCAAGTAAAATGAGAGATATAGAAGTTCTAGTTCCCTACTCTGATCAACATATGGTAGCTTTTCTTCATAGAAACGGAAAGGTTCTTGAAGAAGAATATAAAGAGGATGGTACCTATATAAAAGCTACAGTGGATGAGGAGATTTATAATAAAAGTAAGAGTTACGAACTGCAACATTAACTTTTTCCATTATTGAATAAAATAACTCTATTTTTAATATAAATATATATGACTAATATCGAGAGTTGAATATCAATATGGATGAAAAAGATAAGGAGTTTCAGAAAAATAGTGATTCTAATGATGAGGAAGCGCAAGAAAATAACGATTTGAATGAAACTGGTGATAGATTTATCAATCAAGGTGTGGGAACATACCCAGCTAGTGGTCAGGGGCCAAATCCAAACAGTGCTCTATATCAATTACAAACAAGTCCTGATAAACAGAAACAATCAGGTTCCACATCATCAGATAATTTAACTACTGCTGGAAAATACTTGTTAGCTGGAGATGTAATTGCAAAAACAGATGAGCTAAAGACTGCTACACAATCATTACAAGTTAATGAATTAGAAAAGATATATTTTGATAGAAAAGTTAGACCTTTAGTTGATACAATTTACGAGTTAAGTACCGTAGCTCAAAATTTTGCGGGTATGTCGAACCTTATTCAAGCTAATAATTATGGAAAAAAAAGAGATGTTAAAAAATCACTAGATTTAGCCGTAAGTATTCTAGATGAGGCTGATGAACTATGGGGCTTAGTCAGAGCAAGAGTAAGATTTTTTGAAAAGAATATTGATCCTTATGAATAACCCTCCAAAATTAAGGTTTATATTATAGTATAAACTTTTGGAGGGATTTATTATGGAAAGAATTTGTCCTTTATGTAACAGTTTGTCAAATATAAAAATAACATGTTCAGTATGTGGTGGTGAGATGGAAGACAAAGGAAGAGTGCAGGAGTTTAGAGACTCTTATGCGCCTGAAGATGAGTTAGAATATGAAAATGGTGATTGCAGACATGTATTTCAATGTAATCAATGTAATGAGCTCAAGAATGTTGGGATAAAAAGCTTATACATATAACAATTTATGGGGCACTTTATTATGGTGAAGTTTTATGTTTCATAGTATAATAATTACTGAAATAATTTGTGTATGATATATATATATAATAATTATATATTGGGGGCTAATATATATGACAAATGAGATTTTGAGATATCAGAAGGTTTTTAACTCTGTTATTGATAGACTTGGAAAAAATGAGGATATCCTAGCTGTTATGGCTTTTGGAAGTATGGTTACAGGTGATCTTTGGGAAGGGTCAGACATTGATATCTTCGTGATAGTGAAGGAACAACAAGAGAGTATAAGAAATATTTATACTGAAGAAAACGGTATTTCAGTACATATGAAGCTATTAAGTAAGGAAAACTTTTTGAATTTTTATGAGAATAATGTTATAGGAGGATATATGCATAGAATACTAATATCCTCTAAATTAATATTTTCAAAGGATGAGTACATAACAAATGTTTTTAACAGCTTTAGGTATATAAACGATAGTGAAAGAGAAAAATGGAATTTAGTTTATCTGGGAGATATATTAAAAGATATAAGCCACTGTAAGAAATTAATTGCTAATAACAATATAAAATCAGCTTATTTGGCTTGCATGAGAACTGTTGAAAATTTTGCGAGCTTATTTCTAAATTTTAATGGTTACTTAGTAAGTAAAGATGTAGTAAGCGTTGCGATAAATTTGGATGATAACTTTCACGTTATTTTAGACAAACTTGTTAAAGAATCTGATGATTTGGAAGAGGCTATATATAGCGCTTTAAGATTTGTTGAAGATTTTTTAGAAAAAAATATGAGAAGCTGCTGTAGTGCATTGATAAAATATTTTAGAGAACATAAAGAATTTATGAGCGCTGAAGAGATAAAGTTAGATGTGTTTTTTAAAGGATTTAATATACATATGGAAGATATTTTAAAAGAATTAGCATATAGGAAAATTATAAGAAAAGATTTTAGAAGTATAAAAAGCCTTTCTGGAAACTTAATAGGTGAGGAAAATGTATATTGCTAAAGGTATCCGTATATATGGGTACTTCTTAGTTTAGGGGAATATTATGGATAAATATAGATTGAAGTTTAATGATGAATTTAATAAATATATTCAGTTATATGCACATATAAAAAGTTTAATTGATAAAAATCAAATTGAAGATGGTGAGAAACTACCTTCAATAAGAGAATTAGCAGATTTTTTAAAGTTAAATAAAGTTACTATAATTAATGCTTATAAAAAACTGCAAGCAGAAGGTTATGCTAATCAAAAAATTGGAAGCGGTACTTATGCTAAGAGAAGAGATAGTATAAGAGGATTTAAGAAGAGTTATTCTATTACATTCAAAAGACTTAGTAGCGGGAGACTCAGTGATGTTATAGATTTTACAGGAGAGACAACCTCCGCAGATTTTTTCCCTGTTGCTGATTTGAAAGCAGTTTTAAACGATGTTCTTGATAGAGATGGTGCAGAAGCTTTAATATATCAAGATGTTTTAGGTTATGAAAAACTAAGAGAGAGAATAAATGAAAAGTTTTGGGATAACAAATTAGATTTTGATGATATACTTATAGTTTCTGGAGCACAGCAAGGAATTGATATAGTTTCAAAAGCACTTATTAATGTAAATGATAATATCATTGTTGAAAAGCCTACCTATAGCGGAGCGCTTTCTGTATTTAAATCAAGAAAAGCAAATATCTTTGAAGTTCCAATAGAAAAAGATGGTGTAGACCTAGAGGCACTAAAAAAAATACTAAAAAAGAATAAGATTAAATGTTTTTATTTTATGAGTTATTTTCAAAATCCTTCTACTGTCAGCTATTCGAATTATAAAAAAGAAGAACTTCTAAAACTAGCAGAAGAACATGATTTTTATATTATTGAGGATGATTATTTATCTGAGCTTATATATGATGAAAGCACTAAGTATTCTTCTATGAAATCTTATGATAAAAATGACCGTGTAATATATATAAAGAGTTTTTCAAAGATATTTCTACCAGGGATAAGAATTGGCTATTTAGTATGTCCTAGAATATTTAAGGATTCAGTACAGAACTCGAAGGTCAATACAGATATATCTACATCTTCTCTTATGCAAAGGGCTCTTGAAATGTATATGGAAAGAGAATATTGGATTGAGCATATTAAACTTTTGAATGTGAAATATAAAGAAAGATATGACTTTATGAAAACAGAGATTCAGAATAAATTAAATGAAAGTGTAGAGTTTAATCCTCCAGGTGGAGGTTTACATTTTTATCTTAAACTAAGTGATAGAATACAAATTAATTCTATAGAATTGTTTTATAAGCTGAGAGAAAAAGGTGTACTGATAACCCCTGGTGTTATGTTTTATAAACATTCAAATGAGGGAGAAAGATATTTTAAAATAGGCTTTTCTCAAACTGACTGTGATAAAATAAGAAAGGGTATAGATATAATTTCAAGTGTACTATCAGAGGAGGCTAAAGTTTATGGCGTACCTAACAATTAAAGGATATGGAGAAGATAGCTTTGACGAAAAAAAATCAGAGTTTATTGGATATATTAAGAGAACAGAATCAGAAGAAGAAGCAAAAGCCTTTGTAACTGAAATTAAGAATAAACATAAGGATGCTACCCATAATTGCTATGCCTATATAGTTGGGCAGAATATGAATATACAGAGGTACAGTGATGATGGAGAACCTCAAGGAACAGCTGGAATTCCAATTCTTGAGGTTATAAAGAAAAATGAAATTACAGATTGCACTGTAGTAGTAACTCGATATTTTGGGGGAATACTTTTAGGTGCAGGAGGACTTACAAGAGCTTATACAAAAGGAGCAGCTGTTGCAATCAAGGCTGCTGGAATAGTAGATAAGGTACTAGGTGTAAGAATCAATGTCACATTAGAATACGATTTGTTAGGGAAGATTCAATATATATGTGGTCAAAATCAATGGCATATAGAGAACATAGATTATACAGATGTAGTGGATCTATATATTTTGGCTGAAAAGCAAGAAAGTGAGATAATCAAACAAAGTCTTACGGAACAAACTAACGGAAAAGTAATCATTTTCGAGGATGAAGAAGGATTATATTTTAGGCAAGATAATAGACTTTTTAAAGAAATATAAGTTTAAAAGTAATTGGGTTGAATATTAGTAACTTAATATAGCGCAAAAAGTTTAGATTGTTTTAAATGAGTGTATTTAACTTCAGTTGAAGGTTAGATAAGTTGAATATGGAAAATGGCTATGATATAATATTTAGGAATTTATTGTATTCATATGATGGTTAGGAGGAACAATAATGTCAGGACATTCAAAATGGCATAATATACAAGCAAAAAAAGGTAAAGTTGACGCTAAAAGAGGTAAGGTTTTTACAAAGATAGGTAAAGAGCTTGCAATGGCAATAAAAAATGGTGGAGCAAATCTTGATACAAATTCAAAGCTTAGAGATGTTGTAGCTAAAGCAAAAGCTGCAAACATGCCTAATGATAATATACAAAGAGCAATAAAAAAAGCTGCTGGTGAGGCTGATACGGTTACATATGAAGAAATCGTTTATGAAGGATATGGCCCATCAGGAATAGCAGTTATAGTAGAAACATTAACTGACAACAAGAACAGAACGGCTGGTAATGTAAGACACGCTTTCACAAAGCAAGGTGGAAACATGGGGGCTTTAGGATGCGTAAGTTTTATGTTCCAAAAGAAAGGTGAAATAGTAATAGAAAAATCAGATTCAGTAGATGAAGATGAATTGATGATGATGGCACTAGATGCAGGCGCTGAGGACTTTTCAGCTGAAGATGAAGTGTTTGTTATAACCACTGCACCTGAAGATTTTGGTTCAGTAAGAGAAACTTTAGAATCAAATGGCCTAGAATTCTTGGAAGCTGATATTAAAGCAGTTGCAGATACATATACAGCAATAGATGAAGAAACATCAGTTAAATTCCAAAAGATGCTTGATCAATTAGAAGATGACGATGATGTTCAGAATGTTTATCACAATGCTGAGTTCCCTGAAGGATGGGAAGGGTAGTAGGTTTCAAATGTAGCAATATTCAGTATTTAAAGAATTTTTTAAAGTTGTTTTACAGTAAAGTAACATCTATGTGAAATCTGTAGGATTCTCTTGATTATGGCAATTATCGATTAAGATATAAAATTAAGCTGCTTTTCAAAACAGATTGATGAAAATTTGTTTTGAAAAGTAGCATTTTTATTTATGCTATCAGAGGAAGCTCAAAAAAATTATGTTTGAACTTTAGGTTGAAAATTTGCAACAATGAAAAGCTTTTATATATTGTGATAAGAGGAATATAAAAAAGACTTGAAATTAGCCAAGTCTTTTTTATGATTTAGTTACTCAGTATGCATATTTTATTGTTGTTATTATTATTTGATTTAATAGATGCATTTGAATGTAATTGTTACTATTAAACAACTTAGGATATATCTATTTTTTTATAAAGTTAGTTTTACCATTAGAGCTATATGCAACTAAATCGCCTACTATATTAAATTCTGGTATACTTTCAGCGCTTACCATAGTTTTATTGGTGCCATCTACTTGCATCTTATACAACTTAAACCCATCATTTTTGTTGCTATAGTAAATCCAGTTATTATCCACTAATAGTGACTGAACTTTATCGCTTGATAGTAGGGTGCTATTGCCTCCACTAGTATTCATGCTACAAATATTATCTTGTGAATTGATGTAATAAATATGATTTCCATAAACATTAATTTTGTAAGAAGGTTCATTATTTAACTTAGTATTGTTAGGAAAAGTGGTCCATATACTTTCGTTGTCACCCATATACGTGAAGTAAACAGTATCATCTGCTACTACGAAGTCTCTTCCGCCTCCCCAAAAGACATCATAAAAATTACCATCAAGGCCGAAGCGTGTGATTGGGCCTGAGGGTGGTTTAACGTATATCAAATCTCCAACAATAATCATGTCGTATAAGACTTCTGTATCTGAAAGTTTCTGACTGCTACTTCCATCTGTCTTGATTTTATACATTTTGCTATCAGACATGTTTATATAATATATCCAATCATCTTTTATATTCAAATTAAAAGATTTTGTAGTGATGAGTTTGGTTACATTACTTCCGTCAGATTTCATTTTATATATAGCACTATTATCAGGAGCACCTGGATAATTGGCAGTATTATCATATTGGCAATAATAAATCCAATCACCTTGCTGAACTGATATTCCGCCATTCACTATATTGCCTTCTGTATTTCCAAAAAATGTTCCAGAATTATTTACAGTTACAGTACATGTAGAAGATTTACTTCCATCTTTAGAAGTCGCTTTAATAATTGTGTTTCCGATACCTACAGCAGTTACAACTCCATCAGCTACTGTAGCAACACTTGTATTTGTAGAAGACCATAATATTGTGTTATCTGTCGCGTTACTCGGTGTTATTGTTGTAGTTAAAGTATCTTTGCTTCCTAATTTTAAAGTACTAGTTGTTTTGTTTAAATTTATTGAAGATACAGGAATTATATTTGGTGTTGTTCCATCAGATTTTTTTACTATTTTTATTTCTATAGCTTCAATTCTAAGAGATTTCCCGCTTGTACCAGCTTCTTGACCATCCGATACCCAAGGTTGCCACCCTATGTTTTGCACATATGATCTATATTGTATCGAGTATCCAGAAATGTTCTCTAATGATATTTTAATAGCTTCTATTCTTAGAGATTTTCCACTTGTCCCAGCCGTTACATTATCTTCTACAGGATCTTGCCAACCAATATTTTGGACATGGGTTTGATATTTTACATGTGCGTCTACAGGAGCATTTGTTAAACCTATTTTTAAGGCTTCAATTCTAAGAGATTTTCCTTCGGTACCAGCCTCTTCTCCGTCTGAAACAGGAGCTTGCCAGCCTATATTTTGAACATGCCCTTGATACTGTACTCCTAGTGAAGTGTTTTGTGAAGTCTTTACAATTCTTATTTGCAGTGCTTCAACTCTTAAGGATCTTCCATCGGTACCTGCCTGTTGGCCATCACTTACCCAATCCATCCAACCTATATTTTGAACATGGACTCTATACTGCACGGAATATCCAGGCATATTTACTAATGAGATTTTTAAGGCTTCAATTCTAAGAGATTTTCCATCAGTACCTACCTCTTGTTCATCTGAAACAGGAGCCTGCCAACCTATGTTTTGCACATGAGCTTGATATTTTATATGACTGTTAGAGGGAGCATTGACTAGTTTAATCTTTAAAGCCTCAACTCTAAGAGATTTTCCATCAGTGCCTGCCTCTTGTCCATCTTTTACTGGACTTTGCCAACCTATATTTTGTACGTGGGCTGTATATTGAATCCCCACATCATCAGAAGTGGCTGCCTTTACTATAGAGATATTACGAGGTATTACTGTAAAAGATACTGCAGTGAGCAGTGATAACAATAATGATACTAATTTTTTAGATTTCATAATTGATGTCCCCTTTTATTTTTAGTAAAAAACTTCTTTATAGTATTAAATTGAAATGAATATATCCAATTTAAATATATCATAATAGTTATACATTATGTATAAAAAAATCCAGATAAATACAGTATTACGCTTTAATCTATGAAGAGGTTGAAATAAATTGGGAAAAAGCTGAATTGTTTATGGGAATTAAATTGCCAGCTTCATGTGCTATTTTTGAAGGAAAGTAAGACATATAGAGAGGGTAACCTTTTTAAAAATATATGACTTAATGTAAGCCTATAAGAGTGAAATATAGATGTGGTACGAAGAAAAAATAAGGGGGGACACTGTGTGTTGCAGTGTCCAGGTAAGGTTAGGAGAAAGAACACAATAATATATGTGTTCTTGTGTATAATTATAAACTAAGTTAACATTGATATCAAGATTTATGTAACAAAAATAACTGATTGATGTGAAAAATGATTCGAGTATTTGCTTTTAGAACAATGGTTAAGTATTCCTTTATAATCTGATTTGACGTTATGAAGAACATAAGCTGTATAACTAAAGAGCCATTATTTTAGTTATTTTTTTGCTTAAAATTGAATAAAACAGTCAAAGACACTAATCAAGTAAAATTAAGCTTGATTAGTGTCTTTAAATATAATACAAATTACAAAGCTACCATCATAGTATTGTTATTAATTAATAAAACTAGCTATCTGATTTTTTCCTCTTTTCTTAGCAAGATATAGAGCATCATCAGCTTTGTTCATAAATTCATTTATAGTTAGATCATTGCTTGGAACAAGTGAAGTTATTCCGATTGATAGTGTTACTTTATCAGATACTGTTGAAAATTTATGTGGTATATTTGCCATAGCCACTTTTTGTTTTAAACTTTCACCAAAGTCTAAAGCTCTATCTAGTTGATATTCAGGCAATACAACTACAAATTCATCTCCGCCATATCTTGCAGGGAAGTAATTTTCATCTTTAACACTGGATAAAATATTAGCTATAGTAACGATACACTTATCACCGGCAATATGACCATAGTTGTCGTTATATTCTTTAAAGTTGTCGATATCAAAAATTATCAGAGATAAAACCTTTTTTTCTTGTACATACTTTTCCCATAACTCATATAAATATTTATCAAGTTTTCTTCTATTAGGAATTTTAGTCATACTATCATTTTCAGAAAGAAATAATAATTTTTCATTTAATTTTTTTAGTTCAAATTGAACGGCATGTGTTTTCTCTATCTCCATCTCTAATTGTTTTGATTTTATAGCGTTATTTATAGCAATAGCAGCATATGACGAAAGTGATTTAACCATTTCTACGTGATAAGAAGTAAAAGAATTTTTTTCTTCACTTTGTATGGACATAACACCGATTACCTTAGAATTTACCTTAAGAGGGCAGAAAATTAAAGATTGCAACTCATATTGATCTTTGTCCATAACAGCTTGGTAGGTTTCGCTATCCATGTATTTTGAAAATTCTTTGTTCATATCATTTATGATTACAAAATCTTCTGTTTCGATACATATGCTTGTAAAGTTCGACTGATTTTCAACATTTGTGCTTTTCTTTTTTTTCTTTTTCCCATGCTCAATTACATCTAAGTAGTTAACTACTGAGTTTTCCTCATCATATAAACCAATACTCAAATATGTTAAATCCATAAAATCTTTTATACTTGAATAAAGAATATCAATAATAGAGTCTAAATCTAGGTTTGAAGTGATTTTTTGACCTAATTCACTTATTATAGATAATTTCTCTACAACCATTTGGAGAGATTCTGACTTTCTTTGAAGATTTTCATTGTTATCTATAATTTCCTTTTTTTCTAGCTCTATTTTTTTAATTTTTTTACTTATATTCAAGTTGTTTACTCTATGTTTATTTAAATATGCAGCATTAATTCTTTCGTTCTCTAGATGCATGTTAAAGTAGTTAAAAGCAGTTTGAAAATCTTTGAGTTCAGCATAAAATATTGATAGGATAGAAGCAGTTTCCGATATTTTTTCTACAAAATTATTTTTTATAGATAGATCATATGCCTTGTGAAGAATAGTTAAAGATTTTTCTAAATTATTTCTATCCTTAAGATATTGATAATAATTTATATAAACATCTATTTCATTATAAGGCGAACTTTGAGCTTCAATCCTATCTATTGTGATATTAAAATACTCATCTGCTTTATCAAAATCATTCTTCTTCCAATAGGTAAGGGCTGCAAGTTTATAACATTCTGGTTGACCTAATGTATAGTTATATTTTTTAAAATATTCAAGTGCTCTAAAGGATAGGGTATTTGCCTTATCATAGTCCTGAAGTAGATAATACAATTCTCCTAAGCTGAGAATTGTTACGCCCTTAGAAAATTGAAAATCATAATTTTTATCAATATCATAAGCTCTATTACAATATTCTAGTGACTCATCATAGGCTTTTAGAAGCTTATAATTTTCAGCAATATTGTTTAATGTACGAACCATTGCTTTTTCTTTAGAAGAGTTAGTATCAAACTTCTTTCCGTCATCCACTAAATATGCTATTTCTTCAGCATTATTGTAGAAATCCATACCTCTTTCATAATCACCAAGTTCACTAAAGCTGTTGCCTAGTAAGTTGTAAGAGCTCCATTGAAGATCATATATATTTTCTTTAATAAAAAAATCTAGAGAGTCAAAGGTCAAACTTATAGCTTCTTCATAATTCCCTATAGTATAGTAACAGCTAGATATCATATGTTTTGATGCTGCTACACCTAAAGCGTAGTTTATACTTTCTGATAGTGATAGGGCTTCTAATGAAAGCTTTATGGCTTTTTCGGGATTATTATATCTAACTTCATTTATTTTTAAGAGAAGCATGTCTATTTCGTTTATATTGGTTTCTGTATTCATAAGAACTCCCCATTTAATTTATAAAACTTTTAATTTTATTTATAAATATACCATAAACCTACATTGAATCCAACAAAATTATAATAATATGTTAAATTTTAATTAAATATTAATATTCAGGTAAAAATTAGAATAATAAGTTTTTAATATTAATAGTTTAACCAACTATTAATATTTAATGAAAATAAAATAAGAAGAGATTCTCTAAAAAAATTAGGAATCCCTTCTTACATTTAATCAACACAAATTAAATTTATTCGCTTTTAATAGCTTCATTTAAGGTGTGCCATGCTAGGACAGCACATTTTACTCTTGCTGGCATGTTAGATATATTTTTGAATATGAGAGCATCTTCAAGTTTTTCTAATTCTTCATCATCAGTGATATCTTTCTTTATCATTGATATAAATGTATTTACAAGCTCTAATGCTTCGGCTTTTCTTTTTCCTTTAATAAGGTCTATCATTATAGAAGTAGAGGCTTGCGAAATAGCGCAACCTGTACCTGTGAAAGCAGCATCTCTTATATAATCACCATCAAATTTTATTTCAAGTTGTATTTCGTCACCGCAACTCGGATTGTGACCTTTTTCAACTCTATCTATTTCTTCTAAGTGACGTTTGTTTCTAGTTGAATTGTTGTGCTCCATTATAAGTTGAGTGTATATATTACTGAGATCCATAACCAAATAACCTCCTAGCATACTCAAGTGCAGTTACTAGAGCATCTATATCTTCTTTATTATTGTAGATTGAAACACTTAGTCTACAGGTAGAATTTATATTTAGATATCTCATAAGTGGTTGAGCGCAGTGATTACCAGCTCTTACACACACTCCCTTTGAGTCAAGTATTGTAGCTAAGTCATGAGGATGTATACCATCAATAGTAAAGGATAAAACAGAGCCTAATAAGTCTTTATTGGTTGTAGTATAAATCTTTACAAAGCCCAGTTTACTTAATTTATCATAGGCATATGAAATGATTTCATGCTCATGTTTAATTATATTTTCTATCCCTATTGAATTGATGAAGTCAATAGCTTCAGATAAGCCTATAACACCTTCTACGTTTTGAGTACCACCTTCAAATTTATGAGGTAGTTCAGCGAAGGTAGTCTCTTGCTCATAAACATATTCTACCATATCACCGCCATATAAGAATGGGGGCATTTCTTCTAATAATTCTTGTTTTCCATAAAGTACGCCTATGCCCATAGGTGCAAACATTTTATGCCCTGAGAATACCAAAAAGTCAGCATCTAATTTTTGTACGTCTACTTTTCTATGAGCTATGCTCTGCGCAGCATCAATAACGACTTTAGCTCCAACTTCATGAGCTTTATGAATTATATATTCTACAGGATTTAAGGTTCCAAGTACATTAGAAGCATGACCTATAGCTACTAATTTAGTCTTGTCTGTTATCTTTTTATCTATTTCAGCTATTGTATATTCATAGTTTGAGTCAATATATAAATAATTTAGTTTGCAGCCTTTCGCAATAGCTATTTGCTGCCAAGGAATAAGGTTTGAGTGATGCTCTGTAATTCCTATAACTATTTCATCATCTTTATTTAATTTTAAATTCCCGTAAGAATATGCTATTAAATTTAGAGCTTCGGTAGTTCCTTTAGTAAATATTATTTCCTTTGATGATTTGGCATTTATAAAATCTTTTACCTTTTCTCTACCTTGCTCAAAACTATCAGTTGCTTTAACGCTTAAAGTATAAGCTCCTCTGTGAGGATTTGCATTTATTTCCTTATAATATTTATTCAAAGCTTCTATAACAGATAACGGCTTTTGAGTGGTGGCAGCACTATCAAGATATACCACTGGCAAGTCATTAAAACTTTGATCTAAAATAGGAAAAAGTTCTTTTAAGTTATTCATTTTTCAACCTATCCTTAACCGAATCCATTAATTGCTGCCTTAAATTATCTACTGGTATTTTATCTATTATTGGTGTTAGATAACCTTCTATCATGAGCTTTTTAGCATTAAGTTCACTTATGCCCCTGCTCATAAGATAAAATAATGCGTCTTCATCGATTTTTCCTGCTGAAGCAGCATGCTGACCTTCAATGTCATGTTCGCTGCATAGGAGGAGAGGAATCGAATTATTCCTTGCGCTTTTTGAAAGAAGCATAACATATTCTTCCTCAGAGCCTTTTGACTTAGAAGAACCTGTCTTGAAATCTAATGTTCCTCTAAAAGTCTTTTTGGCTTTATCATCCAAAACTCCTTTTACATCTATATTACTAGAAGTTTTCTTGCCAATATGAGTCATTTTAAAGTTTATATCTATCAGTCTATCTGAATCTCCATAGTAGACGGAACTAATAGTACTTTCACTGTTATCTCCTACAAGATCTGATGAATAGTTTGTTATAGCTTTTTTAGCACCCAATTCTATAGGGATGAGATTAATTTTTGCTCCTTCTTCTACTTTGGAAAAAAGAGAATTAAAATGATTAGTATTGTAGTTTAGATTTTGAACTATAAAAATATTTACAGTAGAATCTTTTTTGGCGTGTATTTTAGTAAAACCATTGTGATAGTAAATATTTTCATCAACAGATGTATATTTGATTAAAACATTAACTGTACTTTTTTCACCTAAAACAATTAGGTTTTTATCTACAATCTTAGGATTTTCAGAATTTAATTCATAATCAATATAAATTAAGTCTTCAATGGTTCTATTAGCGTTTACTTCCAGTGAAAAACCACAATTACTTGAATTGATAGTTTCATCTAATTGTAATCTTGAAACACCTTCAAAATTATCTGTATTAAATATATCAACTAAAGTATTAGCGTTTTCTATTGGATGAAGAGAGTAGTCTGAAGTTTCTTTGAACTCGCAGTATTCTCTTTCGTAACTAACGCTTGGAATGTCTATCTCTTCATTTAAAGATATATTATTTACTTTAAGCCATCTAAATGTGCTTACGGGTATTGTGTTTAAGTCCTTCAATATTTTGGTTTCCAATCTTCATCCCTCCTTATCCAATAGTACCTTCAAGTTCTATATTTATTAAGTTATTCATTTCTACAGCATATTCAAGAGGTAGTTCCTTTGTGATAGGGTCAACAAAGCCTCTTACGATCATTGCTTTGGCTTCTTCTTCATCAATACCTCTGCTCATTAAATAGAAAATTGCATCATCGCTGATTCTTCCAATTTTAGCTTCGTGTCCGATATCCACTTCATCATTTTCTATCTGAATTACTGGGATAGTATCTGATTTTGATTTACTGTCCAACATTAAGGATTCACAAGATACATAAGATTTAGAATTTACTGCATTACTATTAATCTTTACTACACCTCTATAGATAGCAGTACCACCATCTTTAGATATTGATTTTGAATGTATAGTAGAAGAAGTGTTTGGTGCTGCATGAACCACTTTTGTACCTGTATCTAAGGTTTGACCGCTTGATGCAAAAGTTATTCCTGTAAATTCTGATTTTGCTCCTTCGCCTTTTAGTATGCTCATTGGATAAAGCATAGAAACTTTAGAACCAAAAGATCCTGATACCCATTCGATTGAACCATTTTTTTCTACAACACATCTTTTGGTGTTTAAGTTAAGCATGTTTCTTGACCAATTCTCTATGGTTGAATATCTAAGTTTTGCATCTTCTCTTACAAATAGCTCTACACATCCAGCATGTAGATTTGTTACGCTATATTTAGGTGCAGAACAACCTTCTATAAAATGAAGCTTTGCTCCTTTTTCTACAATTATTAGTGTGTGCTCAAATTGACCTGATCCAGGGGAGTTTAGTCTGAAATAACTTTGCAGTGGAATGTCTACTTGAACTCCTTCTGGTACATATACAAAAGAACCACCTGACCACACAGCACCGTGAAGTGCAGCAAACTTATGATCACTTGGAGGAACGAGCTTCATAAAATGTTCTCTTACTATATCCTCATAGTCTCTTACAGCTGTCTCCATATCAGTATAAACAACGCCTTGTTTAACCAATTCTTCCTTAACATTGTGATAAACTACTTCAGAGTCATATTGAGCTCCAACCCCTGCAAGAGACTCCCTTTCGGCTTGAGGGATACCAAGTCTTTCGAAAGTGCTCTTTATATCTTCAGGAACCTTATCCCAGGAGCCTGTCATTGGAGTATCTGGCTTAACATAAGTTACTATATTGTCCATATCAAGTTCACTTATATCTGGACCCCAGTTAGGTACGGATATAGAATTATATATTTTTAATGATTTAAGTCTAAAGTTTAACATCCATTCGGGCTCGTTTTTTTCCTTAGATATGTTAATTATTATGTCCTCTGTTAATCCTTTTTCAGACTTATAGCTAAAGTTATCTTCATTATAGATATCGTAAATGCCTCTATCTATATCATCAACATATGTTTTACTCATGTTATCACCTACTTATTTATCTCGCTTAGAAATTTTTCGAAACCATTATTATTTATTTCTTCTACTAAGGAAGCATCGCCTGTATGAATTATCTTACCATCAACCAAAACATGGACAAAATCTGGACTAATATGCTCCAGTATTTTTGTATTATGAGTTATTATAAGCATTGAGTTCTCATCGTTCTTATACATACTAACACCTTGAGATACAAGTTTAACTGCATCTACATCTAAACCTGAATCAGTTTCATCAAGAATAGCTAGCTTAGGCTCTAAAAGTATCATTTGAAGGATTTCATTTTTCTTCTTTTCTCCACCAGAGAAACCTACATTTAAATATCTTTCAGCATATTCTTTATTTATTTTTAAAAGATCCATTTTCTTTTGAAGCTTCATGTTAAAGCTCAAATAACTGATCTGTTTATCTTCGATATTTGATTTTGCTGTTCTTATAAAGTTTTCAACTGTTATTCCAGGTACTTCCTCAGGAGCTTGAAAAGATAAGAATATTCCTTTTTTAGCTCTTACATCTGGTTTGAAATCATTTATATTTTCACCTTCGAATAAAATATCTCCATTCACAACGGTGTATTTTGGATGGCCCATTATTGTATTGGCAAGAGTTGACTTTCCGGCACCATTTGGTCCCATAACAACATGGACTTCACCCTTATTTATTTTAAGGTTTAAACCTTTTAAAATTTCCTTATCATCAACCTTTGTTTTAAGGTTGTTAATTTCCAAAAGTAAATCTTTCATTATCATTGCACCTCAATTTCTTAATGTAGAGTGTTTTACTCTGAATTATATTTAAATCATAGCACTATGTGCCAATTAAGTCAATAATGGATGAAACTATATAATTCTATTATATTGTTTACAGAACTTAAAGTTTAAATACCAGTGGTTACAAAATTATGTATATTATTTTTGGTAATAGTCAAAAATATCCATTAGAGGTGATTATATGAAGAAAAATTTATTAAAAATATCAATTCTTATTTTAATTTCTTCCATGGTATTTTTACTGAGCTATTATATTACTAAATCATACTTAGCAGATAAAAAAACAAGTGGAAGTAACGTCGTATATAATTCAGAAAATGGTTATTTAAAAGATACATTGAAGTTGATACTTAAAACAAAAAATCAAGGTTCAAATGAATTTGTTATTGATGGAGAGTATACTGTAAAGGAACTAAAAAAAGACTTAGGCTTAGATCAAGGATTAAATAAGGAACAGTTAGAAAAGCATTTCAAGGCTCTAAACTATAGCATAGAGAGCATGAATGATTCTCAAATAATTCTTAGCAGATCATTTATAAGCAAACTTCAGCCTAAAAAATATTATTTAGGAGAGAAAAATGATTTCTTTGCTATATTCAAAACGGATGATAAAGGGGTACCTTATATAGAAAATCCAGCTTCGGATATCTATACAGATAAAAAGAAAGTAAGCACATTACCAGAACAGGATAAAAAAGATATAGTAAATTTTAAAAAGCAGTTTAATACCAGAGATGATGCTGAAGAAGCAGCTAGTGGATACTTTTAATAATTGCTTTATAGTATAACAAAATAAATTATAGGCTTAGTAGGCATAAATTTTTAGTATAATTTTCTACTGAGCCTTTAATTTTTGCATTGTATATAAATGAATGATTAGAGATAGTGAAATATGATTTCTTGTGAGCCTTGAAAGTAGCCTGTCATAAAATTCAATATCAATAAATAGATTTCCTCTGTTGATAAAAATAAGGTAAAATGTTAAAGTAATATGTAGGTTTAAAACTGTTTGATAGGCATTTGGAGGTATTTTAATGTACGAATATATTGTAGGTAAATATAAGGGCATAAATAAAGACTATGCTGTTTTGGAGAATAACGGAATAGGATATAAAATTTTTACATCAGGAAGTACACTTGCAAAAATGCCTAAAGTTGATGAGGAAGTGAAGTTGTTTTTAGAGCAGATAGTTAGAGAAGACTTTATAGGTCTATATGGTTTTTTGACAAAGGAAGAATTAGACTTGTTTAAATTATTGCTAACTATTAATGGTGTGGGAGCAAAGGCTGCTTTGTCATTATTGTCAATAAGCTCACCTTTAAATTTAAAATACGCTATAATGACTGGTGATGAAAAACATATTACAAGAGCACCTGGAGTAGGTAAGAAGACTGCGCAAAGAATAATACTTGAACTTAGGGATAAGCTTAAGCCTAATGAAGATTTAATGCCAAGTGATTTTGAAAAAAATCTTTCTGAAGATGACAATAGTTATTCTTCAAATATATCTGAAGCTTTAGCAGCTTTACTGGCATTAGGATATACTGAGAAGGAAGCTCAGAGAGCTCTTGGTAGTGTTAAGCAAAATGATAGTTTAGAGAATATAGTTAAAAATTGTTTAAAAGTACTTATGAATTAAGAGGTGAACATATTTGGAAGATAGAATAACATCATCTAATAAGAATGAAGAAGAATTAAATTCTGAATATAGCTTAAGACCTCAGAAATTAAGTGAATACATAGGGCAGGATAAAGTGAAAGAAAGATTGAGTATTTTCATACAAGCTGCCAAAAATAGAGGAGAAGCACTTGATCATGCTTTGTTATATGGTCCTCCAGGACTGGGAAAAACAACTTTAGCAAACATTATAGCAAAAGAAATGAGTGGTAATTTGAAAGTCACTTCTGGTCCTGCAATTGAAAGGGCTGGAGATCTTGCTGCGATACTTACAACTCTAAATGATAATGACGTGCTTTTTATCGATGAAATTCATAGGCTTAACAGAAGTGTTGAAGAGATACTGTATCCTGCAATGGAAGATTATGCTTTGGATATAGTGATAGGAAAAGGAGCATCAGCTAAATCTATTAGGATAGATTTACCTAAGTTCACATTAATAGGTGCTACTACTAGAATTGGAATGTTAACTGCACCTCTTCGTGACAGATTTGGAGTGCTTTGTTCCATGGAGTACTATACTGATACTCAATTAAAGGAGATTATAGTGAGGTCGGCTAGTATACTTGATTGCGAAATGACAGAAGAAGGAGCTTTCGAGATAGCAAGAAGATCTAGAGGTACTCCAAGAATCGCTAACAGACTTCTAAAAAGGGTTAGAGATTATTCTGAAGTCAAGGGCAATAATGTTGTGGATATAGATGCTGCAAGGGCAGCTTTAGAGTTGTTAGAAGTTGATAGTCAAGGATTTGATAGAATTGATAATGGTATACTAGAAGCTATTATCGACAATTTTAACGGAGGTCCAGTTGGAATTGAAACCTTAGCTTATTTTATAGGCGAAGAATTTGATACTATCGAAGATGTATATGAACCATATCTCCTTCAAAGGGGATTTATCGTTAGGACACCAAGGGGGAGAGTTGCTACAGATAAGGCATACAAGCACTTGGGTAGAAGTAAGACAAAGAATAATGGAGATGTTAGACAATCTAGCTTATTTGACAAATAGGAGAGGATAAAATGAAAGCAAGTGATTTTTATTTTGATTTACCAGAAGAACTTATAGCACAGGTTCCTTTAGAAGAAAGAGATACTTCAAGGCTTATGGTTCTTGATAAAAACAGTGGAGAAGTACAGCATAAGATATTTCATGATGTTTTAGATTACTTTAATGAAGGCGATACTCTAGTGCTTAATAATACTCGAGTTCTACCTGCAAGGCTTATAGGTGAAAAAGAAGACTCGAAAGGTAAGATTGAGTTTCTACTTCTTAAAAGAGTAGATAATGATAGATGGGAATGTCTTGCGAAGCCTGGTAAGAGAGCTAAGGTGGGAACTAAGTTTACATTCGGAGATGGTAAACTAACAGCAGTGGTTAAAGATATAGCTGAAGAGGGAAATAGAATTATTGAGTTTAGCTATGAAGGCATATTTGAACAGGTTTTGGATGAATTAGGACAAATGCCTCTTCCACCATATATTCATGAGAAGTTAGAAGATAAAGAAAGGTATCAAACAGTATATTCGAAAGAAAAGGGATCTGCTGCTGCACCTACAGCTGGTCTACACTTTACAAAGGAATTACTTGAAGAGATAAAACAAAAAGGTGTAAATGTAGTGTATCTTACTCTTCATGTTGGTCTTGGAACATTTAGACCAGTTAAAGTTGAAGATGTAGAAAATCACAATATGCACTCAGAATTTTATCAGCTTTCTAAAGAAACAGCTGAAATTATAAACAGTACAAAAAAGGCAGGGAAAAGAGTAATAGCAGTAGGAACTACTTCTACGAGGACCTTGGAAACAATTGCTGATAGTGAAGGAGTTCTAAAAGAATCTAGTGGCTGGACTGATATATTTATATATCCTGGATATAAATACAAGGTTGTAGATGCTTTGATAACTAATTTTCATCTACCAGAATCTACTCTTATTATGCTGGTAAGTGCATTGGCAGGTAAAGAAAATATACTAAATGCTTATAATACTGCTGTTAAAGAAGGCTATAGATTTTTCTCCTTTGGAGATGCTATGTTTATACATTAAAAGTTAGATAAGGAAGTGGAACTTTGACTAAGAAATATACTTTACTAAAAAAAGACGGAAAAGCAAGAAGAGGGCAATTCGTTACGCCTCATGGAACTATACAGACACCTGTATTTATGAATGTTGGAACGTTAGCGGCTATTAAAGGTGCTGTATCTTCAATGGACTTGAAGGAAATAAATTGCCAAGTGGAACTTTCAAATACATACCACTTACATTTAAGACCTAGTGATAAGGTAGTTAAAAAGATGGGCGGATTACATAAGTTTATGAATTGGGATAGACCGATTCTTACTGATTCAGGTGGATTCCAGGTTTTCTCTTTATCAAGTATGAGAAAGATTAAGGAAGAAGGAGTTTATTTTAACTCGCACTTAGATGGTAAAAAGATTTTTATGGGACCAGAAGAAAGTATGCAGATACAGAGCAATCTTGCATCAACTATTGCTATGGCTTTCGATGAATGTGTTTCTAATCCTTCGCCTAGAGAATACGTGGAAGCATCTGTAGAACGAACTACAAGATGGCTTGAAAGATGCGTAAAAGAAATGAAAAGACTTAATTCTTTAGAAGATACAATAAATAAAGAGCAACTTCTATTTGGGATAAATCAAGGTGGAGTTTATGATGATATAAGGATTGAGCATGCAAAAACAATAGCTAAGATGGATTTGGATGGTTATGCTATTGGAGGTCTAGCTGTTGGAGAAACTCATGAAGAAATGTATAGAATTATTGATGCTGTAGTTCCTCATCTACCAGAAGATAAACCTATATATCTAATGGGAGTTGGACTGCCAAGTAATATACTTGAAGCAGTTGAAAGAGGTGTGGACTTTTTTGATTGTGTACTTCCTGCTAGAAATGGAAGGCATGGACATGTATTTACAAAGAATGGTAAAATAAATATAATGAATGCTCAATTTGAGACTGATGCGAGACCTATAGATGAGGGGTGCCAATGTCCAACTTGCAAGAATTATACAAGGGCATACATAAGACATTTATTTAAAGCTAAAGAGATGCTTGCTATGAGATTATGTGTACTACATAATTTATATTTCTACAATACTCTAATGCAAGATATAAGAGATGCTATTGATGGCGGATATTTCGCAGACTTCAAGAAACAAAAACTTGAGGAATGGGGAGGAAAAGCCTAATATAATTAATTTACTTATAGAGGAGGATTCATATGCAATATATTATTCAACTTTTACCGCTAATAGTAGTATTCGTAATTTTTTATGCTTTACTAATAATACCGGAAAGAAAAAGAAAGAAACAATATCAATCGATGTTAAATGATTTGAAAATTAATGATGAGATCATAAGTAAAGGTGGTATCATCGGTAAAGTAGTAAATCTACAAGATGATTACATAATATTAGAGAGTGGTCCTGATAGAGCTAGAATAAAGCTTTCAAGACAAGGAATAGCTAATGTTATAAATACAAAAGAAGATAATAAATAGGTTATATTACACCCCTTGTCCACATAGAATTTAGTGGATAGGGGGTGTTTATTTTGGAGTGGAGCAGGTATTTTGCAAATGTTGCAAAAGGAGTTTTGAGAGCGCTTATTGCTACTATGATTTTTGTTGTAATTATTAGTATAGTAATGAGTTTTAGTTTACTAAGTCTTAAGGCCTTAAGCGTAATATGGGTGGTTATCACTTGCTTAAGTATTCTACTAGGTGCCATATACTCTTCCCGTAAAAACGGTGAAAAGGGTTGGCTGGTAGGATTTGGTGTTGGGTTATGTTACTTTATAATTGTTTTAATTATCTCTGCTGTGCTAAAAGGTAATATTGCTTTGTCAATAAATGACCTTTGGAGAGCTCTACTTGCTTTGGCAGTAGGAGCATTATCTGGAATGTTAGGAATAAATCTATAAAAAGTCTTTATTATACCTATTTTATGTGATATAATAACGTGGTAATCGAATAGAATGGAGGAGTATGAAATGAAGCATATTAAAACAATAAACAGATCAAGCCTTAAGAACAGTCTTTGTAAGCCAGGATGTAAGGAATGTGCTAATTCATGCCAATCAGCTTGTAAGACTTCATGTACAGTAGCAAACTTAGCGTGTGAAAATTAATTATAAAATAATGAAGTAGTGGCAGTAACTTTTAAGTTACTGCCATAAATCTAGTTAGGAGGAATTTAAATTGGCATTAATCCACAAGTTTACTAAAGGTAATGAATATTATGCGATTGATGTAAATTCTGGTAGCGTTCATATAGTTGACAAGCTTATTTATGATCTTATAGATGATGAGAAGTTAAGAGATAGAGAACAATTAATAAATGATTTTTCAGGAATTTACACAAAAGAAGAAATAGAAGAAGCTCTTTATGATATAAATGAATTAATTGAGGAAGGTATGTTATATTCGAAGGATTTATATGAGGATATAGCAATGAGTGATAGAGATGATAGCTACATAAAAGCCCTTTGCTTGAATGTAGTGCATGATTGTAACCTTAGATGCAAATACTGCTTTGCAGATGAAGGTGAGTATAAAGGTTGCAGAAAACCAATGAGTGCAGAAACAGGTAAAAAGGCAATAGATTGGGTTATAAAGAAGTCAGGCCCAAGAAGAAATATAGAAGTGGACCTTTTCGGTGGTGAACCACTTATGGTATTTGATACTATTAAAGAAATAGTTGATTATGCTAGAGTACAAGAAAAGATACACAAAAAGAATATTCGATTTACAATGACAACAAATGCAACATTATTAAATGATGAAATAATGGAATATATTGATAAAAACATGGGAAATATAATACTGTCTATAGATGGTAGAAAAAATATCAATGATGCTGTAAGAGTAAGAGTAGATGGAAGCGGCAGTTACGATAGAATATTACCAAAAATAAAGCAAATGGTGGATAAGAGAGATAAATCTAAGCAATATTATGCTAGAGGTACTTTCACAAGAAATAATACGGATTTCTTTGAAGATGTAATGGCTTTAGCTAATGAAGGGTTTAAAGAAATATCCATAGAGCCAGTTGTTCTTCCGGATGAACATGAACTTTCATTAAGAAGAGAGGATTTACCGGTTATATTTGATCAATATGATAAACTTTATGATGAAATGGTTAAGAGATATAAAGACGGAAAAGACCAATTTACATTCTATCATTTTAATATTGATTTAAATGGTGGTCCATGTGTATATAAGAGAATATCTGGATGCGGTGCAGGTCATGAATATGTTGCTATAACTCCTGATGGAGAAATATACCCATGTCATCAATTTGTAGGAAATAAGGATTTCCTTATCGGTAACTTAGACACTTTAGAAATAGATAGTGATTTAGAACAAGAATTTAAAACTGCACATATTTATAACAAACCAAAATGCAAGGAATGTTGGGCTAGATTTTATTGCAGCGGGGGCTGTCAAGCAAACAACTTTAACTTCAATGGTGATATACATGTACCATATGAGATAGGTTGTGAGATGCAGAAAAAGAGAATTGAGTGTGCGATTGCTCTAAAAGCTGTTACAATGGAATAGAAAGCTCCCATTTATTGACATAATGTGGGGCAGGTATTATAATTTACTGTATGAGAATTAACAGAGGGGGATAAAAATGAAAACAAAAGGCAAAGGCAAAAGTATTACACTTTTTACTCTCTGCGTTGTAGGGATATTTTTTCTAGCATTCGCAGGCTTTCATGGTCTTATTGTCGGTTCTGGTTCAAACCAGTGGGAATTTAAATCATTTGAAAAGTCAATTACAAAAGGATTGGATTTACAGGGTGGGGTGTCTGTACTTATGGAAATCCAATCAGATAAAACAGTTAGTAAAGATGATCTTGATAAAACTAAAGAAATGCTTTCTCTTAGAGTTAACAAAGCTGGTGTTGCTGAAACAGTTGTTACAACAGAAGGTAACAAAAGAATTAGGGTTGATATACCAGGACAATACGATTCTAAGAGTATTGTAGACAGCTTAAGTAAAACTGGAGAGCTAAGCTTTAAAGATCCTGACGGAAATGTACTACTAACTGGTAAGGATGTTAAAAAGGCAACTTCAGGAACAGATCAACAAACAGGTCAAATAATCGTATCTCTTGAGTTTAATGATGCAGGAAAGAAAAAATTTGCAGATGCAACTACAAAGCTTATAGGAAAGCAAATCTCAATATATATGGATGAAGACTTGCTTACAAGCCCAGTGGTTCAAAATGCGATTGTAGATGGAAAAGCTCAAATTACTGGAAACAAAACAGCTGAAGAAGCTAATAAAATAGCTGCAATAATAAATGCAGGTGCACTTCCTATGCCTGTAAAAGCAGTATCTACTCAAACTGTAGGTGCTCAGCTTGGTGCAAATGCATTACCTAATGCATTAAAAGCAGGGGCTGTAGGTATATGTATAATATTCATATTTATGCTTTTATATTATAGAGTGCCAGGAATAATTGCATGTCTTGGATTAACTTTATTTATATCGCTAGTTTTATTCACTTTTATAAGTGTTGGTGTTACTCTAACCTTACCTGGTATAGCTGCACTTTTGCTTACCATAGGTATGGCGGTAGATGCAAATGTACTTATGTTTGAAAGAATAAGAGAAGAAATAAGAACAGGTAAATCAGTAAAGACATCAGTTAAAGCTGGTTTCCATAATGCGATGTCATCAATAGTTGACTCGAATTTAACTACTATAATTTCATCTTTAGTATTATATTTCTTTGGGTCAGGTCCTGTAAAAGGATTTGCACTTACACTACTAATTGGTGTTGTTTTAAGTATGTTTACAGCTATAGTGATAGTTAGACTATTAATGAACTTGGCTGTTAATGCTGGATTTTTAAGCAAACCATCGTTATTTAGGGTGAAAAGGGGGTAAAACAAATGTTTAAGATTATTGAAAAAACAAAAATATGGTTTATTTCCTCTTTGTTAATAATAGCGATTGGTATTGGCTTTATGATATATAGAGGCGGACTAAACTTTGGAATAGACTTTAGAGGTGGTACGCAAATAACTATAGATTTCAAAAAAGATTTTAATAAAGCTGATGTTGATACAATAATAAAGAAATATTTAGATGATGCTGTTACAAATACTGTTAATAGTACTCAGCTTGAAGTAAAAACAAAATATATGGATACTACAAAAGTTGGTAACTTAACCAAGGACTTAAAAGATAAGTATAAGATTGAGGATAAAGATTTTACTAAACAAGAAATAGGTCAGTCAATAGGTAGTGAGCTTACTAAAAATTCTTTTATTGCATTAGCAATATCTTTAGTAGTAATTCTATTATATATTGCAGTAAGATTTGAATTTAATTTCGGTATAGCAGCTATTGTTGCATTGGTTCATGACGTGTTAATAACTTTAACTGTGTATTCAGTATTTAATATACCTGTTAACACCCCATTTATAGCAGCAGTTCTTACGATAATAGGTTACTCTATGAGTGATACAATCGTAATTTTTGATAGAATAAGAGAAAATACTAAGAAATATAGAAAAATGCATTATGTTGAACTTGCAAATAGAAGTATAACACAAACTTTTGCAAGATCAATTAATACAGCATTAACTACATTAATAACCACAAGTGCGGTTTATTTCTTTGTACCTTCTGTAAGAGATTTTGCTTTCCCTCTTATAATAGGAATAGTTTCAGGAGCTTATTCATCAATATTTATAGCAAGTCCAATCTGGGTTATGCTTAAAAATAGAAGAGAAAAAGCTAAAGTAAAGACAGCTTAGAACTGTTTTTTATCAGATAATTTGACAAAAAGTTGCAGGCCTTCACATAAATTGTGGAGGTCTGTCATATTTTCTCCAAAAGTGTTTGTCAAAACTACAATTTTAAATTATAATATAGTTGTTTTCTATTTTTGGAGGAGTTAGTCATGGAAAAATTTTGGGAGAGCATTTATCGCCCTAGCTATATAACTGGATACAATCCATTTATAATAAAAAATATGAATAAGGCCATAGAAAGATTGGTTAAAGCAATAAACCTAAGAGAAAAGATCGTTATATACTCAGGTTGCGATGTTGATGGTTTGTGCGGCTTAGCCTCCCTTTTGCTTGTTTTAAAATACTTAAATGCAGATGTTGAGTATTATGTAAGTGATGAAAAAAATAATTCGCACATTTTAGAGACTGAAACTCTAAAAAATCACATACACTTTCTAGGAGCAGAGCTTCTTATAACTGTAGGATGTGGGATAGAATCAAAAGATCAAGAAATTCTCTGTAACAATTTAGGTATAGATTTGATTGTTACAGAAAATAGAAAGTTAAAACCTAATTTTAGAGCAATTTATATAAATCCAAGCCAAGACGGCTGTTCATATAGATATAAAAGTTTATCTGCTTCTGGAGTAACTTTTAAATTGATGCAAGCAATTGCAATATATTATAATATGAAGAGTATAAACAGATATTTGGATTTAATTTTAATCGGGACGATTTCATCTGAAGCAGAGGACAAAGGAGAAAATTCTGTTTTTATTAAGGAAGGAGTTAACTTTCTTAATAACACCAATAATTATGGATTAAGAGCAATAATGGAATTCTATAATATTGTTGAATTTAATTATGATAGTATAAGAAAAATAATAGATGTTATAACTCCTGCAATTGGGGCTGTGGACAAGAAGGATAATGCTAGAATTGTTGTAGAACTTTTAACAACTAATGATATATCAAGGGCAAGACAAATAACAAAATACTTATATAATGAAAAGATTAGATAAAGTTACATAATCAATTAATAATTATTGGAGGAATAAAAATGGATATTAAAAGTAAAATTAGAATAATTGATAACTTTCCTAAGGAAGGAATAAGCTTTAAGGATATCACAACTTTAATAGGTGATGGAGAAGGATTAAGAGCTTCAATAGATGAGATAGCTAACTATCTAAAAGAAAAGCAAATTGATGTAGTAGTAGGTCCTGAAGCGAGAGGGTTTATTTTTGGAGTTCCAGTTGCATATGCACTAGGAGTTGGTTTTGTTCCAGTTAGAAAAAAGGGGAAGCTTCCTTTTGATACAGTAGCGGTAGAATATGAACTAGAGTATGGTAAGGATTGCTTAGAAATTCATAAAGATTCTATAAAACCAGGTGCAAGAGTTGCTATTGTAGATGATTTATTAGCTACAGGTGGTACTATTGGTGCTGTTGCAAAACTTATAGAACAAGTTGGTGGCGAAGTTGTGTCACTTGCTTTTGCAATTGAACTTACTGAACTTAATGGAAGAGATAAACTTAAGAATTATGATATAACATCATTAGTTCAATATGATGTGTAAAGATAACTAAACTCATAATACTAAGAAAATGTATGTAATAAGAAAACATACATATATATATCCATTGAAAATTCGATATATATATATAATATAATAGTAGATATATTTGGCTGGTTAATAAACCAGCCTTTGACTTTAGATACGGAATTTAACAATTATGAACGAGGAGTGTAATTCGTATGCTTGATATTTTAATTGATAAAGTTAAACATAACTGTAATAACGTAGATCTAGCACTTATAGAAAAAGCATATAACTTGGCTGCAGATGCACATAAATCTCAAAAAAGAGAATCTGGTGAACCATACATAATTCATCCTGAGAGTGTAGCCTCAATACTAGCAGAGTTAGGTATGGATACAAATACTATAGCTGCAGGACTTTTGCATGATGTTATAGAAGATACGAATTACACTTATAATGATATAAAAAATATGTTCAACGAGGAAGTGGCTAATCTTGTTGAGGGTGTAACTAAGCTTGATATGATCAGGTATAAGACAAAAGAAGAACAACAAGCTGATAATGTAAGAAAGATGCTTCTTGCTATGGCAAAAGACATAAGAGTGATTATCATAAAGCTTGCTGATAGACTTCATAATATGAGAACTTTAAAGTTTATGCCTGAAGAAAAACAAAAGGAAAAAGCTAAGGAAACCTTAGATATTTTTGCGCCTCTTGCACATAGACTAGGTATGTCTAAAATAAAGTGGGAACTTGAGGATTTAGCGTTTAGATATTTACATTCAGAAGAATACTATGATTTAGTAAAACAAATCGCTGAAAAAAGAGCAGAGAGAGAAAATTACATAGAAAGCATAATAAATGAACTTACTGAAAATCTAGAAAATGCAGGTATAGACTCAGATATTGATGGAAGACCAAAGCATTTTTATAGTATATATAGAAAGATGGTAAATAAGAACAAGAATATAGAGCAAATCTTTGATCTTACTGCTATAAGAATATTGGTAAATTCTGTTAAGGATTGTTATGCAGCTTTAGGGATAGTTCATACAATTTATAAGCCGTTACCAGGAAGATTTAAGGATTATATAGCTATGCCTAAACCTAACATGTATCAATCTCTTCATACTACTGTTATAGGTCATCAAGGTAAGACTTTTGAAATCCAAATAAGAACCTTTGAAATGCATAAAACTGCTGAATATGGTATAGCTGCACATTGGAAATATAAAGAAGGTGCTGCAGAAAGTAGAGAAGATTCTTTTGAAACTAAGCTGTCTTGGCTTAGAGATATGCTTGAATGGCAGAAGGACACTGCAGATGCAGAAGAATTTATGGAAGGCTTCAAGCTAGACTTATTTTCAGATGAAATATTTGTCTTTACACCAAAAGGAATTGTTATAAGTTTACCAAATGATGCCACACCAATTGATTTTGCGTATAAGATACATACTGATGTAGGAAATAAGTGTGTGGGATCAAAAGTAAATGGTAAAATGGTTCCTCTGGATTATAGATTGAAAACTGGTGAAATAGTTGAGATACTTACATCATCGGTTGCTAAAGGCCCTAATATTGACTGGCTTAATATTGCTACAAGTAATCAAGCTAAGAGCAAGATAAAACAGTGGTTTAAGAGAGCAAAGAGAGAAGAAAATATTGATAAAGGGAAAGATATCGTAGAACGAGAAGCAAAAAAGCAACTTGTAAACTTTATGGATCTTATTAAAGGTGAAGGATATGAGAAGCTTTTAAAGAAATATAACAACTTGAGAAATGTAGATGATATATATGCTGCTGTTGGGGTTGGGATGGTATCTGCATCTACAATAATATCTAGGCTGAAAGAATATAGTGTAAACGAGAAGGCAGTACAATCCAATGAACAAATAACAAAGAACATAGAAGAACATATATCAAAAGGCGAAAGAGTACATAAAAAAGATATTAATTATGGAATAACTGTAAAAGGTGAAAGTAATTTAATGGTTCGTTTTGCTAAGTGCTGTAATCCTGTACCTGGCGATGAAGTAGTTGGATTTATTACAAGAGGTAGAGGTATTTCAGTACATAGAAAAGATTGCACAAACTTTAAAACAATAATGAATGAAGAACCAGAAAAGATAGTTGAGGTAAACTGGGGTGGAGCAAAAGGTGCTTATACTGCTGAGATTCAAGTTAGGTCAGAAGATAGAGATGGACTCCTTGCTGATATCATGACTGTGATTACAGAATCAAAGCTTCCTTTAAATGGGCTGAATGCAAATTCCACTAAGACTAATACAGCTTTAATAAATATTAAGGTTAAGATAGATAATGTAGAACAACTTAAAGAACTAATGAGAAAGATAAGAAAACTTAAAGGCGTTTTAGATGTATATAGAATGAATAGTTAAATAGGATGTGATGGAATGAGAGCAGTTGTTCAAAGAGTAAAGAGCTCTTCTGTTACTGTTGATAACAATCTGGTTGGCGAAATAGCTACTGGTTTTAATGTGCTTTTAGGCATAAGTAAAGATGATAATGTCGATGATCTAAAATACATAAAGGACAAAATCATAAATCTTAGAGTATTTGAAGATGAAAATGGAAAGATGAATAAGTCTCTTCAGGAGGTAAATGGTGAACTCCTTTTGATTTCTCAGTTTACTTTGTACGGTGATTGTAGAAAAGGAAGAAGACCTAATTTCATGGAAGCACTTGGTGGAGAAGAAGCGAAAAAGCTTTATGATATATTTGTTGACATGTGCAAAAGTGAAGATATAAAAGTAGAAACAGGAATATTTGGTGCAGATATGAAGGTTCAGATATTAAATGATGGGCCAGTAACATTAATACTTGATAGTAAAAAGAATTTTTAAGGAGGTCTTGATATGAATATAGCTAGAATTCCAGTTGGTTCAAATCTTGAAAATTGCTATATAGTCGTAAATGACGAGACTAATGAAGGAATTATTATAGATCCAGGCGCAGATAGTGAAAAGATAATAGATTTTATAGATTCTAAAAATATAAAGCCAGTAGTAATTCTAATAACCCATGGGCATTTTGACCATGTTGGTGCAGTTGTAGACATTATGGATAAGTATGGAGTTGAATTTTATATAAATGAAATTGAAGAAGAACTTATACTAAAAAACACTTATGTTTTTGGCAATTTACCAAAGGCTAATCACTATCTTGAAGATGATCAAGAATTAGAATTTGCAGGGATTAAGATTAAGTGTATACATACACCAGGTCATACTCCAGGTGGAATAAGCTTCTTGATCGGTGATATACTTATCTCTGGTGATACTTTATTCCAGCAGTCAATAGGTAGAACTGATTTTACTGGTGGAGATTTTGCTACTTTGATAAATAGCATCACAGAAAAGCTTTTGGTTTTAGATGACTCTGTAAGAGTATTGCCAGGTCATGGTGATACTACTACAATAGGATTTGAAAGAAGTAATAATCCATTTTTAGAATAGTTTATACCTTTATGTTAGGAGCACATATGGAAATTAAGATAAAACTAAATGATGAAAAGTATAGATATGATGTATATCAAATGTTTAATATTTTCTTCACCTTTCAAGACATTTCTTTTGTTAAGGAAGGTGAAGATTTCTGCGTGTCTATAAATGGTGATTATATGGAATTACTTAAAGACCAAGAAATTCTTTTTGAAGGAAATATAAAAGACGGTAAAAAGGAAGAAATAAAGAAAAGTATTTTTACTGCTTTATCAAATCTTACTGGAGAAAAGTACCCATGGGGAACAATGATTGGGATAAGGCCTAGTAAGAGAGCATTGAAGCTTATAAACGAAGGTGTTTCAGAAGCGGAAATAGTTAAGCATTATTCTGATGAATTTTTGGTGGAAAAAGAGAAGGCTGAACTATGTATTGAGGTGGCTAAATACGAAGAGAAGTTCGTAAATAAGGATTCAAAAACCGTTAGCATATATGTTGGGATGCCATTTTGTCCTACAAGATGCTTGTATTGTTCATTTGCATCTAATCCTATAGGAGGATGTAAAAAACAAGTAGATCCTTATCTAGAAGCTTTATCAAAAGAGATTGAAGCAATTAAAGAGTACGTTGATCGTAAAGAATTGATTATTGAAACCGTATATTTTGGTGGGGGGACACCTACAGCAGTAGATGATGATCAGTTTGAAGACATAATGAAGAAAGTTTATGAAAGTTTTGTTTTAGATAAGAATATTAAAGAGTTTACAGTAGAGTGTGGAAGACCTGATAGCATAACTGCTAAGAAACTTCAATCGATGAAGAAATACTCAGTAGACAGAATAAGTATAAACCCTCAATCTATGAATGATTCTACTTTAAAAGAAATCGGTAGAAATCATACTGTAGCAGATGTAATAGATAAATTTAATCTTGCTAGAAGTTTAGGTTTTGATAATATAAATATGGACATTATTGTTGGCTTGCCAAATGAAGGCTTGAAAGAAGTAGAAAATACCTATAGAAGAATTCTTGAGCTAGAACCAGATAGCTTAACTGTACATGGAATGTCTATAAAGAGAAGTTCCAGATTGCATGAGAACCTAGTTTTAAAACAGACCATTCATATTCCGAGGCAAGAAGAACTAAATAAAATGTACAAAGAAACAAAAAGGTTGGCTGAAGATTTAGATATGCACCCATACTATATGTATAGGCAAAAAAATATGGTTGGCAATATGGAGAATGTAGGGTATTCAAAAGCTGATAAAGAATGTATATATAATATTCAAATGATTGAAGATAGTCAAACCATAATAGCCTTAGGGGCAGATGCTGTCTCAAAAGTGGTATTCTTGGATGAAAATAGAATAGAGCGCTTTGGAAATGTTAAGGATGTTAAAGAATATATAAATAGAATTGACGAAATGATAGAAGGTAAAATAGCCTTATTTAACACATTATATTAGTTTTGGAGGTAGTAACATGTCATCAATACAGGCACCTAAAGGAACAAAGGATATGCTGCCAAGTGACGCATATAAATGGCATTATGTAGAAGAGAAGTTTAGAAAATTATCAAAAGAATATGGTATTAGAGAAATAAGAACTCCTATGTTTGAACATACGGAACTATTTTTAAGAGGGGTTGGAGAGACTACTGATATCGTTCAAAAGGAAATGTACACTTTTGAAGATAAAGGTGGAAGAAGTGTAACTTTAAAGCCAGAAGGAACTGCGCCAGCAGTTAGAGCTTTTATTGAAAGCAGCCTGTATGCAGATGCACAGCCTACAAAGCTTTATTATTTTACTCCTGCATTTAGATATGAAAATGTTCAAAAAGGAAGATTAAGACAGTTTCATCAATATGGTATAGAAGTATTTGGGTCTAAAGAAGCATCTATAGATGCGGAAATCATATCACTTGCAATGAGAGCTTTAGGAGAATTTGGACTGAATGATCTTAGTTTAAATATAAACAGTTTAGGTTGTCCTCACTGTAGAGATAAGTTTAATAATGCACTTAAAGAGTATCTTAAGGAAAATCACGATAATCTTTGTGCAACTTGTAAAACTAGATTTGAAAGAAATCCTATGAGAATACTTGACTGTAAAGAACACAAGTGTAAGGGAATCACTGAAAAGGCTCCAGTTATACTAGACTTTATTTGTGAAGAGTGCAGTACTCATTTTGATAACTTAAAAGGGTACTTAGATGCATTGGGAATAAAATATAATGTTGATCCTAAAATTGTAAGAGGCTTAGATTATTATACAAAAACAGTTTTTGAAATAATCCATGATGGATTAACAGTTTGTGGTGGAGGAAGATATGATAAGCTGATTGAAGAAATTGGCGGTCCTTCAATGCCTGCGTTTGGATTTGGATTAGGGCTTGAAAGACTTCTTATGATAATAGAAAATCAAGATGTAGAAATTCCAAAACCAAATTATATTGACTTATTTGTTGGATCTATTGGGGAAAAATCTAATTTTGAAGCACTAAAATTGATTTGCGATTTAAGAAAATATGGAATATACTGTGAATGTGATCATATGAAGAAGAGTGTAAAAGCTCAAATGAAATATGCTAATAAAATAGGAGCAAGATTCACTTTAATACTAGGTGAAGATGAAATTGCTAATAAATCTGCAAAACTTAAAAACATGAGCAATGGCGAAGAAAGTATTGTAAATCTTACTGATTTAGATTTCTTAGCTAAATTAATAAAAGAGCAATAGGAGGATACACCATGGGTGAAGCGTTACAAGGATTAAAAAGAACCATAATGTGTGGCGAAGTAAGAGAAAGTAATATAGGCGAAAACATAACAGTGATGGGATGGGTTCAAAGAAGAAGAAATTTAGGCGGATTAGAATTTGTAGATTTAAGAGATAGAACAGGTATACTTCAAGTTGTTTTTGGAGATGAGATAAACAGTGAAGCATTTAACAAAGCTGGTAGTATAAGATCAGAATACTGTATTGCTGTTACTGGTGAGGTAGTAAAAAGAGAAGCCCCAAACAACAATATTCCAACTGGTATGGTAGAGCTTAAGGCTGAGTACATAAAGATATTATCTGAGTCAGAAACTCCACCTATATATATAAAAGAAAATTTAGATGCAGCTGAAAATATAAGATTAAAATATAGATATCTTGATTTAAGAAGACCTGATATGCAAAATATATTCAAGATAAGACACAGAGCTACTAAGGCTATAAGAGATTTTCTAGATAATAATGGTTTCTTAGAAGTTGAGACTCCAATTCTTACAAAGTCAACTCCTGAAGGAGCTAGAGACTATTTAGTGCCTTCAAGAAATTATCCAGGAATGTTTTATGCATTACCTCAATCACCACAGTTATTTAAACAACTTTTAATGGTTTCAGGGTTTGATAAATACTTCCAAATAGCTAAATGTTTTAGAGATGAAGACTTAAGAGCAAACAGACAGCCTGAATTTACTCAAGTTGACCTAGAGATGAGCTTTGTTGAAGCTGATGATGTAATGGCATTAAATGAAGGCTTAATAGCTCATGTATTTAAAGAAGTTTTAGGTGTTGAAGTTAAACTTCCAATAAAGAGAATGACTTTTAAAGAAGGTATGGAGAAATACGGGTCAGATAAACCAGATTTAAGATTTGGTATGGAGATTACTGATCTTACTGAGGTTGTTAAATTTGCAGAATTTAAAGTGTTTGCTGATGCAATAGCAAATAACGGATCTGTTAGAGCTCTTAACTTAAAAGGCGGAGCTTCTATGGGAAGAAAAGATATAGACAGATTAGGTGAATTCGTTAAGACATTTAAAGCTAAAGGATTAGCTTGGATTCAACTTAAAGAAGGCGAAGTTAAATCTCCAATAGCTAAGTTCTTAAAGGAAGATGAACTTAAAAATATTATCAATACAATGAACGCTGAAGATGGCGATTTAATATTAATTGTTGCAGATAGAAACTCTGTAGTATTCCAAAGCTTAGGTCAATTAAGACTTGAACTTGCTAAGAAATTTGATTTAATAAAGGATAAAAATGAATTTAACTTTACTTGGATAACTGAATTCCCACTGTTCGAGTATGATGAAGAAGAAGGAAGATACTTTGCAGCACATCATCCGTTCACAATGCCAATGGATGAAGATATAGAATTCTTAACTTCTGAACCAGGAAGAGTTAGAGCTAAGGCTTATGACTTAGTTCTAAATGGAGAAGAACTTGGTGGAGGATCTATAAGAATCCATGACACTAAACTTCAAGAAAAGATGTTTGAAGCTCTAGGCTTTACAACTGAATCAGCTTGGGAAAAGTTTGGATTCTTACTTGAAGCCTTTAAATTCGGACCACCACCTCACGGCGGATTAGCATTTGGTCTTGATAGAATGATAATGTTCTTAGCTGGCACTGATAACATAAAAGATGTTATAACATTCCCTAAGAATCAAAATGCATTCTGTTATTTAACTGAGGCTCCTAATGTTGTGGATGAAAAACAATTAACTGAGCTTGGAATTGCAACTGTAAAAAGTGAAAAATAAACTGCTATAAATTAAAGCAGTGGATGATATAAAAAATAACTTCAATATTTACTATTGGAGTTATTTTTCTCTGTGTGCAAAAAATAATATTTTTAAAAGCAATTATTGTATTAAAGAAGTTATTTATTGTATAAAAGAGGGGCAGATGATACAATATATACCGTATACTGGTATACTAACAGGAGTGATATATTATGGATGAAATAATTGATGATGTTGTAGATGAAAAAAGTGAGAAACTTAAAAAGGATATATTAGTAAGGCTAAGAAGAATAGAAGGTCAGGTTAAAGGTATTCATGGAATGATAGATAAAAATGTATGTTGCCCTGACGTTCTTATACAAATAGCAGCCATTAGAGCAGCTATAAATAAAGTTGGTGCATTAATTATAGAGGATTATGCTAGAAATTGTATGGGTATTCCAAATGATTCAGAAGCAGAAGAAGGTCTACAGCAGTTGATTAAGACAATCAATACCTTTATGAAGTAATTTGATAAAAATAATTAATAAAAAATAGGCATTCCTTAGGGGATGCCTATTTTTGGTGATTTAAGTCAATAAGGTCTTCTGTTTTTATCCACTATCTCCATATAATGATGTCTAGCAGAACTGATCAACCTCGTAATTGTTGAAACAAATATTACTCCAAGTGCTAACGTTCCAGCGCTTGCTAAAGTTGTAGCTAAAGTTTGAAAAGATTTATTCATATCCCCTCTAATAGCTTCGTACATTGTATAATACATTCCTCCGCCTGGTACAAGAGGTATGAGTGCACAAATAACTATTGTTGTAACTGGAGTTTTAAGTATTCTAGCACATGCTTCAGAATAAGCACTGAATACAATTGATGAAATAAATAAACCAGCTATATCTGAACCAGTTTTCTGCAGAGCAAGTTTGTAAATTATCCAGCTTATCATACCACCGATAGAAGAAAAAATTAAGTTTTTTCCTTTTATATTAAAGATTATACCAAATCCGAAGGTAGCAATAAAAGCCGCTATAGTTTCTTTAAACAACATATTATATACCCCCAAACTTATTAAACCAAAGAATAAGCACAACACCGGTGCCAACAGCGATAGAAATAGCTATTAAGAATGCTTCGGCAGCTCGTGTAAGTCCAGAAACTAAGTCGCCAGCAATTGTATCTCGTATAGCATTTGTTATAGCTAGACCTGGGACTAGTAACATTACTGAACCTATTATAACCTTATCTACGTTGGAACCTATACCTTCACTAACTAAAATTAGAGCCATACCTGCAACTATAGAGCCGCTTATACTATTAATAAAGAAGTCATTTATGCTAAGTTCACTGCAGAGATTTGAAAATAACTTTATGATAACTCCAATGATAAAGGCAGAAACAAAATCCTTAATATTTCCCCCAAATAATATGGAAAATGCAGCAGCACCTAAGGCAGAGAAAAATATGGTTACAGGAGCGCTATATCTTTTTCCATTCTCAATATTGATAAGCTCGTTATAAAATTGATCAACTGTAAGATTTAAAGTTTTTATATTTCTGGAAAGATCATTAACTCTAGAGATTTTTTCTAGGTTAACAGTTCTTCTATGGATTCTCTTTATAAGAGAGGTTGTTTCATGATTTTCGTCTGAAACAGAAGACATTATACCTGTTGGTGTAACAAAACTTTCAGCATATTCTACTCCGAAAGCTTTGCATATTCTCCAAATGGTTTCTTCAACTCTGTAAGTTTCGCCACCGCTCTCTAGTATAATTTGGCCAGCGAAGGTAGCAACATGTAAAATTTTATTTATGTCCATAATAACCTCATTGAAATTTTATAATTGATTATTAGTAATATTTTAATATTAACGGTGTTACAGGAATTTATAACAGGTACATTTATTAAAGTTTAATTTTTGCTTAGTCTTATAACCAAATTTATTAGCGGTTTCTGAGCAGTATAATTAAAGGTAACGTCCTGAAATAATTATGCTAAAACTACACCAGTTGTATTATAACATATATATTGTAGGAACTTAATTGTTTAGCTAAGATTTAAATAATAATTAACCATAGGCAAATTTAATTATAAAATTTTTAATGCTTATCCTGCTTTTAGTAGCAGGATTGAAATACCTAAAATAGTATTAATGAGATATTTTGACAATATCTATAGGTGAAAATGTTTTCATTACAATTTTTATTAACTGGTTATATTGATTAAATTCTTATTAAAACATATAATCAATATAAACGAAAGAAATTGGGGTGATTGAATGGATTTTAATAATTTAAGAAACAATGACAAAGATATATATGATCTTGTAGAAAAAGAACTACATAGACAACAAAATGGAATAGAACTTATAGCTTCTGAAAATTTTACTAGTGAAGCGGTTATGGAAGCCATGGGATCGTATCTAACTAACAAATACGCTGAAGGATATCCAAGTAAAAGATACTATGGTGGATGTCACGTAGTAGACGAAGTAGAAGAGATAGCAAGAGAAAGAGCAAAAAAACTTTTTGGAGCTGAACATGCTAATGTACAGCCACATTCAGGTTCTCAAGCAAACATGGCTGTATATTTTTCAGTGTTAAATCCTGGAGACACAGTTTTAGGGATGGATCTTAGCAATGGAGGACATTTAACTCACGGATCACCAGTGAATTTTTCTGGAAAGTTGTTTAAGTTTGTATCTTATAAAGTAGATAAAACTACTGAAACAATAGATTATGAAGAAGTTAGAAAGATTGCTTTAGACTGCAAACCAAAAATGATAGTTGCTGGAGCAAGCGCATATTCAAGAACTCTTGATTTTGAGAAATTCAGAGCTATTGCTGATGAAGTTGGTGCATACTTAATGGTGGATATGGCTCATATTGCTGGACTTGTAGCTACAGGAGCTCATCCATCACCAGTTCCATATGCTGATTTTGTTACTTCAACAACTCATAAGACTCTAAGAGGTCCAAGAGGTGGACTAATTCTTTGTAAGGAAAAGTATGCAAAGGATATTGATAAAACTATTTTCCCTGGAATGCAAGGTGGACCACTTATGCATATAATTGCAGGGAAAGCCGTTTGCTTCAAAGAAGCATTAGAGCCTTCATTTAAGGAATATACAACTCAAGTTATAAAAAATGCTAAGGTTCTTGGCGAAGAGTTAATAGCTAGAGGATTTAAACTGGTATCTAACGGTACTGATAATCACTTATTACTTGTAGATTTAAGTAATAAAGACATAACAGGTAAAGAAGCAGAAATACTTCTTGATACTATAGGTATAACAGTAAATAAGAATACAGTGCCAAACGAAACTAGAAGCCCATTTGTAACAAGTGGAGTAAGAATAGGAACTCCTGCAGTTACAACAAGAGGTTTTGTTGAAGCAGATATGAAAGAAATTGCAGAAATAATTGACTACGTTATAACAAATAAAGATGGAGATCTTTCTGTTGCAAAGGAAAAAGTAAAAGTACTTTGTGATAAATATCCATTATATAAGTAATTTTTATTAAGCTGATTAGTGAACCATTGTAGCTGAATACTCATATAGTCTCCTGAAGTTGTAGGAAGACTTATGTGATTAATTAAAGCTACAGTGGTTCATATTTATTTATAATTAGTATAATAGGATATGTTTAATAGTATTGTTGAAATTAAGTGGTTATAAAGGTGATGAAAGTTTTTATTTTAATTGATTATACTTTGAACAGGTACATCTTTAGCTTTAAAGTGATAAAATAATATAAAAGGGAGTGATTGTATGAATTTCATTGATTTACATTGTGATACAGCATTAAAACTATTTAATGATAATGAGGCTAAGTTAAAAGAAAATCAGTTTTCAGTTGATATTATGAAATTAAAGGCTGGCAATGCTAAAGCTCAATTCTTTGCATTATTCTTAGAGAAAGATCAATGTGGGGATTTAAAAAATGATTGCATTGATATGTATAAAAGATTGGTTAGTGAATTAAATGAAAATAAATCTGATATAGCTTTAGTTAGAAATTATGATCAGTACTTAAAATGTCAGAATGAAAATAAACTAGGAGCTTTTATAACTATAGAAGAAGGTGGAGCAATAGCTGGTGATATAAATAATCTGCAAGAATTCTATGATATGGGGATTAGATTAATAACCTTGACTTGGAATTTTGAAAATGAAATTGGATATCCACATTGCAAAAAAGAATATGCAGATAAGGGATTGAAACCATTTGGTATAGAAGTGGTTAAAAAAATGAATGATCTTGGAATCATTATAGATGTTTCACATTTATCTGATGGTGGATTTTTTGATGTTGCTAAGTATTCAACAAAACCTTTTGTTGCATCTCATTCAAATTCTAGAGCCATAAGAAACCATACTAGAAATTTAACAGATGAGATGATTAAGATACTAAGTACAGCAGGAGGGGTAATGGGAATAAACTTCTGCAGCGGTTTTGTAGGTAAGAGTAAGACTACCAAAATAGATGATATGGTAGAGCATATTAAGCACATAAAAAAAATTGGTGGAATAGATTGTATAGCTTTAGGTAGCGACTTTGATGGAATAGAAAATGAAGTTGAAATAAAAGATGCAAGTGAAATGGGAAAATTATCAGATGCTCTTCTAAAAAATAATTTTTCTTATGACGATGTTGAAAAGATATTTTATAAAAATGCGGAAAGAATTATAAGAGAAGTATTATAGTGAATGATAGTCAACTTTGGTTGTTTTAAAGCTAGATATAGATTTTGAAGGTGAATATTTTATGAATGATTTAAACGGAAAAGTAGTTATAGTAACTGGTGCCTCAAAAGGTATCGGAAAAGACATATCAATAAATTTAGCTGCTAAAGGTGCGTCAATTGTGGTCAATTATAATAGGGACCATGAAGGAGCAGAAGAAGTTGTTAGCTTTATAAAAGAAAATGGTGGTTATGCAGTAGCATTTCAAAGCAATGTAGGAATATATTCAGAAGCTCAAAGGCTTATAGAATTTACGTACCAAACCTTTGGCAAAATTGACATTCTTATAAATAATGCAGGTGTTTCCTATATTGGATTATTGATGGATATGAATGAAAATGAAATAGATCGACTGATAGATACTAATATCAAGGGTGTAATGTATACATCAAAGTTTGTAATTCCACATTTTCTAAGTAAAGGTAAAGGTATTATTATCAATATTTCTTCAATATGGGGGCAGTCAGGTGCAGCTTGTGAGGCTATTTATAGTGCTACTAAGGGAGCGGTAAACAGTTTTACTAAAGCCTTAGCAAAGGAACTAGCACCATCTAAGATAAGAGTTAACGGGGTAGCACCTGGAGTTATAAATACATCGATGAATAGGTGGCTTTCAGAAGAAGAAAAGAACATACTCATAGATGAGATACCAATGTGCAGATTTGGTGAAGGGAATGAGGTTGCCGAAGTGGTAAGTTTTCTATGCTCAGAACAATCCTCTTACTTGACAGGTCAAATACTCACAGTGGATGGCGGAATGATTTAACATAATAAGCCATACATAAATGAGAAAATATATCTCTCAATATGTATGGCTTTATACCTATAAATTATCAATGTTTTATTCAGCTTCGGTTGTGCTACTGTTAGCTAAATTCAAGTCAAAGAAAAATTCAACGCCATTTGCGGTGTTTCTTACTCCGAAGGTACTATTATGTTGTGTAAGCATCTGCTTAACAATCGCAAGGCCAAGACCACTACTTCCTTCAGAGCGACTTCTCGCCTTATCAACTCTATAAAATTGAACCCAAACTTTCTCTAAATCATCTTTTTGCAAGAAAGCACCTGTGTTTTCGATGGAAAACAAAGCTTTTGTGTTATCAACACCTATAAATATATTTATACTTTCGTTTTCATTAGTGTATTTTATGGCATTAGTTATAAAGTTTGTTATAACACTTTCTATCTTAAATTCATCACCAATAACCATGATAATATTTTCATCAGAATAAGATTTATTTATTTTTAAGTTTTTTTCTGCAAAATTGTTTGAGTATTTAAATAGTATTTCGTTAGTAAGAGCTATTATATCAAAGGTATCTATTTGTAGTTTGTTGCTATCCGATTCAAGTCTTGAGAGTTCAAGCATATCCATAACCAATTTATTCATTTTATTAGATTCATCAATTATTATGTCTAGGTATATATCCTTAGCCTCTCCATCAACAATATTATCCTTTAATCCTTCCGCATATCCTTCGATAATTCCTATTGGGGTCTTTAATTCATGTGAAACCCCAGCAATAAAGTCTTTACGAATTTTTTCCAGTTTACGTTCTTTCTCTATATCAGCCTGTAATTTTTGGTTTTTTGTTCTCAAGTCAGTTAAAGCGTTAGATAAGTTTTCTGATAAAAAGTTAAGTGTTTTAGCAAGGTCACCTATCTCATCTTCCCTATCTGCTATACATTTTTCAGTAAAATCCATAGAAGACATCTTACGAGCAACCTTATTAAGCCTTTTCAATGGTTTTGATATTAAATCTGAGTATATAAAAGACAGTATAAGACCTATAAAAATCAAGGCAATAAATATATATTTATAAAACTGTCCTATTATCGAAGAGGCTTCTTTAATGCTCTGGAAAGAATAAACCGTTATTAATATTGAGTCATTTTTCGTGTTAATAGACATAGGTGTTATTACTACTATATGTTTTATATTGTGCTTTTTATCGTCATAAACTTGGCTTAGAGTTTTTCCTGAACTAAAAATATCAGAAATATTGTCTGGGCTAATAAGCGAATTAAAAATACTACTTGTTACATCTAAGCTTTGATCTGAACCAAACATAGGGAGACCATTTGACGAATAAATACCTGCCTGAGCACTAGCACTATACTGTAAATTGTTTAATCCACTGATTATTGCGTTTCTATTAGTGGTACCTGAGTATGAATCTTTAAAGCTTTCTACACTAGCTACCAGTAGATTCGTTTTTTTATCAGTATAAAAGCGCTCAAAGAAAAACATCTGAAACAAAGCAGCAGCAACCATTAAAGCTATTATTAGACCAAAGGTGATAACGAAAATTCTTTTTGATATACTTTGCTTCATTCTTTCACCTCAAACTTATAACCACTTCCTCTAACAGTAGTTATGAATTCAGATTTATCCAAAAGTTTTTCTCTTAATCTCTTAATATTTGTATCTACAGTTCTTAAATCCCCATAATAATCAATGCCCCACACACTATCTAAGATCTGATCTCTTGTAAGGGCAATGCCTTCATTTGAAACTAAGTAAATCAATAGATCAAATTCTTTTGGTGATAAATTTATAGTTTTATCGTAGACCGTAACTTCATGTGAAATTTTATTTATCCTAAGACCATCATAATCCATTATATTTGTATCCGTTTTATTACTAGTTCTTTTTAAAAGAGCTTTTACTTTGGCTACTAAAACTTTTGGACTAAAAGGTTTTGTTACATAATCATCTGCACCAAGTTCATAGCCTAATAATTTATCATCTTCCTCACTACGAGCAGTAAGCATTATTATAGGAGTTGTAGAAACCTCTCGTATTTTTTTGCATACTTCGAACCCATTAAGTTCTGGCATCATTATATCTAGGATCACTAGGTCGATTTTTTCTTCAGAATATATGTTTAATGCTTCTTTACCATTCTTTGCTTCAAATATTTTAAAGTTCTCTTTTAAAAAATAATCCCTTAAGAGAAATCGAATTCTTATTTCATCTTCGACAATAAGTAATGTTAACCCCATAATTAAACCTCCTTGAAACTATTACAAATTTATTATACCTAAGAAATGTGTCAATATATAGACAATGAATCTATTTATTCAAATAATATTATAATTGAGTTTATATTGATATTATTATAAAATGTAAAGATAAAGAGTTCATGAGACAAAGCTTAAAATATACTTGTTTGAGAATATCGCCTTCGTGGGGGTTTATAAATGTACAGATTAAAAGTTGTAGTTGGAACTATATAAATGTGTATCAATTGAGTAAAAAATAATTTCATAACTTTTTAAAATTATAGAATAGAGTCTAGAAACATAAATTTATTACGAAGAGGTATATGTATATTTAAATATAAACTTGAGCGTTAATGAGAAATGGAGATTTTTAATGTATAAATTGAATTTAGATAGTAAGGCTACAAAGCTTAGCAATGGGCTTAATGTAATAACCATAAAAAAAGATACACAACTTGCTTCAATAAATGTAGGGGTTAAGGCTGGTTCATTAAATGAGGGAGTAAATGAAAAAGGGGTAGCCCATTTCATTGAACATATGTTGTTTAAAGGAACTAAGACAAGAGATAATAAAACTTTGAATGACCAGTTAGAGTTTTTAGGTGGAGAATATAATGCATACACTGATTTTTGCTCTACTGTTTATAGCGTAACTTGCCTTCAGGAGGAGATTGAGAAAGCAATAGAACTTCTTGGAGATATGGTTATAGAATCAACCTTTGACAAAGATGAACTAGAGAAGGAAAGAGGTGTCATTTTAGCTGAAATAAAAACCAGTAAAGATGATATTGAAGATTTGAGTTTCAAGAGAATCAATGAAATTGCTTTTGAGTATAGTCCTTTAAGATATGAGATAAGTGGAGATGAAGAAAGTGTAAGTAGGTTCACTAAAGATGATTTACTTAGTTTTTATAAGAAATTTTATACTCCAGAGAATACTACAATAACAATTGTTTCGTCCTACGATCATGAAGAGGCTATATCAATTATTTCTAAATTCTTTGGTGTTTGGAATGGTACCTTAAATCATAGAGATAAGATAGAATTTGAAAAAAATAAGGAAGTTACCGTAACTACGTATAAAAGGGATATAGAGTTAAGTACGATAACATATTTGTATACTTTAGACAATATAGATAAGGATGAAGAATTAGCTCTAAAGATTCTTAATCACAAGTTTGGTGAAAGTGCTAATTCTATACTATTTAGAGAGCTTAGAGAGGAAAGAGGACTTGCATACGATATATATACTAATTTAGATTTAGGAAATGATATTAGAACTCTATATATCTTTACTTCAGTTGAAGATGAAAATATAGAGGAAGCCCTTGATGCTATAAATGACTGCATAGAAAAGATAAAAACTGAGGAAATTCCTTTTCCTAAGAGTACAATTGAGCTAATGAAAAAGGTGCATAAAACTGCAGTTGTGTCTACTCTAGATGATAGTTCAGAACTCTCAAATTATGTACTTAATCAAGTTCTTGAAGAAGAACCAATAGATGAATTTATACATGATATGGAAAGGCTTAATCATATCGAAAATGTGGATTTATATGATATTGCAAGAAAGGTTTTTAATAATCCTACAATTCATATTTTAAGATCAGACGCAGATAAGGAAGCAGAGGATATAGATGAGTAAAATCACCGGTATTGAAGTACAAAAAAAGAACCCTAAAAGAGTAAATGTATTTATCGATGAAGAATTTTCTTTCGGCTGTGATGCAGAGTTAATCTATAGATACGGACTTAGAAAAGATGAGAAAGTTGATGTAGAGAAAATCAAAACAATAATCGAAGAAGAAGATTTTATTAAATGTAAAAATGCTGCATTAAAGACAATTGAAAGAGCTTATAAGACGGAGAAAGAGATAAGAGATAAATTAATAGCAAAAGCTTTTCCAGAAAATCTGATTAAGAGAACACTGGACTTTTTGAAAGAATACAATTTTTTAGATGATAAATTATATACTGAAATGTATTTAAAAGATAAGATTGGAAATCAAGGAAAGAATAAAATTTATTATAGTTTATTAAGAAAAGGTGTTTCAGAGGAACTATTAAAGGATAAAATAAGTAATGTGGATACAGAGATAGAAGAAGAAGGCGCCTATACACTATGTAAAAAAAAGTACGACTCATTAATAAAGAGAGAATCGGACACATTAAAAATATCACAAAAATTATTTAGATTTATGGCATCTAAGGGATATGAATTTGATATGATTAATAGATTGATAAAGAAGATAATGAGAACTGATCAATTTTTGGAGTAGATGATTATGAATTTTAATACCACAAATCTTATACTTATAGCTGTGTTTGTGATACCTGTGATAGCAGGTTTTGTAAACAAGTTTAGTTCAGAAGATGCTATGGAAGAAATACTTGATATAGAAAAAAGTATTGCTCTATTTTTATCAATAGTTCTTGCTGTAGTTTATTGTTCTAAACAAGAATTATTACCGAAGATAGTAGATTACTTGAGTAGCTTATCAGATTACTTAGATACTATATTGAATGGATACAGGCAGATAAGCTATTATGCAGTATTTCTGATTATAATTTATTTAGTATATAATATAATATTTATTTTAATAAGGATATTTAATAAGTTCACTGTACAACCATTTATAGATATCTTAAGTAGGTACTCACAGAAAAAAGGAAACGTATTTAGGGGTTTTATAGGAGCTATATTTGCGTTACCACGAGCTATTATATTTTTAATAGTTGTTTGTATATCTTTGAATTTTATCAACTATCTTGATTTTCCTAGTGAAATAAAGAAATCAATCAATGGAAGTGCTATATATAAGACTATAAGCAAGAATGTTATAAACCCGATTACAACTTCTCCTATAGTCAAAGAAATACCAAGAGTTTTAAATGACTCTCTTAAAATAAAGGTAGTAAAAGTTGATGAAAATCAAAATAGTAAAAATAGTAGCAAGAGCACAAATGCAAGAGAAGTAGTTTATTATAATGGTGTAACATTAGAGCAGGGGATTAAATCAAATGAAACAATAAATCAGGAGGCTTTAAAACTTACCCGATTTAAAAGTAGCGACAAAGAGAAAGCAAAGTCTTTGTACTCTTGGATTGGTACAAATATAGAATATGATGATAATAAAGCTAATGAAATACTTAGTAATAACTTTAGAGTACAGTCTGGAGCTATACCTACCTACGAAACAAGAACAGGGATTTGCTTTGATTACTCGTGTCTTTATGTTGCAATGGCAAGAGCTGCTAACCTTAAGGTAAGGTTAGTCATAGGTCAAGGATATAATGGAGAACAATGGGTAAATCATGCTTGGAATGAAGTTTATATAAAAGAAGAAAGTCGTTGGATTACGGTAGATACTACTTTTTATAAAGCTGGAAATTATTTTGATTCTAAAAGATTTTATAACGATCATAAAATAGAGAAAATTGCAGGAGAATGGTAAAAAGCACCTAACATTAAGGTGCTTTTTTGTATTTATTAACAATTAAATTAATTGCTTTTTCACAATCCTTGTCGCTGTTATCTAATGCCCAAGCCATATTGAAATAACGTAGTGCTTTTTGAGGACTATTAATCATAGAATAGCAATAAGCTAAGTTGAAAAAATATTTGGCGTCTAAATTTAAGTCAATGGCTTTGGTAAGCATATCAATTGCTCTCGAGAAATCCTTAAGCTTTATATAGCAAACACTTGCGTTGTAGTAGGAATAAGGTTCATTGTCCTTTTCTTCTATAGCTTTGATATAATAGGAGAGGGCTTCCCCATAATTTTTATTGTTATAAAGTTCATTGCCTTTAACAAAACTACTCATAAAAATCCTCCAATACTTTTACAACAAATGTAATTATTCTCTTTAATAATTATTGACATAGGATATAAGAATATTCATGTAAAAAAAATATTACTTACATATTTAACAAAAATATTTTATAATATAATAATGATATTATTTATATTTACTTATTATTATTAGTTTGGAGATGAGAATATGACAAAGTTTCATATGGGACTTGATGTTGGTTCTACAACTGTTAAGATGGTGTTGCTTGATAACAGAGATAACATAGTCTACAGCAAGTATAAGAGGCATTTTTCAGATATAAGAAGTACTATAATAGCACTTATAAGAGATGGCTATAAGCATGTAAAAGATGTCGATGTTACTGTAAATGTAACCGGTTCTGGTGGACTTTCAGTTTCCAAATGGCTTGATATAACTTTTATACAAGAAGTAATTGCATGTACTAAAACCGTAGAAAGCTATATTCCTGAGACAGATGTTGTAATTGAGCTTGGTGGAGAAGACGCTAAGATAACATATTTTGATGGCAATTTGGAACAAAGAATGAATGGAAGCTGTGCAGGTGGAACAGGTGCTTTTATAGACCAAATGGCATCACTGCTTAAAACTGATGCAAGCGGTTTAAATGATATGGCTAAACAGCACTCCGTAATATACCCAATAGCAGCAAGATGTGGCGTTTTCGCAAAAACAGATGTACAACCATTATTGAATGAAGGGGCTAGAAAAGAAGATATAGCAGCTTCGATTTTCCAAGCAGTAGTTACTCAAACTATTAGTGGACTTGCTTGTGGAAAACCAATAAGAGGTAAGGTGGCATTCTTAGGAGGACCACTGTACTTTTTATCAGAGCTTAGACAAAGATTTATTGAAACTTTAGAATTAACAGAAGAAGAGATAATATTCCCAGAAAATTCACAGCTTTTTGTTGCTATGGGAGCAGCTTTATCATCTAAGGAAGATAAACTAATATCTTATAAAAAGTTGTTAGAAAAAGTTAGTGAAATAAAGACTATGCAAACTACTGAAATAGAAAGATTAGCACCGCTTTTTGCAGATCAAAAAGATTATGATGAGTTTAAAGCTAGACATGATAAGGCTACAGCAAAGAGGAGGGACTTGGATAGTTACTCTGGTAAGGCTTACCTAGGAATTGATGCGGGATCAACAACTACTAAAGTGGTATTGATTAGTGAAAATAATGAGATACTTTATTCCTATTATGGAAGTAACCAAGGCAGTCCTTTAAATAGAGTTATAGGCGTATTAAATGACCTATATTCAAAGCTTCCAGCAGATGTTGAGATTGCGAATTCTACTGTTACTGGTTATGGAGAAAGTTTAATTAAAGCAGCTCTTCATATAGATATAGGTGAAATAGAAACAATAGCGCATTATAAAGCTGCAGAACATTTCTTACCAGGTGTTGATTTTATATTAGACATCGGTGGACAAGATATGAAATGTTTTAAGATAAAGAACGGGGTAATAGATAGTATCCTGCTAAACGAAGCATGTTCATCTGGTTGTGGATCTTTTATAGAAACTTTTGCTAATTCATTAAATATGGAAATAGCTGATTTTGCTAAGGAAGCTGTTTTATCTGAACAGCCTGTTGACCTTGGTTCAAGATGCACAGTGTTTATGAACTCAAGGGTTAAACAAGCACAAAAAGAAGGAGCTTTTGTTGGAGATATATCTGCTGGACTTTCTTATTCGGTAATAAAGAATGCGGTTTTTAAAGTTATAAAGATAAGAGATCCTAAAGAACTAGGCAAGAAAATAATTGTTCAAGGTGGTACTTTCTATAATGATGCAGTACTTAGAGGCTTTGAACTTCTGTCTGAAAGAGAGGCTGTGAGACCTGATATAGCTGGTCTTATGGGAGCTTTTGGAGCTGCAATAATAGCTAAGGAAAGATTAGAAGAAGGAAGAAAAACAACACTTCTTGAAAAAGAACAATTAGAAAGCTTTACTATAGACACTGATTTAAGAAGATGTGGGCTTTGTGGAAACAACTGTCTTTTAACTATTAACAAGTTCTCTACTGATGAAGAGTACATATCCGGTAATAGATGTGAAAGACCATTAGGTAAAGATAAGAAGAAGAATGATATACCAAATTTATATGATTATAAACTTAAAAGAACCTTTAGCTATAGACCACTTAAGAAGGATGAAGCGAAGAGAGGTACAATAGGAGTTCCTAGAGTATTAAATTTCTACGAAAATTATCCGTTTTGGTTCACAATGCTAACAAAGCTTGGCTTTAGAGTTGAATTATCTCCAATTTCATCAAAGAAAATTTATGAAATGGGCATAGAATCAATACCTTCAGAGTCAGCTTGTTATCCAGCAAAAATAGTTCATGGACATATAGAGGCGTTAATAGTAAGAGGAATAAAGAATATATTCTATCCAAGTGTTGCTTTTGAACAAAAAGAGTTTAAAGAAGCTAACAACAATTACAATTGTCCTATAGTAACTTCTTATCCAGAAGTTATAAAAAATAATATGGACGTTATTAAGGAAAAGGATATAAACTTTATGAATCCGTTCTTCTCATTGAACAATAAAGAAAGACTTTATAAGAGAATTGAGGATGAATTTAAGAGCTTTGGAGTAACAGCTGCTGAAGCAAAAGAAGCTGTCGATGCTGCTTGGGATGAAAGAGAGCAGTATAAGAGAGATATTCAATCAAAAGGTGAAGAAGTACTAGAATACTTAGAGAAGACTGGTAAGAAAGGAATAGTGCTTGCTGGTAGACCATACCACATAGATCCTGAAATAAATCACGGTATACCAGATGTTATTACAAGCTTTGGAATGGCTGTTCTTACTGAAGATAGTGTAAGCCATTTAGGAAAAGTCCAAAGACCACTTAGAGTTGTAGATCAGTGGGTTTACCATTCAAGATTATATTCAGCTGCGAGCTTTGTAGCTACTCAAGAAAATCTTGAATTGATACAGCTTAATTCTTTTGGATGTGGGCTAGATGCAGTAACCACTGACCAAGTTCAAGAGATTTTAGCAAGTGATGGTAAGATATATACAGTATTAAAGATAGATGAAGGAAATAATTTAGGAGCTATTAAGATAAGAATAAGATCTTTAAAAGCAGCTTTAGAAGAAAGAGAAAGAAATGGGTATGTTCCTCACAAAGAAGATACAAGCTATCATACAGTTCCTTTCACTAAAGAAATGAGAAAGACTCATACAATTTTGGCTCCACAAATGTCGCCGATACACTTTGAAATAGTTCAAGAAGCTTTTAAAGCAAGTGGGTATAATATGGAAGTACTTCCTTCTACAGATAAACAAGCTGTTGAAGAAGGATTAAAATTTGTAAATAATGATGCTTGCTATCCATCCATAATAGTTGTTGGTCAAATGATTCATGCTCTTAAGTCTGGAAAATATGATCCAAATAACACTTCTGTTATAATAACTCAAACTGGTGGTGGATGTAGAGCAACTAACTATGTTGGTTTCTTAAAGAAAGCATTAAGAGAAGCAGGTTATCAAGGAATTCCAATAATATCTTTAAATGCAGTAGGGTTAGAACCACAGCCTGGTTTTAAGATAACTCCAAAGCTTTTAGACAAGGCTCTTATGGCATTAGTTTATGGGGATCTTTTAATGAGGGTTCTATATAGAGTTAGACCGTATGAAAAAGTTAAGGGATCAGCTAATGCTCTATATGAGAAGTGGAATAATCTAGCTAAGGAAAATGTTATAAAAGGTGGACATAGATTATTTAAGAATAATGTTAAGAATATAATAAGAGAATTTGATGATTTAGAAATAACTGATGTAGTTAAGCCTAAGGTAGGAGTGGTTGGAGAAATACTTGTTAAATTCCACCCAACTGCAAACAATGATATAGTTAATCTTCTTGAAGAAGAAGGGGCTGAAGCTGTTGTTCCTGATTTACTTGATTTCTTCTTCTACTCAGCTTATGATCAAGACTTTAAGTCTAAGTACTTATCATTTGGTAAGATGGGAAGAGAGATATCTAATGCAGCTATATGGTTTATGGAGAGATATAGAAATACAATGAAGGAAGAACTTGTAAGAAGTAAGAGATTTTCTCCTCCAAAGCATATAAAAGAATTAGGAGAACTTGCATCAACAATATTATCTCTTGGGCATCAAACAGGAGAAGGTTGGTTCCTAACAGCTGAAATGCTTGAACTTATAGAGAGTGGAGTTAATAATGTAATATGCATGCAGCCATTTGCTTGCCTTCCAAACCACGTTACAGGTAAAGGTATGATAAAAGCTATAAGACATAAGTATCCTATGTCAAATATAACCGCTGTTGACTATGATCCAGGTGCTTCAGAAGTTAATCAATTAAACAGAATTAAATTAATGCTTTCTGTAGCGTTCAAAAATCTAAAAGAAAATGAAGAAATAAAGAAAGATATATTTGAAGAAGTGGCAACGAGTAAAAAATAATATCTCAATAGTTGACAAAATATGATGTTGTAATATAATATTACTATAATTTATATGTAAAAGCTTTGAAAAAGAGGAGTAAAGGCATAGAACATAATTAGAGAGAAAAATCCGTAGGCTGTAAGGTTTTTCGTATGGTGTGCTTTGAAGGTAGCTTTTGAGCTTCTCTGCTGAATAAAGGAAATTAAATAAATGCTAGGTTATAGTTTTATATGTACTATAGTAGATATAAAAAACTTTGATGGCTTGCATATAATTCCTAAAGTAGGTAGAGACGGTAGCGATATCGTTAAAGGTTAAAGAGCTCTTAACTTAGGTTGAGAGAAAAAAGGTGGTACCGCGAGTCTTCGTCCTTTTATGGATGAAGGCTCTTTTTTTATTGTTTAAAAATTGTAAGCATTTAATGATAAAATACTTTATTTGCTTTGCTAATTTTTACAACAATAAAAGATAGAATTTATTCACTTGTAAGATTTATCACAACTATATAACTGTTAAGAGCATGTATATATAGAAAACTCAGATATGAAAGTTCATAGCAGATGATAAATCTTTAGAAAAATCACATTTAGAAAAATTATTTACCGGGAAATTAAGGAGGAACTTAGATGCTAGAAGAAAAAAATATTGCAACTACCTATGATCCAAAAGAATTTGAAGAAAGACTATATAAGACTTGGGAGGAAAAAAAATACTTTACTCCAGAAGTTGATGAAAATAAAAAGCCATATACAATAATAATGCCACCACCAAATATAACTGGTAAGCTTCACTTAGGTCATGCACTTGATAATACTCTTCAAGATATGCTTATAAGATTTAAGAGAATGCAAGGCTTCAGTACTTTATGGCTTCCAGGAGAGGACCATGCAAGTATAGCTACTGAAGTTAAAGTTGAGAATGAATTGTTAAAGCAAGGCCTTAAGAAAAAAGAAATGGGAAGAGAAGCTTTCCTTGAAAAAGTTTGGGAATGGACTGATGAATACAGAGAAAGAATAAGAACTCAGCTTAAGAAGATGGGATGCTCTGCTGACTTCACAAGAGAAGCTTTCACAATGGATGAAAATCTAAATAAAGCTGTAAAACATGTATTCGTAAAATTATATAATGAAGGTCTTATATACCAAGGAAATAGAATAACTAACTGGTGTCCAAAATGTCAGACTGCATTATCTGATGCTGAAATAGAATATGAAGAGCATGAAGGAAACTTCTGGCACATCAAATACCCAGTTAAAGATTCAGATGAATTCTTAGAAATTGCAACAACAAGACCAGAAACTCTACTGGGAGATACAGCAGTTGCAGTAAATCCTAATGATGAGAGATTTAAACACTTAATAGGAAAAACTTTAATACTTCCACTAGTAGGAAGAGAAATACCAGTAGTAGCAGATGACTATGTTGATATAGAGTTTGGAACTGGAGCAGTTAAGATAACTCCAGCACACGATCCTAATGACTATGAAGTAGGAAAGAGACATAACCTTCCACAAATAAGAGTTATGGATGATAAAGGTACTATAAATGAATTAGGTGGTAAATACCAAGGTTTAGATAGATATGATGCTAGAAATCAAATGGTTAAAGACTTAGATGAGCAAGGACTTTTAGTGAAAATTAAGCCTCATACTCACAATGTAGGAACTCATGATAGATGTAGTACAGTTATAGAACCAATAATATCAAAACAATGGTATGTTAAGATGGAATCTTTAGCAAAACCAGCAGTAGATGCTGTAAAGGAAAAGAAGACAAAGTTCATACCTGAAAGATTTGAAAAGACATACTTTAACTGGATGGAAAACATTCAAGATTGGTGTATATCAAGACAGTTATGGTGGGGACATAGAATTCCAGTTTGGTACTGTAAGGATTGTGGAGAGATAATAGTTTCTGAAGGAACTCCAACAACATGTTCAAAATGTAATTCAGAAAGTCTTTACCAAGAAACAGATGTGCTTGATACTTGGTTTTCATCAGCACTATGGCCTTTCTCAACACTTGGTTGGCCAGATAAAACTGATGATTTAAAATATTTCTATCCAACAAGTACTTTAGTTACAGGTTACGATATAATATTCTTCTGGGTAGCAAGAATGATCTTCTCAGGTATTCATAACATGGGAGAAGTTCCATTTGAAAATGTATTAATCCACGGAATCATAAGAGATTCTGAAGGTAAGAAGATGAGTAAATCTCTTGGTAACGGTGTAGATCCACTAGATGTAATCGAAACTTACGGTGCAGACGCTTTAAGATTTATGCTTGTAAATGGTAATGCACCAGGAAATGATATAAGATTCTTCCCAGAAAAAGTTGAATCAGCAAGAAACTTTGCAAATAAGATCTGGAATGCTTCAAGATTTGTTATGATGAACCTTGATAGAGATCTTATGGATAAGTATAAAGATTGTACTGAATACAGCTTAGCTGATAAATATATTCTTTCAAAGCTTAATACCATAGTAAAAGAAGTAACTGATAACATAGAAAACTTTGAACTTGGTATTGCACTTCAAAAGATATATGACTTTATGTGGACTGAACTTTGTGATTGGTATATAGAGCTTGCAAAACCAGTTTTATATGGTAATGATGAAAAGTCAAAAGGTGTTGTATATAATGTATTATTTAAGGTTCTTACAACTGGATTACAACTTCTACATCCAGTAATGCCTTTTATAACTGAAGAAATATACACTCACTTAGATGCAGAATATGAATCAATAACAATATCAAAATGGCCAGTATATGAAGAAAATCTTCATGATGAAATTGCAGAAAAAGACATGACTTTAATAATTGAGGCTATAAAGGCTCTAAGAAATGTAAGAGCGGAAATGAATGTACCTCCATCAAGAAAAGCTAAGGTTATAGCTTATATTGCGGATGAAAGTAAAAGAGCTTTCGAAAATGGAAGATCATATATAGAAAAATTAGCTTCTGCCTCAGAAGTAGCATTCATTACAGATAAGAAGGAAGTTCCTGAAAATGCTGTATCAGTTGTAGTTCAAGGTGGGGAGTTATTCATGCCTCTACTTGATTTAGTTGATAGAGAAAAAGAACTAGACAGACTTAACAAAGAAAAGACTAAACTTGAAGGTGAAATACTAAGAGTTGAAAAGAAAGTAAATAATCCAGGCTTTGTAAATAAGGCACCAAAGGAAGTTGTTGATGCTGAGAGAGCTAAGGGAGAAAAATATAAAGAAATGTTAGAAGCAGTCCTTGCAAGAATTAGCTCATTATAATAGGTGGCATTCTTATGAATTATGATGAAGCTATAAAATATATAACTGAAACTGCAAAGTTTGGAAGTAATTATGGTCTAGAGAGAACTGAGAAGCTTTTAGAGCTTCTTGGGTCTCCTCATAAAAAGCTAAAAGCAATCCATATAGCAGGAACTAACGGAAAAGGGTCAACCACATCAATGATAACTTCAATCCTCATGGAATCTGGGTATAAGGTAGGAATGTACACTTCCCCATATATCGAGGAATTTGAAGAGAGAATCCAGATAAATAAAAATAATATACCTAAATCTGATCTAGCAGAAGTGGTTAGTGATGTTAAAGTGGCTGTGGATGAAGTGATTAGACTTGGATATGAAAGCCCTACAGAATTTGAAATAATAACAGCAGCTATGTTTAAGTATTTTTATGATGAAAATGTAGATTATGCTGTAGTAGAGGTTGGCCTTGGGGGAAGGCTAGATTCTACTAATGTTGTGACTCCAATGCTTTCTGTTATAACTTCTATAAGTTTTGATCATATGAATATTCTAGGAGATACCTTAGAAAAAATAGCTTATGAAAAGGCTGGCATAATAAAAGAAAATATCCCAGTAGTTGTCTATCCATTAGTGGATGAAGCTATGAAAGTTATTAAAAAAATAGCCAGTGAAAGAAATTCTAAGATATATAAAGTAAATAATCAATGGGCAGAGCTTATAGAACCAAAAGCAGAAAATAATTCTCAAAGAGTTTTAATCACAACAGATAATGAATCCTATAATATTAAGTTGTCTCTACTTGGTAAGCATCAATTATTAAATTGTACTGTAGCTATAAAGGCTATTGAAACACTTAAAGAAATTGGGGTTTCAATAGAAAAGCAACATGTATTAAGTGCACTAGCTAAAGTAACCTGGAGTGGAAGAATGGAAGTTATGAACAATTCTCCATTAGTTGTTATTGATGGAGCACACAACATTGATGGAATTACCAAACTTGTTGACAGCATAAACACATATTTTAAGTATGATAAGCTTAAAGTTATAGTTGGTATACTAGCTGACAAACAAGTAGAAGCTATGATAGATAAAATAAGCACTTTAGCTGACTCTGCCATAGTAACTACCCCTCATAATGATAGAGCTGAAGCATCCACTGTTATCAAAGAATTGCTTGATAAAAAAGGTATACAGACGGAAATTATAGAAGACTATAGAGATTCTTTTATTAAGGCTTTCAGTTCTTCACAAAAAGATGACTTAATACTCGTGTGTGGATCCTTATATATGATAGGTGATATGAGAAAAACTATAAGGTCGGTTTTAAAAGAAGTACTCTAAAAAGAGTGCTTCTTTTTTCTTTAAATAAAATTTAAGAATTGGTTAAGATTTTGTTAAAATTTTGTTCATGGACAAAACTTTTAACCATGTTATAATTAAATGGTTCCTGCATCAAAACTTTGGTTGTGGTTGCTAGATGAGCAATAGTTTTGGTGATAATATGGGATGTAAAAATTAATACTTAGGTTAGGAATTCTATATATGCTCTTTAATTATTAAAATTAAATATTAACTCTTGATTCAATCCCAATTTGGAGGTTACTATATGTTAAATTACGAAAGATCAATTAAAAGAAGAACACCAGGAGGAATAATAAAAAAGGCTGCTTTAACTATAAAGGAAAGCTATTTTTTTTGGTATTGTTTTGCAGCTATATTAATAAAATCATTGTTGTTCATAGCTTTAATATCAGATGATAAAGCTAATGGGATCGTTCCCATGAGAGTTTTTTATTCAATGCCTCCTTTCCTTGTTTATTTTAGTTTTATTTGTTTAGTTTTATCCTTTGGATTTTTGTTTAGAAACAAAGGACAAACTATTGCTTTCTTAGTAATAAATACAATAATAAGTATTCTGTATATTGGGGACTTATGGTATTTTAGAAGCAACAGTTCATTTTTAAGTTTACATATGTTTAGCATGACCTCAAACTTAGATAATTTGAGTAGTAGTGTAATTTCTATGATAAGAATAGTGGATATCATATTCGTTGTGGATTTGATAATACAAGTAGCTCTTATGTTTAGAAGGCGTTCAAAGGCAAAATATCATAGAAGAAGTGTTATTGCGTTTTTGTTGTTATTAATTGTTCCGACTTTATATCTAGCTTATGCTCATTATAAGATAGATAACCTTAACAAAGGGTTCACAAATCAGATGATTTTTAGGAAAAGTTGGTCACCTAATCAAACTATGTCTAACCTTACACCAATAGGATATCATATATTTGATTCCTACAATTTTTATGTAGAGAGTAAACCATATGTTATCTCTAGCTCAGAGCAAAGAAATGTGCAAAAATGGTTTGATGATAAAAAAGAAAATCTTCCTGATAATGAATATAAGGGAATGTTTAAAGGAAAGAACTTATTGGTAATACAGTGGGAATCTTTAGAGAACTTTGTTATAAACCAAAAAGTAAATAATCAAGAGATTACACCAACTTTAAATAAAATTTTATCTAATAGCATATACTTCAATAATTTTTATGAGCAGACTTATAATGGTACAAGCTCTGATGGTGAGCTTATAACACAAACTTCAGTATTCCCTGTTAGGGAAGGAGCAACTTTCTTTAGATATCCAACTAATACCTATGAATATTCATTACCTAATGTAATGAAGAGTTTAGGATATACTACGCTAGCGTCACATCCTGATAAAGGATCTTATTGGAATTGGATGCCTGCACTTAAATCTATAGGTTTTGAGAAAGCCATAGATTCAACTAATTATAATATTGAAGAGGTTATAAATTTAGGTATAAGTGATAAGAGTTATTTGAAGCAATTACCAGAAAAGATTAAAGCTCTTAAATCCCCATTTTATGCTTATACGGTTACGTTAACTAGCCACGCTCCATTTGATATACCTGATAAATATAAAGAAATCAAATTGCCGAAAGAATTGGAAGGTACAAAACTCGGAGGTTACTTCCAAAGCATCCAGTATACAGATAAATATATAGGACAAATGTTAGAACAGTTAGATAAATCAGGAGTGTTAGATAATACAGTGGTAGTTTTTTATGGAGATCATGAAGGGGTTCATAAATTCTATGACGATGAACTTAAGAATATTTCATATGAGGGTGATTGGTGGAAAGAAAACAATAGGAGAGTTCCTCTTATTATATATTCAAAGGGATATAAAGGAAAAACTATATCAACCTATGGTGGTCAATGTGACACACTACCTACTTTAGCTTATCTTTTCGGAGCCGATGTTAATGCTATGGAAGATAAGATATTTGGAAGAAATCTTTTGAATACGAAAAAGAATTATACTGTCTTATCAACTAGGCAGTTCTTAGGTACTGAAAGCTACCCAGGAGAAAAAGACAAAATGCTTGAAAGCATTGACTTAGGTGACAAGCTTATCAGAGCAGATTATTTTAAGAAGTAGGTGAAGGTTACTGTGGAAAATAATATTTTAGAAAAAGAAATTGTAAATGGTACAGAAATAAAATTAGCTAAAAGAAGTAAATTTCTATATATTATACCTGTACTAAGTATGATTTTCCCTATAGTCTCTATTGAGGGGTTAATACCTTGGACAGTAGCTATATACTTTTGTTATAAGGGAATTAGTTCTATAAATAAATACGAAAAACCTCTTAAAAAATGTATAAGCTATTTTGTTATTAGTGGAGTTATAATAGCTATATATAATCTACTAGTTTACTTTGTGAGTAATTACCTTGTTAAATTGTTAATGTAATACTATAAAGACATGCTAGTTTAGTTGAGCGAAGATTTGATCATGAAGAAAAACAGCTTTATAGAAATCCTAAAGGATGGTCTTAAAGCTGTTTTTTGTTTTTAGTAGATTAAGTTTTATGTCAGCTAATGTTAAGACTATTTTTGGAATTAAGTGGTTATGCAGGAGATGCTATATGAGCGAGCTATTAGAATTAAATGATTTTTTTAGATGGAATGGCGTTAAAAAACTGTACTGTTCGAACGTAGTGAGTTTACAGTTTTAGCCATGGAATATGAAAAAATCATATTAATTCTCTGCGTAAGCTCATTAAAGCATCGGATGAATAACCGCTTAATTTCAACATAGTTCCAATATCACATTTTATTTAACTTCAGTGAGATGAGCCCAATATCTTTTAGGCATATGCTGTCTTCTTAGTTTTTCATTTTTTCTTTCTTCGATATTAACTGAGCTATAAAAAGTTTTCCAAAGTTTTTCAAAGTCAGAATCAACTTTAAGCTCTTCTAATTTTAAACCATCTTTTTTAGAAAAATCCATTATGATTGCTTCTTTTTTATCGTAAAAGATTGCTATTTCACGTTTTATATCGTGGATTATAAAATTCTGATCTGAGAATCTAGCACTAAAATGATTTATCAAAAGTGGTAGTATGTTATGGTCAGGCTCAATAGAAGCATAATAAGTTAATGTACCTATCTGTTTGAATCTAACAAAACCTTTGAACCTATGAGCCTCATAGGAGACTCTTTGGTAGTATTTGTCTACTTTTATGATTGTATCATTATTTTTTGCTAGATTTACTTTTACTCCATATTTAAAACTTAATTTTAAGTACTCTAGAATCAAATCTTCACTATCTGTATATTCACTAAGATATAGATTATATATGTTTTCTAGGGTACTGGAGTTAAGTTTACGATCTATTGAAGTATATACTCTATCATATTTATCTTCCTCAGTAGTAACGTCAACATTATCGGCAAGAAGACTGGGAGTATAGTTAATATTCTTTTTAATTGTGCATTGTTCTTTACAAGAAAATGCGTAAAATATTGCAGTAAGTAAACCTTCAAAGGTGCCATCATAGATAAATTCTTTCATGAAACAGTCCTCCTAGATTTCTCCAGTTAACGAAGTGGATTTATCGTTAAGTAGTAAAAGTTTTCTATTGGAATCAATTGTCTTAAAATCCTTGGGAAGTAAGAACTTTTTATCAATATGATCAAATAGATTCAATTGTTCCCCTTCTTGCTCTATAATATTTAAATCAAATTTGGGTGTAAGTACATTTTTTATCTTTTCTTCATCAAGAGGAACAGAGCCAAAGTATCTTCCTTTGCAAGTTATAAAATATTGTGCTCTTTTTAATACAACTCCAAGCTTCTTTAAGTCGTAAAAACCAAGAGAATTTATTTTCCTGGCACTCATTATTTTCTGCGCACCTCTTATTCCGATTCCGGGGATTCTAATGAGCATTTCATAAGGTGCCCTATTAATTTCAATTGGAAACAAGTGTATGTTATTTAAAGCCCAAAAGGTTTTCGGATCAAAGTTTATATCAAAGTTAGGATTTCTATCTGATAAAAGCTCGTCAGCTTTGAAGCCATAAAGTCTTAAAAGCCAATCACCTTGATAAAGTCTATGTTCTCTTAACGTAGGTGGGTTTCTTAACTCAGGTAGATTATTTCCGGTATTTACTGGAACATAGGCAGAGTAATAAACTCTTTTTAAAGAATATTTATTGTAAAGCCCTTCAGAAAGATTAAGTATATTCAAATCACTTTCCTTAGTAGCACCTACGATAAGCTGCGTGCTTTGTCCACCAGGAACAAATAATGGAGCTTTCTTAAAAAATCTATTTTCTATTTTACTTATCTGGATATTGTTTTTAATTAGTTTCATTGGCTGAAGAATAGTTTCCTTTGTTTTTTCTGGAGCTAAAAGCTTTAAGGATTGTGAAGATGGAAGCTCTAGATTTACACTCATTCTGTCAGCAAATGAACCAGCTCTTTTTATAAGGTCCTCATCTGCTCCAGGAATAGCCTTTAGGTGTATATATCCTTTAAAGCCATGCTCAACTCTTAGTTTCTCAACAACTCTTGTTAAAGTCTCCATAGTGAAATTAGCATTTTTAAAAACTGCAGAACTTAAGAATAATCCTTCTATATAATTTCTTCTGTAAAAATTCATAGTAAGATCTACTACTTCATCTGCAGTAAATGCAGCTCTTTCAATATCGTTACTTCTACGATTGATGCAGTAAGCACAATCATAAATACAATAGTTGGTTAAGAGTATCTTTAGTAGAGAAATACACCTTCCATCAGGAGTAAAACTATGACATATTCCACAGCTAGCTACAGAGCCTAAATCGCCTTTTTTAGAAGATCTATTTGAACCTGAAGATGAGCAAGATACATCATATTTTGCTGCACCACTTAGGATTCTTAATTTTTCATTTATATCCATATAATCACCATCTTTATGTTAATAAATTTATTATATCCAAATAAGATTGATAGAACAAGTGTTCTTGGTATGTTTTGCTGGAAAATAATTTTATATACATGACGGGTTTAAATCTTTTCTGCAAGTTATAAGTATAAGTTATATTCAATTGCTAATACAGAGTTTTAATAGAGTATAAATTAAGGCTATATTTAAGGCTGTTGTTTAAAATAGGTGATTATGCAAGACATACCATATGATCGAGCTGTTAGAATTAAATGATTTTTCAGATGCGCAAAAAAAATCACTGAAGAAGGTCACTTCAGCGATTTGTTTATTCTTTATGAAAGTATAATCAAATGAGATCTGTAGATAATTATGCGAACGGACTTAAGACATAATATAAGGTAAAGAATAAAAAGAAGAATATGTCGCCTGCCAAATTTTCCTCATATTCATTCGGAAAGGCAGATGCGCAAAAAAAATCACTCAAGAAGGTCACTTCAGCGATTTTTTATTTAATTAATGGAAACACTAAGTAATGTTTAGAGGAAATTTGTAGTTTAGATAAAAAGATGTCCTTAAATAGCAGTAACAGGAGGCAAAGCTAATGAAGATTCTAATAACAACAGATACATATTTCCCAATGGTAAATGGTGTCATCACCTCAGTGAACAATTTATATAAGGAATTAAAAAGAATGGGACATAAGGTTAAAATTTTAACCTTATCTCATAGTGGCAATGAAGAAATACATGGGGATGTATACTATTTAAAATCTCTTGGAATAGGGGTTTATCCTGATGCTAGAATTAAATTTCCTTTACATAATAAATTAGTAGGTGAAATTATAAGATGGAATCCAGATATTATTCATTCTCAAACAGAATTTTCTATGATGATGGTATCAAAATATATTTCAAATAAGTTGGATATTCCGCATATACATACTTATCATACGATGTATGAAGATTATCTATGTTATTTATTAGGTGGAAAACTAATAAATAAAAATACTTCAGCTAAAATAATAAAGATGTTGTTAAATAGTTTAGATAGTATTATAGCTCCAACAGAAAAGGCTAAAAGCTCATTACTGAATTATGGAATTAATAAGCCGATTTATGTCATTCCAACAGGAATCGACTTAAGTAAATTTAAACAGCAAGTGTCAACAGAAGAAAAACAGGAAATCATGAATGCGCTTAACATTAAAAAGGAAGATAGAATTATAGCATATATAGGCAGAATCGGACAGGAAAAGAATATAAGTGAAATAATTTCATTTATGCCTAATTTAATAGAAGAAAATAATAACTTGAAGTTGCTAGTTGTAGGTGGTGGACCATATTTAGATAACTTAAAAAATCAAGTAATTAGTAAGAATATAGAGGATAGAGTTATATTTACCGGAATGGTGGATTCGAATGAGGTGTATAAATACTATAAAATTGCTGAAATATTTGTTACAGCATCAACTAGTGAAACTCAAGGATTAACTTACCTTGAATCCTTGAGTAGTGGATGTCCAGTAGTATGCAAGTATGATCCATGTATTGATGGAGTAATTGATCAAGGAAAGAATGGTTATACATATAAGCAAGAATTAGAATTTAGAAAATATATTGATAGAATTTTAAAGGATGATTCACTGAGATATGATATGAAAAAATATGCTGAAATAAAAGCTAATGAATATTCAAGTAGAATTTTCGCAAACAAAGTTTTAGAAAAGTATATTAAAACAATAAGTAGAAGTGAAGAAATCGGACTAGATTTAGGTGCTTTGATAAATCATAAAACTTAATATAATATAAATTCTTTAAACTAAAATGAAGTTGTGAAAATAAATAATAGAATTTATAGAGTAGAATCACTTTATAGAAGATAGTGTATAAAGTGTAATTCTATAAATAAAAACTAGTATAATCGTTGTATTATACTAGTTTTTATTTAACTTGCTATTGGGTAGTAATAAAGTAAAAACACTGCCAATTGCAATTGAAGAGTAGTATGTGATTAATCTCCATAAGAAAATAGCTGTTATAATAGTCCCTGATTTAAAAAATAAACCATACATAAGGTAAAAGCCACCTTCTGCACCACCTTCAGCTCCAGGAAGGGGGATTATTGCCATGAAGTTTATTAGGAAAATTTGAGCTACTACCATTGTAAAAACATCTACGTAATTAAATCCAAAACTTCTATAAATACAATAAGGTATAGTAAAATATGCTAGCCATTGTAGAAATGTAAAAATGGATGCATAGATGCACAATTTTTTATATTTAATAATCATAGTAGCAGTTTTATGAAATGTTTCTAATTCAACTTCAAGATGTCTATAAGTTTCTTCTGGATTCTTCAATAACTTTATTTTTTTAAGTATATTTAAGCAAAAAAATAATATATTTTGAGTCAGTTTTTTACTTATTAAAAACAATGTTGCAATTATCATAATTATTACATGCACCACAAGGCCAGATATACAAAAATATAAAAAATAGGGTACCTTTAAATAGAAATAATTAAACTTGAATAATATTGCTAAGACTAAAATAATAATATTTATAACTTGATGAAGCATGAATTTAATCATCAATATAGAGACTCCGGTACCAGCAGGGATTCCGCTTTCATTCATTTCATATAATTGTGCTGGATGACTAGCAGCAGCAAAAGGAGTAATGGCTCCAAAAAATTGACCAATCACTTCAAATCTTATGCATTTGATGAATAAGTTTTCAATTTTATAAAATTGTTTAGTTATTACGTATAACACCAACATTTCGAAAAACAAAAACATAATCATCATTAGTACTGATAATATAATCCAGCCTGTATTTAAGTTTCTTATTTCGCGTATTAATGTATTAAGACCTTTAGTAAAAAGGAAAAATGATAAAAATATACAAGCAGAAGCTATCACAATGATTATATTTAATATCTTATTTTTCATTTACTTTCTCCTGAGTTTTTTATTATAGATTTCATCATAAAACTGTTTCCACATTTGCAATACATAATCTTTAGAATAAAAATCATGGCATTTGGATGAATTATCACACCAAAATTGATAGCTAGCATCTTTATCCTGAATAGATCTTATTAAGTTAATGAACTCTACATTACTATTTCCTTTTAGATAACTTTCAAACAGAATGTTTTTATATATATCCAAATCCCGTAGAAGTATAGGTGTTTTTAATGCCATAGCCTCTAAGATTGACATAGGGAAGAGCTCGTTATATGATGGTAAAAACATTAAATCGCAAATATTGTAAATATCATTCATCTTACTTCTTTCAATGATACCTAAAAACTTAACATTAGAAGGTGGATTTTCAATGATTTTTTTTAATTCTTTATAACCATCGGTTATAGAACCGAAGGAAAAACCACCAGCCCATATAAACTGTATGTCTGGAAGGTTTTTAGCAACTTCAATAAAGTCCATTACACCTTTTCTAGTTTGAACTTGCCCAACTCCTAAAACCACAAACTTATCTAAAGGAATTTCGTAAACCTTCTTTATATTATTGATTTTAGAAGTATCATATCTATAAAAATTATCTTCTGATACAAAGTTTGGGATATACGTTACCTTGTGTTCATCAATTTTATAACTTTTTAGAACATCTATAAAATAAGGATTAACTACCACTAAGTGGTCGACACTTCTGTAGAACCAAATCATATATTTATAAAATATCTTTTTTATAAATGAAGGCAGTTTTAGACTTTCTTCAATAGTTTCTGGGACAAAATGAACATAAGCAACACTTGTTCCTAGAAGTTTTGCTATTGGAATACTTAGGAAGAATTTAAAATCAATTGTATGGTAGTGCATTATGTCGCAAAAGAATAAGTTGTTCACTTTTACTTTATAATTTTCTGTAAGGCCATGTTTAACTAGATTTACTTGTTCGATATAAGCAGACATAACTCCTTGACCTTTTACTTTTTCAGCAGAGGAGAGCATATTAATAGTAGGCATGAAAGTTCCTCCTTTAAAAGTTATTAAATTACTTTCATGCTTAGTTTTTGTAAATTTCAATTACATATTCTTAATTATAAAATTAAATAAAAAAAATAGAGATATTTTTATATCTATAGAAAATTAAATATAGAAAGTAAAAATATATAAAAAAACTGACCATGATATATCGAAATGTCATGGTCAGTTTTATAGAGAGTGCGGCTATAATATGTAAGGATACCTTAGTTTAATTGAAGGAGCAAATAACAATTTATTTAGGTAAAATATGCTAATCTTATTACGTCTTTAGGCCTCCTATTATTCCAAAGCAAGTCTAAATCAATTTCGTGAAATTCTCCATAAGTTGAAACAGAAATATAATACTTATTATTTTTAGGTTCAAAACGTAGATTTGTTATTGTCATCCAATGCCAAGTATAATCTTCTAGTTCCTTTACTGGATGTTTAAGGACTAAAATGGCAAGTGGTAGCTTAAGGTGAAGGGCTTCTAAGATAAAGTCCATAGCTTCTTGCATATTTGCCTGTTCGTCTAATATATGGGGAACCAATGATACGCCTCTGCTTTCACAAAAAGCTAATATGTTATCACTAAACTGAGTTACAGAAGTAAGTCCAAACATACCTGGAACTACAAATTTACGGACTTCTATCATATGGTCTATAAAATCTTGTTTATTTATAATATCCTTGTATGGGTAAAGCTTACTAAACTTATCTGGAGCTAACGTGGATAAGTAAGCAGTTATATTAGCTGCAGCAACAGGACCACAACCGCTTAATTGGTGCGTCTTTTTCGGAAACCAATACTGACTTCCACCATAATGTATATTGTCAGAGTCGTAAACTGAAAGTTTGATTTCTACAAGTTCAGGATGATTTTGTGCATTAAAGTCTTCCATTGCTACCACCTTTCTGCATAGTATTCCTTTTTTAAGTTACATAAGTCTCTAAATAGCATGTACCGCTATAATTACAGCAATCAAGTACCTATGAAGCTAAAATATAAATTAGCTAGTATTATTACTATACTATATTTTTATTCCGTAGGAAAGTGTAAAATCTTCAAGCAAGTGTGACGAAGGTAATTCATTCTCTTAGTATAATTTTTTGTTAGTAGAAAATAGAATTTATCAATTTGTAAGATTTCTCATATACACTAGGAAAGGACGATATTCAAAAAAGACGTATTAGAAGTTTTTTATTATTGAGTAATTTATATAGATATGTTATAAGAATTTTCAATACGAAAAAAGCATGAAAGATATAAATACCTTTTCATGCTTTTCTTTAGATTGATATATAATTAGACAGTTTTGCTTAAGTATTCTTCTAAAGCTTTTGATAATTGGTCTGGACATGAAGTACCCTTAGTGCCACAAGTAATACCTCTTAATCTGTTCATAGCATCGTTAACATCCATACCTTCTATAAGTGAAGATATTCCTTTTAGGTTACCGTTGCAACCACCTTCAAAGTTTACACTAGATATTTTGTTGTCAACTATTTCAAAACTTACTTCTTTTGCACACACGTTAGATGTTTTGTACGAGTTCATTTAAGCCTTCCCCCTCTTAATTTTGATTTTGACTTGGATATAATCTGTAGAAATTATATCCAAATTCATTATAAAGTAATTATACTATATTACTAGGTTTTATTAAAGTGCATTAATGACAAGCGTAATATCTTAATTATAAGTTTGTAAAAAAATATACATGCGTAAGAACAATCTTAATAAGAGAGTTTTTAGCATGCATTTTACTTGTATCAATTTTCTTACTTATCTTCTATGAGGATGTTGATTATATTATTGTAGATTTGTGAAGGATTTTCTTTCCACTTACTACATAATGCAACTGCTTGTTTTTTTGAAGCTACACTTACCTTTAAATCCATTAACAAACTATCATCTTCCACTGCTTTTAAATTAACTACAAAGGTATTATCTTGGTCTGGTGTATAATCTGCAGATATAGTGAGTTCTCTTTTAATTTTTTCTATGCTTGTTTTTAGATAATCATCTATTACGTTTAATCTCTGAGGAGAAATTCTATCCTTAAATAAAGTTAAAACTTTATTCCCTACATCCGTAATATATAACAGTTTTTTTTCATTTATCTCTTCATATTTAATAAAACCTGAAGAGATAAGCTCTGTAATATACTGTTGAAGGAAAAAGTAATTAATGAAACTATTTTCTAAAACAATTTCAGTTAATTGGGCATTAGATATTGGATACTTAATAGATTTAATTATATATAAAAGCAGAAGCTTGTTTTCCGCTAGTTCTAATGTGCTATCATTCATAAATTTATCCTCCCACTCACCAGTATAGCTTTATTATAGCATAAAACTTAACTATTTCTCTATGAAAATTTTTATTGTCATTATTTAGTAACTTGCTGAATATTATTTTAAAGAGACTTCATTGTGGAGGAATTCATTTGAGGAAAAATAAAATAATTATATTTTTACTTGTGGTAATTGTATTTATCTCAACAGCTATTGCCTCAAAAGTAGTGAATGCTTGGATGGTAAAAAAGTCCTTGCCTATATATTCCGTTGATGCTAAGGATAAAAAGATTTCTATAACCTTTGATATCAATTGGACAGATGAGGACAACCTTGGAAGTATATTAGACATAATGAAGGAATATAATGTAAAAGGTACATTTTTTATCATGGGAGGCTGGGTAAATTCAAATGAAGAGAATGTAGAGAAACTTAAAAAAATAAAGGAGGGAGGGAATGAAATAGCCAATCATAGCTACATACATCCAGATTTCACCAAGATATCAACTGATAGGATGGTTTCTGAAATAAAAAAGACTGAAGATATTATATATAATAATACTGGATATAAGACAAAGCTTTTTAGGTGTCCAAGCGGTTCTTATAATGATACTGTGGTAAATACAGTTAAAAAGATGGGATATTATTGTATACAGTGGGATGTTGATAGTGTTGATTGGAAAAATAAAGGAGCAGATGAAGAATACCAGAGGGTAATTAAAAATGTAAAGCCAGGCTCTATACTGCTTTTCCATAATAACGGAAAGTACACTCCTGAAAATCTTAAAAAGATCTTTCAGAAGTTGGAGGGGGAAGGTTACCAATTTGTACCTGTAGGTGACCTTATTTATAAGGATAATTTTGATGTGGACAACGATGGTAAACAACATAAAGTTAACCAATAAAAAAACATATTGTAAAAAAGGCATTAAATGTATTATAATGGAAATAAGTTGTTTTCTAATTTATACTTTATAACAAAAAATAAAAATTTTTAAAAAACGAGGGAGAGAGGGGTTTAAATGGATAATTTAATGTTAAATAATAAAATTTACCTTGAGGGAACTGTTGCTTCAGGATTGGATTTTAGCCACGAGATGTATGGGGAGAAGTTCCTTACTTTTTCTTTAGAGGTAATGAGACTAAGTGATTCGAAGGATATGTTAAACATTACAATATCTGAAAGATTACTTACTAGTTTTGATTTAAGCATAGGTACTGATATAATTGTTGAAGGACAATTGAGGTCTTATAATAAATTTGTAGATGGAGCTAATAAGCTTATATTAACAGTTTTTGCTCGTGACATTAGACCATGCGATGAAAGAAGCAAAAACCCAAATGAAATTTTTTTAGACGGGTATATATGTAAGGAACCAGTATATAGGACAACTCCTTTTGGCAGAGAGATTGCTGATGTACTACTTGCTGTAAATAGAGCTTACAACAAATCCGACTATATACCTACAATAGCATGGGGAAGAAACTCAAGATTCTGCCAGACTTTAAGCGTTGGAGACAATATTAGAATATGGGGAAGACTTCAAAGCAGAGAGTATCAAAAGAAGGTTTCTGATGAAGAAGTTATTAGAAAAGTAGCTTATGAAGTTTCTATTTCAAAGATGGAAAGAGTAAATGGGGAAAATGAATTAGTAGATGATGATCAAATAGGTGCAGTTTAAAAGCTAGTTTGAACATATTAAAAGGGCGAATATTCGCCCTTATTTTTTTGCGTTAAATCTTTAGAAATAATAACAATAAAAAATAAAGAATCACTAACATGTTTTCATTAGTGATTCTTTAGAGTTACTTTCTTAAATCGTCGAGTATTTGAGTCTTGTCTTTTGTCTTATCATCAACTTTTTTAATTATCTTTGCAGGAGTTCCAGCAACAACAACTCCTGCTGGAACGTCATCTACTACAACTGATCCAGCTGCAACCACTGATCCAGCTCCAACTTTTACTCCTTCAAGAATAACTGAGTTTGCACCAATAAGAACATCATCTTCTATTATACAAGGTGTTTTGCTAGGTGGTTCTAGAACACCAGCTACAACAGCCCCTGCACCAAGATGAACTCTCTTTCCTAGTTTTCCTCTAGCACCAACAACAGCGTTCATATCAACCATAGTTGCTTCGCCTATCTCAGCACCTATATTTATTACAGCACCCATCATTATAACAGCATTTTTTTCTATTGTAACCTTATCTCTTATAATAGCACCTGGTTCGATTCTAGCATCTATATCAAGTAAATTTAGCATAGGTATTGCTGAGTTTCTTCTATCATTTTCAACTCTAAAATGCTTTACTTTATGTTTATTATCAAGAATTACTCTTGTTATGTCATCACTTTCCCCAAAAAGTACGTAGAAATTATCAGAGCCATACCATTCGATATTTTTCATGTCGCTATCTTTTAAATCTCCATTAACATAAACTTTTACTGGAGTTGATTTCTTTGATTCTTTTATAAATCTAGCTATTTCATATGGATCAGTAAAATTATAACTCATTATATCATCCTTTCCTCTATTGCGTAGTTATGTAATATGCAATAAGATAATTATAATAAAACTTAACCTATTATGAAAGGGGTAAGGAGAAAAAATTCATTTTTTATAAAATATTATGGCGAAATTGACTCTGCTTATGTAAAATATAGTTTATAATATCTTACATAGAAAAAATATTTTTTATCAATTTGTTGCAGTATTAAGGCTAGTTGTAAGATATTAAAAATGGAGAAAACCTTGCATAATTGCTGATTTCCATGGTGAGTTGAAGTTTTTTGTGTAAGTAAAATAAAAATAAATATTAAAGCAGTTGCTGGTAGATAAATTAGCAGGTTTTTATATTAAAAACTTTTATATATGCAAAAAATATGAATTTTTATGCAGTTTAATGGAATAAATATTAGATTGCAAAAGGATAAGACGAGCTCATAATGAGTTTATGTCCCCTTAATACAAATGCGGAAAAGGAGTGCTGATTTATGGCAAAATTAGAAAAAGGGTATGTTCAAATATATACAGGCAATGGAAAAGGAAAGACTACTGCTGCATTAGGATTGGCTTTCAGAGCAGTGGGGGACGGGATGAAAGTAATAATGGTCCAGTTTTTAAAGAGTAATAAAACTGGTGAACTTAATTCTTCAGAGTTCCATGCACCTAATTTTAAGATATATAGATTTGAAAAAAGAAGAGGCTTTGTATGGACTCTAAATGATCAACAGAAACTTGAACTGAAGAGTGAAATACTGCAGGCTTACAATTTTGTTGTAGAGGTAATAAAAGAAAGAAAATGTGATATATTGATACTAGATGAGGTAATGGCAGCTATTTACAATAACTTTTTAGAAGTTCCAATGATTATAGACCTTATAGACAGTAAGCCTGAAGATATGGAGTTGATTTTGACAGGCAGAAATGCTCCAAAAGAATTAATTGACAGAGCGGATCTAGTAACAGAAATGAAGGATATCAAGCATTATTATGAAAAAGGCGTAGCAGCAAGAGAGGGGATAGAATACTAATATGAATAGCAATGTAAATAAAATAGAGCTTTCAGGTATAAGAAAATTTTCTAATAAGGTTGCGAAAATACAAGGGGCTATATCACTTACCCTTGGCCAGCCAGACTTTCCAGTGCCTAAGAGGATCAAAGAGGCGATGATAGAAGCTTTGGAGCAAGGCAAAACTACCTATACATCCAATGCAGGATTAGAGCAATTAAGAATCGAAATAAGCAAATATTTAGGTAGCTTTGGAATCGAATATGACAAAGACGAAATTTGTGTAACAGCAGGAGGAAGTGAAGCGCTTTTTACAGTCTTTACCACTCTGATTGATAGAGGAGAAAAGGTGCTGATTCCAACTCCTGCATATCCAGCTTATGAAAACTGTGTTAAACTTGTAGGCGGAGAAGTGGTTAACTATAAGCTTAATGAAGACTTCTCTCTAAATATAGGCCTTTTAGAGAACGCTGTAAAGGATAGTGGTTCAAGATATCTTTTGTTATCTTTCCCTACAAACCCTACTGGTGCAATACTTGAGGAGAAGCAACTAAGTGAGCTTAAGGAACTTATATTGAAATATGATCTAACTGTAATAACAGATGAAATGTACAGTGCACTTTGCTATGATGAATATCATTCTATAGGCCAAGTTAAGGAGCTTAAGGATAGAGTTATATTCATTGGTGGATTTTCTAAAATATTTTCAATGACAGGATTAAGACTAGGTTACTTCTGCTTAAATAAAGGCTTAATGGATGACTTTATGAAGGTACATCAATATAATGTTTCTTGTGCTACTTCAATATCTCAATATGGTGCGTATGTGGGACTTAGAGAGTGTCTTAATGATGTGGAATATATGAAATCTCAATTTATTAAAAGAAGAGACTATGTATATAATAGGCTTATGGATATGGGCTTTGAGGTGGAATTGCCTAAGGGAGCGTTCTATATATTCCCATCCATAAAGAAGTTCAATTTAAGTTCTGAGGAATTTTGTGAATTGCTATTAGAGAAAAAGAAAGTAGCTTGTGTTCCAGGTAGTGCTTTTGGTCAAGGTGGAGAGGGCTTTATGAGAATATCCTATTGTTATAGTACTGAGGAATTAGAAAAAGCTTTAGATTTGATTGAAGAGTTTATAAATGAGCTTGAGAAATAAAGAGAGCGTGAGGATTTGAAAGTAGGAGCTGGTAAAGCACTAGGTGAACATAACATAAAATTATTAAAAGGCTGTAGTAGATTTTTAGTCTACTGCAGCCTTTTTCAATATTAGAACGATAGATTTAATACATCTTCCATATCATAATGTCCTGGTTTTGAGATTGTGCCCATATAAGCACTTGCTTTTAAAGCACCTACAGCAAAAACTTCTCTTGAGATAGCTTTATGAGTTATTTCAATAACCTCACCATCACCTGCAAAAATAACGTCATGATCACCAACTATACTTCCACCACGTATTGCGTGAATACCAATCTCTTTATGATCTCTCTTTGCAATTCCTTCTCTTCCATATACGAAGTGTGTATCTTCTTCAATTGAGTTCTTTATAGTTTCAGCAAGCATAACCGCTGTACCAGAAGGAGCATCCACCTTTTGGTTATGATGTTTTTCTATAACTTCAATATCAAAGTTTTCATATAGGACAGGTGATATTTTTCTAAGAAGCATATTTACAAGGTTTACTCCAACACTCATGTTGGCAGATCTGAACACTGGAATTACCTTGGATTTTTCTTCAATTAAAGCCAAATCTTCAGCAGTATATCCAGTAGAACAAAGAACCACTGGTTTACTATTTTTTTCTGAAAAAGCTAGTATTGGTCTTAGTGAGTCTGGTCTTGAAAAATCAAGTAATACATCGTATTCTATAGTGCACTCATCTAAATCACTAAAAATAGGATAACTTCTTTCACCTTTTGGAAATTTATCTATTCCAGCTACTATTTGAAGATTTTCATCTTTTTCTACAAGATTTGAAATAACAGTCCCCATCTTTCCACAGCAACCGTTCAATATTATTTTTGTCATAGTTTTACCCCCATTACTTAATAAGATTATGCTTTCTTAAAACATTGCTTAATTTTTCAAGATTTTCGCCTTCCATTTTATAAAGAGGTAATCTTAAAGGTCCAACGTTGCAATTCATTAGATTTAAAGCTGTCTTTACTGGAATTGGATTAGGTTCTATAAATAAAGTATTTGCTAAATCTAAAGTACTTATTTGAATATCTAAGGCTTCCTTTGTCTTTCCAGTTAAGAAAAGTTCGCACATATCATGAACTTCCTTAGGAATAACATTTGCAAGCACTGATATTACACCTATTCCACCCAAAGATAGTATAGGAATTATTTGGTCATCGTTTCCAGAGTAGATATCTATTTTATCACCGCAAAGAGACTTTATTTTTGCTATTTGGCTTAAATCTCCGCTTGCTTCTTTAACTGCTACTATATTTTTAAGTTCAGTAAGCTTTAAAAGAACATCTGGACTTATATTTACATTTGTTCTAGCTGGTACATTATATAGTATAATTGGTGTATTTACAGCACTATCTATAGCTTTAAAATGTTCTATTAATCCTCTTTGAGATGTCTTATTATAGTAAGGAGTTATTATTAAAAGTCCATCAACTCCTATACTTTCAGCCCATTTGCTCATTTCTATAGAGTAAGCAGTATTATTAGTACCTGTACCTGCAATTACAGGTATTCTTTTTTTAACGACATCTACAGTAAACTTTATAGTTTCTTTCTTTTCGCTTTCAGTCATAGTTGAAGCTTCACCTGTGGTACCACATACAACTATAGCATCAGTTTTATTTTCTATATGCCATTCAAGAAGTTCTTCTAATTTTTTAAAATCAACTCCGTTTTCCGTAAAAGGAGTAACTATAGCAACACCAGACCCTTTAAATAAAGACATAATTATACCTCCATGCCTATTAAATTTGAAAATATTTCATCTTAATAATTATTTGTTCTTGATCATTATTTCAGCAATTTGTACTGCATTTAAAGCAGCACCTTTTCTTATGTTGTCAGCAACAACCCAAAGGTTTAGACCATTATCTAAACTAAAATCTCTTCTTATTCTACCAACATAAACATCATCCTTACCATCTACGTATAATGGTGTCGGATACTTTATGTTCTTAATATCATCATATACAACTACACCTTGAGAGTTTCCAAGTAAAGTAATAACATCTTCAAGATTAAAATCTTTTAAAAGTTCAACATTAATACTTTCACTATGGCTGTTTAATACCGGAACTCTTGCTGTTGTAGCAGTAATTTTTAAATTATCATTATGGAGAATTTTTCTGGTTTCTAATATCATTTTTATTTCTTCCTTAGTGTATCCATCTTCAGTAAATACATCTATATGAGGAAGGATATTTCCTGCTATAGGATAAGGGAATTTCTTTGGTGCTTCACCTTTAACTCCATCTTGAAGATCTAATATTCCTTGAAGTCCTGCACCGGACACAGCTTGATAAGTAGAATATACAATTCTCTTTATTCCGTATCTATCATAAAGTGGCTTTAAAGCAACAACTGCTTGGATAGTAGAACAATTTGGATTTGCAATTATTCCATTATGCCAAGATATGTCTTCTGGATTAACTTCAGGAACTACAAGAGGAACTTTAGGATCCATTCTCCATGCACTGCTATTATCTATAACAACTGCACCTATTTCTGCGAATTTAGGAGCAAACTGAAGGCTTGCGTCTCCACCAGCAGAAAATAATGCAAAATCAATTTTCTTAGATTTAATATTCTCATCACATAATTCTTCAACTACATAATCAATATCTTTAAATTTCATAGTCTTGCCTGCAGATCTTTTTGATGCAAACAAGTACAGGTCTTTAATTGGAAAATTCCTTTCTGCGAGTATTTCAATGAACTTTCTTCCAACATTACCTGTTGCCCCAACAATTGCTACATTAAACAAAACAATCCCTCCTAAGTTTTTTAAAATTTATGCATAAATATAAATAAGGTATATTATATCACAACCCTAATGTTACGTTAAATTAATTATACACTATAATTTATGCTACAGATGAAATTTTTTGAATTTTAAATTTTAATTTTCGCATAATATATGTATGTAGCATCATAATAAAGAATATATTTTTAAATCTTATCAAGGTGTTATCATTTATCTTTAATATTTTCCTCAACAGATGATAACATGTAATGTTAGATCCAAACACTGTATAGTTAAAAAAAATTATGAAAGTTTAGTTAAGTATAGAAAGTTCAATAACTGTAGAGTTTTGAAAAAATATATAATAATACAATTTAGAATATTGAGACATGTAATATGTATGAATAAAAATTATATTGAAAGCCAACAAATAACTTTTCTTTATATATTAATAATTAACATAATAAATATAGTTATTGTATTCAGCTAAATATTAGTAGGGGTATAACTGTAAATTGATATGGCAATAATAGAAAAAAATAAGAAAAAGGAGACTTTCTTATGAGCAAAACACCATTAAAAAAAATCATAAAATCTAAAATTAAATCAAATAGAGAGCTGTCTGATGCTGAAAAGCTTAGAGAGTCTATGAAATATGAAATTGCAGAAGAATTAGGACTTAAAGATAAAGTTGATTCAGAAGGCTGGGGGGGACTCACAGCAGAAGAAACTGGAAGAATAGGCGGTATAATGACTAAAAGAAAAAAGAATCTTAAGATACCAAGCAATGACGAAATTTTAGGAAGAAAGTAATATATGTGGTAGCATTAAAAAATTTAATTTATACTTATCCGAAAATCACACATCAATGACTTCTACAATGTATAAAGATGTACTACTTCAATCCGAAAACTATTTTCAAATTCTCTTACTGCAAGTAATCAGAGTTTGAAAACATATATCGGATCGAATGGTGCATCTTTAATACATAACAACAAATTTTAAAACATTGCATTTAAATACCTAATATGCATCATTTTAGCGAATATAAGGGAAAGATAAACATATATCATTGACTTAGCAGAAAATTAATAATATATTATTTAGTAGATTTAGTGTGGGGGATTATTATTAAATGGACAGCTATAATAAATTTGCAAATCTTTATGATCAATTGATATATGAAGATATTAACTATAACAGTATAAGTGATTTCATTCTGAATTTATGTAAAGACAATAACATAAACTATGAATATTACTTAGATTTAGCGTGTGGAACAGGAAATGTAGCAGCAATATTAGGTAAAAATTTTAAAAACATATTTTTAGTTGATTCATCAGATAGTATGCTTATAAATGCAGATAAAAAGTTTAGAGAAGAAAGAATGAAATGCAAGATAGTATGTCAGGATATGAGTGAACTATCTCTTAATAGAAAATTTGATTTAGTGACTTGTGTTTTGGATTCAACTAATTACATATTAGATATCGAAGATTTAAAAAACTACTTTCTTTCTGTAAAAAAGCATATGAGTGAAAATGGAATCTTTGTTTTTGATATAAATTCCTATTATAAATTAAGTGAGATTCTTGGCAACAATATTTTTACATATAATTCTGAAGAGATTTTCTATACTTGGGAAAATATATTTGAAGATGAAATAGTGGAAATGAGCCTAACCTTTTTTGTTAAGGATGGAGATCTATACGAGAGATTTGAAGAAATCCATGAAGAAAGAGCTTACAAAGAAGATCTTATAGAATCAATGGTGAAGGACGCAGGGTTCGAAATAATTGGAAAGTACGATGGATATAAAAATATCGATGTAAAAAAAGATAGCGAAAGAATAGTATATGTACTTAAGAATTTGGAGGTAAATTAATTATGAATGATAAGATTATAAGAGCTACGGCTAAAGATGGAATGGTTAGAATTATAGCTGGAATAACTACTAATTTAGTTGATGAAGGAACAAAAATACATGAATGCAGTACTACAGCAGCTGCAGCTTTTGGAAGAATGCTTACTGCAGGAACTCTAATGGGAGCAATGCTAAAATCTGAAAAAGAAATTTTAACACTTCAAATCAATGGTGGCGGAGATGCAAAAGGTATTACAGTAACTGCATATCCAGATTGTACTGTTAAGGGATATATAGGAAACCCAGCAGTTGAACTTCCTTTAAATATTAAAGGAAAACTTGATGTAGGTGGAGCTATAGGAAAGAATGGTAACTTAACTGTAATAAGAGATTTAGGTCTAAAAGATCCATACGTAGGACAAGTGCCAATTTATACTGGAGAAGTAGCAGAAGATCTTGCGTATTACTTTACAGCATCTGAGCAAACACCATCAGCTGTTGCACTTGGAGTGTTGGTTAATAATGATTTATCAATTAAAGCAGCAGGTGGATTTATAATTCAAATGATGCCAGGAGCTGATGAACTCTTAGCAGATCTTCTATCATATAGAATGGAAGAAATACCACCTGTGACAACTATGATAGCTGAAGGAAAAACTATTGAAGAAATAATTGAATATATATTTGATGGAATGGATTTAAAGATCAATGATAGCATTGAACCACTATATAAATGTGATTGCTCAAGAGAGAAAGTTGAAAGAGCATTTATAAGCATTGGTTTAAAAGATCTTACTGAAATATATGAAGAAGGAAAAGAAGAAGAATTAAAATGTCACTTTTGCAATAAGGCTTATAAATTCACTAATGAACAAATTGGGGAATTAATAAATACTTTGACGAAATAATTTATTGACAAAGTCTTCTAAAGTTCATATAATATAATACGTGGACGATAGAAGCATATGGCTCAGTAGCTCAGTTGGTTAGAGTGCCGGCCTGTCACGCCGGAGGTCGAGGGTTCGAGCCCCTTCTGAGTCGCCACGTGGCTAGATAGCTCAGTCGGTAGAGCAGAGGACTGAAAATCCTCGTGTCCCTGGTTCGATTCCTGGTCTGGCCACCATTTATTTTCAATTTAATTTGGCGCTATAGCCAAGCGGTAAGGTCAAGGTCTGCAAAACCTTTATGCCCCGGTTCAAATCCGGGTGGCGCCTCCAAATTGATATCGATAGAAAGAGACCTATATTATAACTTATAAAAAGTTATAATATAGGTCTCTTTTTTACTGCACAAAAAGTTATAAAATTCTTAAGCTTGCTAAACCTAGATGTTTCAATGGGGGTGTAAACATTCTATGACTATGCAGTAGAAAAGCAAAACTTATTATCACGCCATGGTTTGACGCATCCATCCAAAACTATATTTCAGGAGCAAATATTTAAAAAGTTATATTGTTAACTAGGTAACTTTTTAAAAAGTTTTAAAAGTAAGATTTTAAAGTTTTCATAAAGTTACGATGTTATGATTATAAGAAGTTAAATAGTAATTTAACTTTTTGAATAACTAAAAATGCAACCATTACGGCATAATGTGCTATAATATCTATAAATTGTAAATTTGAAGGGGAGATTTTAATGTGGAAAGATTTAAATTATGCTTGGCAGGAAGCATTTGCTTTAGCTTGGGAATCTTTTAAGAAAAATACTATTCCAATTGGTGCCGTTATAGTTGATGAGAGCGGAAAGATTATATCAAAAGGTAGAAATAGAATCTTTGATACTTCAAGCAATAATCCATTGGCTGGCACTGGGATGGCTCATGCGGAAACTACTGCTATGCTAACTTTGAAACGAGAAGAACACTTAAATATAAAAAAATATACATTGTATACCACAATGGAGCCATGTCCAATGTGTTTTGGGGCAATGGTTATGGTGGGGATAAGAAATATAAAATATGCAGCAAGAGATGGTTACGCTGGTGCAACGGAACTAAATGATAAGATGGAATATATAAAGAGTAAAAATATGAATTTTAGTAGAGAAAATGAGGAGCTAGAGGCATTTCAGATTTGCCTTCAATCAGCGTACGAGTATAAAACACAGCATAGTGTACCTCAAGCTGTACTAGATTCCTGGAGTGAATATTGTAGTAATGGAGTTTTGTTAGCAAAGGAATTGGATGAAGATGAATATTTTCAAAATGCTTTAAGTGTGTGCAAGCCAATTGGGGAGATATATGATGAAGTAATTAACAGATTACATAAGGGAGAAGGCTTTGAAAAGATTATCTAAAATGCAAAAAATAATACTTTGCTATTTGGTGTTAGCAATATTGTTTCTATTAGAAGGAGATAGCAATAATACAAAAGATATATTTATAGAAAGAATATTTAAACCTATTAGAGGAAATAGTTGGACATTTCATTATGCTGGATTAATACTTATAGTAGGAATATATTTTTGTTTAAAACAGCTTAATGAAATAAAGGAAAAAGCTCTAATTAAGACAGCTTTAAGAAGAAGTATAGTAACAATAGTATTGATTAGTATCTTTCCTGCGATGTGGAGTTACTGCATCCAATTTTATAAAGGATCCTTTAAGGATTTAAATTCTATATATCTTAATAGAGAGAAAACTTCAGTTAACTTTAACGGAAATAATGACAAACTAAATGTAAATGGAAGCATAGAAATAATAAATTGTAGTAATGATATACAAAAGTTTTACATAAAGGTTAAGACACCGTCCTTGGTAAAAGAGGATATAAATGAAGAGTATATTACTTTAAAAAATGAATTTATAGTGCATCCAAAAGAAGAAAAAAAGTTATTTGTAAGTGAAGAGTTGGGTTTTGATAAAGAGGCCAAGTACTCAGGATACAGCACAAAAGCCTTTGAATATATATTGTTTAATGATAAGCAAGAAGTTGTTTTCAAAGGGATATCAAATATAAACTCTCTTGATGATTAATTGACTCATTATTTCATGTATTGACTAAAGTAAAAGGATGAAATAATATATAAGTAAATAAGCAAGTTCTAATATTATTATACTCTTATGTTGTATTTTTAGTAATTAAGGGGAAAATATAAAAGATATTTTTGTTATATCAAAGGAGGAATTATATGTTTTCATTCATTAAAAGAGGAAATTTTAGTGCAATAAGTGTTCATGATGTTGATGATATCATAAATAAGATAAATTTAATAGATATAAGAGAGCCCTATGAGTACGAAGACGGGCATGTACCTAAAGCGATGAATATTCCTATGGGAACAATACTTAGAGATCCAGAAAAATATTTAGATAAAGAAAAAGAATATCATATAATATGCCAATCTGGCGGGAGAAGTGCAAAGACTTGTAGTGAGCTTAGTACAAGGGGATACAAGGTAGTAAATGTTTCTGGAGGAACTGGGTCGTATTTAAGACCTCTAGAGAAATAGTAAATAAATCTACAAAAATACTTTAGTATGAAGCCAAATGGAAGATTAAAGTGTATTATATAAGTATGATGTAAATAAAAACTAAGACCTATTTAGTAAATTGGATCGACATATATAAGTTGAAAGATAGGAGAGGCAGGGATATAATGCTAGACAAAGCTAAAGAAGTTTCAGAAGTTTTAAAGGTGCTCGCAAATGAAAATAGACTATTGCTAGTGTGTCATTTACTAGAAAAACCTATGACAGTAAGTGAACTGAATGAGAGTTTGAGTAATTTGACTCAATCTGCTATTTCTCAGCATTTAGCAATGCTAAAAGCACACAAGATAGTTGATTATAACAAAAAAGGTTTAACAAGCACTTACTTTATCTTAGATCAAAGAGTAAGTAAACTTGTAGAAGTATTAAGGGATAATTATTGTTAAATAACTTAATATAAAGTCCTATCATGACTTAAAGGTCTGGTAGGATTTTTGTATTACTTTGAAAGTGAGGATTTTGTAATGGCTAAAGAAACAGCTCTATTAATTGTAGATGTACAAGTTGCTATGTATTCCTATGAGGATCAATCCTTGTATAACGGTGAGAAGGTTCTGGATAATATCTATCTTTTACTTCAAAAAGCTAGAAATTCAGGTACTCCAGTAATATATATTCAACATACTAGTGAAGATGATGATGAGTATAATAGGACGAAACCAACATGGCAAATTCATCCGAAAATAACTCCATTGGACAACGAAACTGTAATAGAGAAGACAACTTGGGATTCTTTTTATAAAACAAGTTTAGATGCTACCCTGAAAGAAAAAGGAATAAAAAAACTTATTATAGTAGGAATGCAGACTGAATTTTGTTTGGACACTACTTGTAGATGTGCTTATAGCTTAGGGTATCATGAAAATGTATTAGTTAGAGATGCAAATAGTACTTTTGATGGACCTGTGCTAACATCAAATCAAATAGTTGAGCATCATAACACTCTTTTGGGTGGAAGATTTGTTAAGTCTATGTATACAGAAGAAATTGAATTTGATAAAGAAAATTAATATTTTTATAAACATGAACACGCTATGTAGCCGAGGTTGAAGCTCATAGCGTGTTTAATTTATATGTTAATGCAGAGATTTTTCATCTTTTTTTATGAAAGATTGCAAAGTTTTTGTCTGTAATATTTATCCTTAAGTTTATATAATGTACATTGTAAGGAAGATACTTACAGATAGAGCAGTGTATATCCGAGATACTTCGTTTAGAGTTATAGGTGTCGCTGGTTCGATTCCAGCTTCATTTGCCTTAGGCAGATGAATAGCTCAGTTGGTAGAGCACTAGGATGCATCACTTTGATTAGAAAAATATAAATATGATTACAAGTGTTACATCAGTTACTCGGATAGCTTTTCTCTCTGTCATATTAAAAATTAAATGAATTGCTATTTACTAAATTAAAAAAAGAATGGAGGTTACAAAATGAGTAAATTTAATAGAGTAAAGGGGTATGTTAGGAATAAATCAGGTCATGTTGCATATGAAATGCCTTTAAAAGAGAGATTAGTATCTGAAGTTCTTACAAGTTTATTTGGCGAAGCTAAGTTTTATGGAGATAACACTAATGATTTATTGAAAGACATTAGGAAAGCTATTAAAGAAGACCCAAGTTTTGTAGCTAACCTTTCTTTATATTCTAGAAGAGAATTTCACTTAAGAAGTATATCTCATGTATTAACTGGGGAACTTGCATATTCAAAAGAAGGAAAGCCATATGTAAGAGAATTATTAAACCAAGTAGTAGAAAGAGTAGATGATATGACTGAAATCCTTTCGTATTATATCAATACCTATGGTAGACCGCTGCCAAATTCACTAAAAAAGGGTATAGCTGATAAGTTTTTAACCTTTGATGAATATTCTTTAGGAAAGTATAATAGGAAAAAAGCTGTTATGTTAAAGGATATATTATGTCTTACTCATCCAAAACCTAAGGATAAGGAACAGGAAACCTTGTTTAAAGCCATATTAGAGGATAGAATAAAAACTCCTGTAACTTGGGAAAGTACTTTATCTAAGAGAGGTAATACAAAGGAAGTTTGGGAAGAACTTATAGAATGCAATAAGCTTGGATATATGGCCATGCTTCGTAATTTAAGAAATATAATAAATGCAAGACCAGATAATATTGAAAAGATATATACAGCATTGAGTGATGAAAATAGAGTCTTAAAAAGTAAGCAGCTACCCTTCAGATATTATACTGCTTATAAGAATTTGGAAAATGAGAGAAGTATAACTTCAAAGGCTTATAGTGCTTTAGAAAAAGCTATGAAAATATCAATTAAAAATATAGATAAATTAAACGGAATAACCCTAATTGCAGCAGATGTATCTGGTTCAATGAATTGGAATTTAAGCGATAAGGGGGATACAACCTGTGCGGAAATTGCAGTGTTATTTATGGCTATGGCAAACCATATATGTGAAGAGGCACTAACAGTTTCCTTTGATTATAATCTTCATCATAATCCAATGTCTAACGAAGGAGGCATTATTGCTAATGCTGAATCTGTGAAGGTTACAGGTGGAGGCACGGATATTACATTACCTATAAAATACTTAATAGAAAATAATATATATATAGATAGAATAATAATAATTTCAGATAATGAGATAAACTGTGGTTATGAAAATACTTGTCAAAGATTAGTGGAGACATATAGAAATAAAATTAATCCAAATGTTTGGGTGCATGCTATTGATTTATTAGGCTATGGAACTCAGCAATTTAAGGGAGACAGGGTAAATATAATAGCTGGATGGAATGAAAAGGTTTTGGAGTTTATTAATAAGGCAGAGCTAGGAGTAAGTACATTAACTGAGGAAATAGAAAAATATTATTTTAAAGGGGAGAGTAGTTATGCTAGAAATACAGGGTAAATATAGTGGAGCTAAGGTTTTTACAGACAATATTGAGGCAGAGGCTCTAAATCAGATATATAAGCTATGTGATCAAAGTTTTACAGAGGGGTGTAAGGTTAGAATAATGCCAGATACACACGCAGGAGCAGGATGTGTTATAGGTTTTACAGCAGACTTAGGGGATAAGGTTATACCTAATATTGTAGGCGTAGATATAGGATGCGGAATGCTTACTGTGGAGCTCGGTAAAGATGAAATAGATTTAGAGATACTTGATGAAGTAATAAATAAATATGTTCCATCAGGAATGTCTACACATGAAGGCAGAATAGTGAGGTTTAAAAAGCTTGAAGAATTAGAGTGTAACAGAGCACTTAAAGATACTAGAAGAATTGAAAGAAGTATAGGAACCTTAGGTGGTGGAAATCACTTTATAGAAGTTGACAAAGATGATGAAGGAAAGCATTATTTAGTTATTCATTCAGGAAGCAGAAACTTAGGGAAGCAAGTGGCTGAATATTATCAGAGCTTAGCTATAGATATTTGCAGTGGAAAAGAGAGTTTTTTTGAAGAGAAAGAAGCATTGATTAAAGAATATAAGTCTCAGGGAAAAAGAAAAGAAATTGAAAAAGAACTTAAAAAGTTGAGGGGAAAATATGATGAACTTCAGCCTAAATATCCAAAAGAACTTTGCTTTTTATCAGGAAAATATAGAGAGTTTTACCTAAAGGATATGGAAATATGTCAAGAATATGCAGTGCTTAATAGAGAGACCATGGCTTCAATAATACTTGATAGGATGTTTTCTAGAAATTTAAATAGCTATAACTTCTTTCACACAACTCATAATTATATAAATTTTAAGGATAATATCATAAGAAAAGGCAGCATATCAGCATATAAAGGAGAGCAGCTATTGATTCCTATAAACATGAGAGATGGCAGCATACTCTGCAGAGGAAAAGGTAATGAGGATTGGAACTATTCCGCACCACATGGAGCTGGTAGACTTATGAGCAGAACTAAGGCAAAAGAAGTTGTATCCTTAGAGGAGTATAAAGCTTCTATGTCAGGAATATTTACAACATCAGTGAGTGAAGCAACTATTGATGAGGCACCTATGGTTTATAAACCAATAGAAGAAATTCTAGCTAACATTAATGAAACTGTAGAAGATATTAAAATAATTAAACCGATTTATAATTTTAAGGCAAATTAAATGTATTTATTTTTCTTTAAGTCTCTGACTGCTTCTTTTAAGTAGTCAGTTTTTTGTGGAATAATAGCTGCTGTGATAATATAAGTGATGTAGGAGGTGTTGAAATGTTTAGTGACTTTATTAAGCACTATAATAATATTAGATGGATATTAAGAGATGTTTTTTTATATGGATGCTTTTCAAGAGAAGCTTTAGAGGATAAAACTTCTTTGAGTTCAAGAAAAATAAGCTATGAGATGAGAAGGATACAGCAATATCTTGAAAAGGATTTAATAAAGGTAGATAAGGATGGCAGAAATAAGCTATTAAATCTGAGTTATGATTCTCTTTCTAATCCAAGTAATTTTTTAGTTAACACCTACTATAATAAAAGTTTTACAAAGATTGATTTAGTATTATATTTTTATATATTGTTAATTCTTAATTCAAAGAAAAAAGCCTTGTCACTTTCAGGAATCGAAGACATTTTAGTTAAGGAGACAAGCTTTAACCCAGATAGTATTTCTAGTAAAACCATAGAAAGAAAACTTAAAGAGATGGAAAGTGAACTTGGATTACTTAAGATGAGTAAAACTGGTAGAGTAAAGAACTATGAAGTTTCTGATGATATACTAAAGACTTTGTCAAGTCAGGAGTTGGAGCACCTCTTTTATATTGTAAATCTTTATAAAAATATTACATTCCCAGTGGTAGCAGGGCATTATTTTGAAGAAACTCTTAAGAACTATATGAAATTTGAAAGAGAAAAAGAAATAGATTTTAAAGAAGCTTTTCAGTATAAAAATCTTCATTTTCATCCTGTAGTTGAAGAGGAGATATTATGGCAGATAGTTACAGCTATTAATGAAAAAAAGAGTATAAACTATGATTCTATTTCTAGGAGACGCAATGCACAAAAACAGGGAAATCTTGTTCCGTATAAGATTAGATATGATGTGAAGTATGGAAGGTTTTATATAGTAGCTTTTACAAAAGGTAAAAAGTGCGTAAACGCAAGACTGGATAGAGTTTATAATCTTAAGGCTGTAAGAGAAGAGTTTGAAGATACTGACTTAGATGTGTTGTATGACAAGTGCATGGGTAATAGCTGGTCAGCAGTACATTTAAATGGAGATTCTTCATGCGAGAAGGTTGAATTCTCAGTGGTTATAGAGAAGAAAGAAGAGCTTTATATAGTAGAGAAGATAAAAAATGAACTTAAAAATTACACGATGGATATTCAAGAAGGAGTATATGAATTTACAACTTTAGTTAATGATCCGTATGAGATGTGTCCATGGATTAGAGAATATTCATCATATATAGTAATAAAATCCCCGATTCAGCTTAAGAGGAAGCTAAAAAAAGACTGGAAGGAGATGCTAAAGCTTTATGGAGTTATTTCATGAAAGTAAAAACAGATATTTCTCATTGATATTAAAAATATTGAATTTGTGCAGTGAAGGATTATGTGAAGAAGACATAAGGCTTATCATAGATGAAGGTGAATATGAGGAAAAGGTTATTGGTAAGGATTTTAAAACCTTTGAAGGTCTTGTGCTAAATAAATATGATAAAGAGGATAACTTAAATCTAATTAGAAATATAGAAGGAAAATTTTATCCTTTACTTTCACAGCACATGAAATCACCTGTTCCAATAAGATTTACTACTGTAGAAAAGCAGTGGATTAAGGAACTATTAAAGGATTCAGTTTTTAAGAAGCTTATAGGTGAGGATATATTACAAAAATTAGAGCAATCTCTAAAAGATGTAAAGGAAAATAATATAAGTAGAATTATAGAAAAAACAAATACAGTAAGTAATTTAAAGGTAATTAAAGAGGATGCTTACTATAAAAATTTCTATATGATACTTCAGGCTATAAAAGAAGAAAGAGAAATAGTTTATGATAATGTAGATAAGTTCTCAAGACAATATAAAGCTGTAAGAGGGTTGCCTTTAAGAATAGAATACTCAACAAAAGATGAAATTTTAAGAGTTTCTATGTACTATATTGAAGAAAATAGATCTGTTATGGTAAATCTTCATACTATGTCTAATATAGAGATAAAGGAAGATAGCTTATGTAAGCTTTCTAAGAAGGAAATTTATGCGGCTATAAAAGATACAAAATATTGCAAAGAGCCCATTGTATTAGAATTGATAGATGAAAAGTTCGCAATGGAGAGATGTTTTATGAGCTTCTCTTCCTATGAAAGGTATACAAGGATAATTGAAGAAGGAAAGTACGAAGTAAAACTTTTCTATTATACCTTTGAAGAAAATGAAGTTATAAGAAGAATATTAGGTCTTGGGCCTCATGTAAAGGTGATTGAACCTATTAGGATAAGAGAAAGGATTATAGATTTAGTAAAGAAGGCCTTAGAAATAGATTAGGAGGATATTGGTGTTACAACAAAGCCATATCCCCCTAATTCTTATCTTGACTTTACAGGAATGTAGGTTTCTATCAATATATTTATATTTGAAATTTTAACATGTTAAAATTCATTGTAAAAAACAGTGTCAGAAATATCTTTTCTTTTTTCATGATTCGGATTTGGTTTTGAATCCTTACTTGGATACCCTAATGGGAAAATACATACTGGAACTAAATTTTCAGGAATATTGAAAGCTTTTATAACAGATTCAGGATCAAAGTGACCAACCCATGTTGTACCTAAGCCAAGTTCAGCGGCTTGGAGCATCATATGAGTTGCAACAATGCTTCCATCTATATCAGTATGAACCTTTTCATCATACTTACGTTTCCAAGCTTCATTTTTATCAGCACATACTATTAATGCCATAGGAGCATTGAAGGAATAGATTGTGCAAGTTTTTAACTTAGCCACAGCCTTATCACTTTCAACCACCAAAATCCTTTGAGGTTGAAGGTTAGCAGCTGTAGGTGCTATTCTACCAGCTTCTAATATTAAATCCAATTTATCTTTTTCTATTTTCCTAGGGTCAAAGTTTCTTACAGAATATCTTTCCTTAGCAAGTTCAATAAAACTCATAAAAGTACCTCCTCTTAATACAAAACAGAATTATTTTATATACTATCTAGTTAAAAATTATATATGACAATATTAGAAGAAGTAAGTATGCACATATTTGTTATTTACTAACTTTACAGTAAGTGTGGTTGGCATTATATTTTTTTGTTTAACAAAGATATTATCCACTATTTTAGATATTTTAACTGCAACAATTTAATTATTTTGGAAAAATTAAATTTCAGCTGATCCAGTCTATTAATTTGTAAAGTATGGTTTTTAAATACTATGATTTATAGATAAAACAGTTCTAAATAAAACATATAAAGATGAACCAGCTCGATCCTAAATCTATTTTTAAAACTCTTACGGGTTCGGGTGAAAGAATTTTATAAATATAAACTTTACTACGAAGTGGTACATCAATAAAAATTCAGTTGACTTAGTTTGTTAATTTATAGAATAAAATCTTAAAATATTAGGCTTTAACTAAAGGCTTTTTATAAAAATAACAGTAGGCTAACAGCCATTACAGCCATCCCTGAGACAAGGCCATATATGTAGAGATTTTCATCGCCGTAGTCTCTTGCTGCTGGGATTAATTCATTCAAAGATATAAATACCATAATTCCAGCCACTGCTGCAAATATGATGCCAAAAGTAAGATTGTTTATAAAAGGCATAAGCACTAGGTATCCAATGATAGCGCCTAAAGGTTCAGAAAGACCTGAGAAGAAGGAGTAAAAAAATGCTTTTTTTCTATCACCAGTTGCATAATAAATAGGAACTGATACTGAAATACCTTCTGGTATATTGTGAATAGCAATGGCAATAGCAATTGGAACCGCTATTGAAGGACTATGTATTGCAGAAATAAATGTTGCAATTCCCTCAGGAAAGTTATGAATTGCGATAGCAAGAGCAGTTAATAGTCCTATTCTAAGTAACTTTACATCAGAATATCCATTATTAAACTTAACACTGTATGCAACTGTGGAGTTCTCTTCACTTGGGATAAAGGTATCAATGAGATATATGAGAAGAATACCACAGAAAAAAGAGATTACTGTAAGCCAAGATCCATCTCTTACTCCAAGTTCAGCAGTTAAAGAATCTTTTGCATTTACAAATATTTCAACAAGTGAAACGTAAATCATAACTCCTGCTGAGAAACCAAGGCTCAATGAAAGAAATTTTGTGTTTGTCTTTTTAGTAAAAAAGGCTAAAGTGCTACCTATACCTGTGGATAAACCAGCTAAAAGGCTTAATCCAAAGGCAAATAATATATTATTCATCTAACATCCTCCTCTAAAGACGTAAAGCTCCAATAAGCAAAATCCTGAAAAATTAAGATAAATTATATGCTTGTCCGACAATTTGTTAAATTATTTTAGAAGGCAAAGTATTTATATGCTAATTATCACATGAATATTGAAGCTGTGAATTTGCTATACCTTGATAAATATGATTTTTATTAAGGGATTATGATTAATATCCTTTGTTGCCTAAATAGAATTATTATATAGATATTTCAACAAAGTTTTAATATATAATAGGACTATATAATTTATATAAATATGAGAATTACATGATGTAAGTATTCTTTTTTAAGTATAATTAAAACTATTCATACATAGAAGAAATTTTAATTTGGAGAAAACTAAATAAAATAGGGAGAATAGATGAAATGAATGAGGTTTTGGAACAAATAAGAACAAGAAAGTCAATGAGGATATTTGAAGATAGGAGAATTGAAGATAATACTAAGAATGAAATATTGCAGGCTGCTTTAGAAGCACCAACTGCAGGAGCGATGATGCTTTATAGCATAATAGATATAACTGATAAAAAACTAAAAGAAAGGTTATCCATATTATGTGATAATCAACCGTTTATTGCAAGTGCTCCTATGGTAGTAGTATTTGTTGCTGATTATCAAAGATGGTATGATTCGTTTGTTTATACAGATTGCAACCCTAGAAAACCAGGAGAAGGAGATATTGTACTAGCAATGGCAGATGCAATGATAGCTGCCCAAAACACAGTGGTTGCAGCTCAGTCGCTAGGGGTGGGGTCTTGCTATATTGGTGATATAATTGAAAACTGCGAGCAGATTACAGAAATATTGGAATTACCTGAGTATGTTATACCTGCTTGCATGTTAGTTTATGGCTATCCTGTTGATGCCCAAAGGAATAGAAAGAAACCAGTGAGGTTTGAGAAGCAATATATAGTTTCTGAAAATAAATATCATAGACTTTCCGAGGAAGAACATATAGAGATGCATAAAGCAAAGAATGAAGGTTCTGGCCTAAAGGATAAAAATATTACAGAGCAAGTTCAAGCTTTCTGCAAAAGAAAGTATATGTCTGAATTTGCTAATGAGATGAATAGATCTGCATCAAGTTACCTTAAAAAGTTCAGAAATAAGTAAAATGAGTTTTTATGAATTTTATAAGAAGATTGTATAGCTATCAAAATTTTAGATTGATAGCTATTTTCTTATTCTTAACAAAGTGCCGTTTTGGACATGTTGTATACATAAAACTAGCTTCGATTGATAATAAATAACTATAGATTAAGCGGAAAATTTGGTTGTCAAATATGAATTAAGCTTAATTTGTAGAAGGAATTTTATTTTTTTGTTAAAAGGAGAATGGTTATGAAAAAATACCGTGGTCTAATACTGATTATATTAACTTTTGTTTTTACTTATATTTTTTGGATTCCAGAACAGCAGGCTAGTGCGATGGCCTCTAACAGGCAGTATTCTCAACTTATTGCATCAATTGCCTTGGTTGCATTTGCATGGATAAATTACATTTCTAGCAGGCATAAGCTTATAGATAGGATTTTTGATGGGCTAGATAAGTCTTATGCTTATCACAAATATCTAAGTATTATATCAATCTTACTTATTTGGGCTCACAATTTTACCTTAAAAACAGGAGGTGGGGGCAGGCTAGAAGGTTTTATACCTGTTGGAGAAGGTTTTAAACGTACTAATGAGTTCGCTGGGCAAGGTGGATCAAGTTTACTTCATATGTTTACTAATGGTAAGCAGCTGGGGACTTTAAGTTTGTATACTTTTACTGCCTTTACTCTATTCTTTCTTATTGCATATAAGCTTGAATATGAGAAGTGGAAGATTCTTCATAAGTTAATGATAATTCCATATGCTTTTGGTGTAGCTCATTACTATTTAAGTTCCTCATACCCAGTTTTTGACTTAAGTGCTTTTAGTATATGGATGAATATAATCAATGTGATAGGTATACTGTCTGCGATTTATAGTATATGCATATATGAATTTACTGCCTTTAAATATCGCTATAAGGTAAGTAAGATTAGAGAAATTGCAAAAAACACCTTCGAAGTTACTGGAATATCTAGTGGTAGAGTAATGGATTATACAGCTGGCCAATTTGCTTTTATGAAAGTAGTAGAAGGAAAGAAAGCATTTCCTTCACACCCATTTACTATGAGCCAAGCGCAGAATAATGGTGAAATTCAATTTGGTATTAAGGTTTTAGGGGATCATACTAGTAAATTGAAAGATAACTTAAAAGTTGGAGATACAATAGCTGTATCAGGTCCTTATGGTAGATTTAATTATAGAATGGCAGAAAAACGTCAGGTTTGGATTGCCGGAGGAATAGGAATAACTCCATTCAGAAGTTTTCTCCAATCTGATATACCATCAGACTATAATATAGATTTCTTTTATGCATATAACAATGAACAGGATGCGCCATACGTAGATGAGTTAAAAGGTATAAAAGATAGAAAGAATCTAAGGATACATTTAATGGACAGTTCAAAAAGTGGGTTCTTAGGTGTTGAGCATATTGGAGAATATGTTAATAAAGATGAGCAATTTGAAGTGTTTTTTTGTGGTCCAAAGCCGATGAGAGACAAACTAAAGAAAGAACTAAAAAAAGAAAATTATAAAGTGAAAGAATTTCATCATGAACAGTTTCAATTTAAATAGATTATAAAAGTAGCTGGCTCATATAGCGTATCCTTCATGATCAACTAGTTTCAACAATATTATTAAACATAACATAAAAATAAAAGAAGCTTAAGTGCTTCTTTTATTTTTATTCAGGAAAGTATAGGGGGCAAAATTACAAAGAAAAGGATTTTAATGAGTTTCAAGGTTTTTTAAAGATATACAGCAAAAAAACAATCTCATTTGCTTGCCAAATTTTTATGGCTAGTACCGTATATAGATTAACTGCTTTATATTAGAATTTATCCAAATAAAGATTCGTAGAATCATCGGAATCTTTATTTGGAACGAGTTTATCTATAATATCAAATTATGTAAATTAAATGAAAAAATAGTTATAATGTTTCGGAAAATGAATTAAAAGTGAAAAAGATAGAGGATAATAATTTCCAAAATATGGTTGTAAACGTATTTTAAAAATGCTATATTTAATTTGTAATAATTGGAAACGGTACCGACAACGGTACCAATGATTAATTATTTATTCATCAATAGATATTGATGATGACTTTACAAATAATTATAGGGGAGAGGAAATTATTATGAAAAAGAAGTTATTGGGTCTTGTAATGTGTGTAGCTATGGGGTCTACTTTATTCGCAGGGTGTGGAAACAATGGAAAAACATCAACATCAGCAACAAAAGAAATTTATTTTTTAAATTTCAAACCTGAAATTGCTCAAGTATATGACAATATAGCAAAGGATTATGAAAAAGAAAAAGGTGTTAAGGTAAAAGTTGTTACAGCAGCAAGTGGCACTTATGAAACTACCTTGAAATCTGAGATAGCAAAATCTGATGCACCAACAATATTCCAGATAAATGGTCCTGTAGGATATCAAAACTGGAAAGACTATACATTAGATTTAAAAGATACAAAACTTTATAGTTATTTAACAGACAAGTCCTTAGCAGTAAAGAATGGTGACGGTGTTTATGGAATTCCTTATGCTATTGAAGGATATGGAATAATTTATAACGAAGCAATCATGAAAAAATATTTTGCACTTACTGATAAAGCAGTATCAATAAATTCTACAACTGAAATAACTAATTATGATACTTTGAAGAAGGTTGTTGAAGACATGACTAAACATAAAGACCAACTTGGTATAAAGGGTGTGTTTGCATCAACTTCCTTAAAATCAGGAGAACAATGGAGATGGCAGACTCATTTAGCAAATTTACCTTTCTATTATGAATTTAAAGAGAATACTAAATATGATAATACAATTTTAGCAGGTCTCGCTGCAGACAAAATTGACTTTAAGTATGCAAATAATTATAAAAACATTTTCGACCTATATATTAATAACTCATCCACAGATAAAAAATTATTAGGAAGTAAGTCTGTAGATGACTCAATGGCTGATTTTGCACTTGGTAATGCAGCTATGGTTCAAAACGGTAACTGGGCTTGGAATCAAATAAAAGGTGTTAGTGGAAACAAGGTACAAGAATCAGATATTAAATTCTTACCAATATATACAGGTGTAGCTGGTGAAGAAAAGCAAGGATTATGCATAGGTACAGAAAATTTCTTTGCAATTAACAGTAAGGTTTCAAAAGAAAAACAAGATGAATCAATTGCATTCCTTGAATGGTTATTCTCAAGTGACACAGGCAAAAAGTATGTAACAAAGGATTTAGGATTTATAGCTCCATTTAATACTTTTAGTGATAGTGAAAAACCATCAGATCCATTAGCTAAGGAAATTTTAAGCTGGAACAGCAAGGGTGGCAATAATGTATCTTGGACATTTGCTTCTTTCCCAAGTGAAAACTTCAAGAACGCATTTGGTGATGCTTTGTTAGAATATAGCCAAGGTAATAAATCTTGGGACGATGTAGTAAAGACAGTTAAGGACTCATGGCAAACAGAAAAAGCAAATAAGAAGTAGTTAAAATGTAATTAGGATGTGTGAAATTAAGTGGTCACACATCCGATGCTTTGATGAGCTTGCGCAAAGAATTAATATGATTTTGTCATATTCCATGTCTAAAACTGTAAACTCACTACGTTCGAACAGTACAGTTTTTTAACGACATTCCATCTGAAAAAATCATTTAATTCTAATAGCTCGCTCATAGAGCATCTCCTGTGTAACTACTTAATTTCAATAATATTTTTAAATATAATATAACTTAAAATAATTAACTAATGGTGAGCATAGAGAATTACTCTAACTCACCATTTTAAAATTAAGAGTAGGAGAAGATAACGTGGAGAAGATATTAAAAAAGTATTTTCATATATTTTTACTTCCAACCCTGATAGCCTTTTTAATAGCTTTTTTAGTGCCATTTATATTAGGGATGTATTTATCTTTTACAGAGTTTACAACGGTAACTAATTCTAAATTTATAGGATTAAGCAATTACGTAAAAGCTATTCATAATAAAGATTTTATGAATGCGTTAATTTTTACTGCTAAGTTTACTGTGATATCAGTGATAACAATAAATATATTTGCTTTTATATTAGCACTATTGCTTACAAGAGGTAAAAAGGGTTCAAATATTTTTAGATCTGCATTTTTTATGCCTAATTTAATAGGGGGAATAGTTCTCGGATATATATGGCAGCTTATAATCAATGGTGTTTTATATAAATTCGGTGTTACTATGACTTATGATCCTAAGTTTGGTTTCTATGGCCTTGTAGTTTTAATGAACTGGCAGCTTATAGGCTATATGATGATTATATATATTGCAGGAATTCAAAATGTTCCTGAGGATCTTGTAGAAGCAGCAAAGATAGATGGGGCAAGCTCCCTTAGAATACTTAGAAATATAAAGATACCTATGATTATGCCTTCTATAACAATATGTTTATTCCTAACCATATCAAACTCTTTTAAGTTATTTGACCAGAACTTAGCATTAACTGCAGGTGCACCTGCAAAGAAAACAGCTATGCTAGCATTAGATATATATAATACTTTCTATGGCTCTGTTGGCTCAGAAGGCGTAGGCCAAGCAAAAGCAGTTCTTTTCTTTTTACTAGTTGGAGTATTTGCGTTTGCACAGCTTATATTTACAAGAAGTAGGGAGGTAGAAAGTTAATGAAGGATTCAAAGTTTAAAGATAGTGTGATATTTGTTATATTACTTGTACTTGCTATAGCATTTTTAGTTCCTATTCTAATAGTGTTAATGAATTCCTTCAAAGGGAAATTCTTTATCAGTGATACTCCTTTTGTTTTTCCGACAAAACAAACTTTTACTGGATTGGAAAACTATACTAATGGTTTAATAAAGACTGGATTTTTAAAAGCGTTTGGATACTCATTTTTTATTACTGTATCTTCGGTGATTGTTATAGTGTTGTTCACTTCAATGACAGGTTGGTATATAACTAGAGTTAAAAGCAAAATAACAAAGTTTATGTATTATTTATTTGTATTTTCCATGATTGTACCATTCCAGATGGTAATGTTTACTACAACTAAGGTTGCTAATATGCTTCATTTGGATAATCCTATTGGAATTATTGTAATATATCTTGGATTCGCTTCAGGCTTATCTGTGTTCATGTTCTCAGGTTTTGTAAAATCTATTCCATTAGAAATTGAAGAAGCCGCTCTTATTGATGGGTGCAATCCTATTCAAACCTTTTTTAAAGTCGTATTTCCAATTTTAAAACCAATATCTATAACTGTTTCCATACTTAATGCAATGTGGATATGGAATGACTATTTACTTCCATACTTGCTTATAGGTAGTGAATATAAGACCATACCAATCGCTATTCAATACTTAAAAGGTGGATATGGGTCTATTGATATGGGAGCTATGATGGCTATGCTAGTATTAGCTATTGTACCAATTGTGATATTCTACTTCACTTGTCAAAAACACATTATTAAAGGTATAGCTGCAGGAGCTGTTAAAGGATAAGGTGAATATAATATAAAATATACTATAAAGGAGGAAGGATATGAGAGCCAGTGGTGTATTGTTGCCTATATCAAGTTTGCCAGGAAAATATGGCATAGGGACTTTTTCGAAAAATGCATATGACTTTATAGATAAACTAAAAGCGGCAGGTCAAAAATTTTGGCAGATACTGCCTCTAGGACCAACTGGGTATGGTGATTCACCTTACCAATCATTTTCTACTTTTGCTGGGAATCCATATTTTATCGATTTAGAAGCTTTGATCTTTGAGGGGTATTTGACAAGAGAAGAATGTGAAAGTTATGATTTTGGAAATAATGATAGATATGTCGATTATGAGAAAGTATATCTATCTAGATTCAAGATATTAAGAACTTCATATGAGAGAAGTAATATTACTAATAATAGTGAATTTAATGAATTCGTAAGAGAAAATTCATATTGGTTAGAAGACTATTCTCTTTATATGGCTGTTAAAAATAGTTACAAAGGTAAAAGCTGGAGTGAATGGGATGACGATATAAAACTTAGAGAGCAGTCTTCCATAGAGAGATACAAGAATGAATATGCAGATGAAATATCATTCTATAAATTTCAACAGTTTATGTTTATAAAACAGTGGTTAAATCTAAAAGCTTATGCAAATCAGAATGGGATAAGAATAATAGGTGATATTCCAATTTATGTAGCTTTTGATAGTTCAGATGCTTGGGCTAATCCAGAGTTGTTTCAATTTGATTCAAATAGGCGCCCGATTTCTGTAGCCGGATGTCCACCTGATGCTTTTTCTGCAACTGGTCAGCTCTGGGGAAATCCCCTATATGATTGGGAGTATCATAAGAGAAACTCATATACTTGGTGGATACAGAGAATCGCTTATTCTTTTAAACTGTATGATGTTGTTCGAGTTGATCATTTCAGAGGATTTGATGAGTATTATTCAATTCCTTTTGGTGCTCTAACAGCACAAACAGGACAGTGGAAAAAAGGCCCAGGTTATGATATTTTTGATGCCATAAAGAGTGCCCTTGGAGATTTGGATATAATTGCTGAAGATTTGGGATTCCTTACCGAGAGCGTGTTAGAACTTGTTAGAAGAACAGGCTATCCAGGAATGAAAGTACTGGAGTTTGCTTTCGACTCAAGAGAAGCAGGAGATTATATGCCTCATAATTATAATAGAAATTCTGTTGTATACACAGGAACTCACGATAATGAGACTATTTCGGAATGGTACCATAAACTTAATTCTGAAGATAAAAAATTAGCAATTGATTATTTAGATATTGATGAAAATAATATAGAGGATGTTAATTGGAAATTTATAAGATTAGCTTTTTCAACTGTATCAGACCTTGCTATTATTCCAATTCAAGATTATTTAGGTCTTGGTAGCGAAGCAAGGATAAATATACCTTCTACATTGGGGAATAATTGGAAGTGGAGACTTTCACACAACGATTTTACACCAGAATTAGCAGAAAAGATAAGGAAAATAACCAAGTTATACGGAAGGTAAACCAAGAAATCCCCAATTATTTGTTGGGGATTTCAAAATTCGTTGAAAATTCCATTACATTTACATGTTTTTGCTATTATAATAATATTATACATAAAATATTAAATTTTAACATATTTTATTAGGTTTGGGGAATGAGAAGGATGAATAATATGGAGATAATTACAATAAAGGATATTGCAAGATTATGTGGAGTGGGAGTAAGTACAGTTTCTAGAGCTATAAATAATCACCCTGATATTAATGAGGAAACTAAGGCGATGATTATGCAGGTTATTAGAGAAAATAACTATGTGCCTAATAACAGTGCTCGTAACCTTAAGAGAACAGATTCTAAAGCAATTGCGGTTCTTATAAAAGGTATTACAAATCCTTTCTTCAGCAACATGATTAAAATATTCGAAAAAAAGATAAAGGAAAAGAAGTATTCTTTCATTCTTCAGCATGTTGATAATAAAGAAAATGAAGTAGATATAGCTATTGAGCTTATAAAAGAGAAGAAGCTTAAAGGTATTGTGTTCTTAGGCGGCCACTTTTCTCATCCAGACGAAAAGCTAAGAATGTTAAATGTACCATTTGTTTTAAGTACAATTGCAACTATGGAAAACTTAGATAAATCTATTTGTTCCTCGGTATCAGTTGACGATTTTAAAGAAAGTTATAAAATTGTAGATTATTTATGCAAACAAGGTCATAAAAAAATTGCGATAATAACTGCCCCAATGGATGACGAAAGTATTGGTATGCTTAGATTTAATGGCTATACTAGAGCTTTAAAAGATAATGGAATTGAAATAAATAAAAATTTAATTGGTATAATGAAAGATGAGCTTGAAAGCTATTCTATGGAAAATGGTTATGCTGTTGCTACAGAACTTTTAAATAAAAATGAGGATTTCACTGCAATTTATGCTATTTGTGATAGTATGGCTATAGGAGCATGTAAGGCTATTTTTGATATAGGTAAAACCGTTCCAGAAGATTATTCGGTATTAGGATTTGACGGACTTGATATTGCCAGTTATTATAATCCTTCTATAACAACTATTAGGCAACCAGTTGAAGAAATAGCTGAAGAAACCATAAAGATTTTATTCAATGTTATTAGCAAAAAAACCTTAGTTGAGCATAAGACTTTTCAAGGGGAACTTGTTGTAGGACAATCTACTAAAAGTATATAAGAAAAGAAATTCTGAAAATTAAATAAAATTTAGGTATACTAAAGGAGATAGGTTTGTCGTAAACTTTGCAAACCTATTTTTTTTGCTAAGTTTTTAGATTCTTTATTTCCGTTGTCGCAATCCCATATTGGATTTATATTATGTTTCATACAATATTTTGTAAAAACGGTGCATGTCATAAGGGCAAAGCCTTGATTTCTGAAGTTATTTAGGGTAATAATATCAATTTCAGCTGAGCCATCTTTTACATAGTAAGTATTGCATACACTAACAAATTCGTTATCTTTTAATATGCAAAAACCAAAACCATTTCTTATGAAGTTTTCTGAAGTTCCCCATAAATTAAAACAGGATTCATCAATTTCAGTAGCATATTTAATAAATAAATCTTCGTCCATCATTATATAAAAATCAGTTGACAAAAAATAGAATTAAGCATATTATAAAAACATAATATCAATTTGATATTATCTAAAAGATAATAAGTTGGAGAGTGCAAAACTTGGATAAACATTTTATAGATAACGAAGCAGAATTTTTTAAAAACTATGATGTAAATCAATATGAAAGACCGAGTGTAACAAATGATGTAATAATATTTACTACAGATGATATAAAAGAAGAAAACCAAAGAAAGGTTCCTAAAAAGGGAATGCAGGTTCTTTTAGTTAAAAGAGATGAGTATCCTGATAAGGGAAGATGGTCCATACCTGGCGGTTTTATTGATATAAACGAAGGACTGGAAGAGGGAGCAAAAAGAAAACTAAGAGAAAAAACAGGAGTAGATGATGTTTATATTGAGCAACTTTATACCTTTGGAGATATAAATAGAGACAAGAGAACTAGGGTTATTAGCATTGGAAACATGGCTTTAATTGAAAAAGAAATTATAAAGTTTGAAGAAACAAACGAATTGAAAGAAAGTAAGTGGTTTTGGATAGATAAAGTTCTTGTTGAAACCAAGAAAAATGATAGCCATATAGAAAATAATCACATACTCACTCTAAAATCTGAAGATAATGAGGTTGAAGTAAAATACCAAATAATAGAGAAGATTGATAGAAATATATATAGAAGAAAAGAAATGACTTATATTCTGTTAGATGAATCTACAGAAAATCTGGCTTTTGACCATTATAAGATTCTTGATTACGCAGTTGATAGATTAAGAAATAAAGTAGAATATACTCCAATTGCATTCAATTTGCTTCCAAGGTTATTTACAGTAAAGGAACTACAAAATGTCTATGAAGCTATCATGGGAAGAGAAATACTTAATTTTAGACGAAAAATGGATGATATGATAATTGAAACTGACGAAAAGATAGAAGGAAAGCCTTTTAGACCTGCAAAAGTATTCAAGTTCAACGAAAACTGGGAACATAATTTTTAATAATAGGGAGGGAAGTCTTTATGATATATCTAAATAATAAAAAAGTACAAATTAAGAAGTTTCCTAACGGAGAGGCATTAATTAATAATGAGAGCTTAGCTATTAATAGTTATGACAATGAAATAAAGATAAAGTTTGAAAGTGATGAAGATATAACTCATTTGATATTTTTAAAAGGACATTTAGATGAGCTTAATAAAAAATGTAGTCTTATAATACCTTATATGCCTTATTCAAGAATGGATAGAACTGAGGGGATGACGGTTTTTACTCTTAAACATCTTTGTAGATTAATAAATAGTTTAAATTTTGAAAGAGTTACTGTATATGAACCTCATTCAGAGGTGTCTGTTGCATTGTTAGATAGAGTTAAGGTTGTAAATATGTCTCAGGCTTTGACAAAAGAACTTTTGAAAGATCTTAATGATGATGAAATATATTTAGTTTATCCGGATGCAGGGGCTGCAAAAAGATATGAAAAGCAGCTAGAGCATGGAAATGTGCTTACAGCAAATAAAGAAAGAGATTTTAAAACAGGACGTATTAAGAATCTTAAAATAAATGGAGAGGTTTCCTCTAAAGCTTTTAGAGCAATAATTGTTGATGATTTATGTTCAAAAGGTGGAACATTTATATTAACTGCAGAAGAACTTAAAAAGCTTGGAGCTGACGAGATATACCTAGTTGTAACCCACTGTGAAGATACCATCTTTGAAGGTGATATATTGAAGACTGATTTGATTAAAGAAGTATTTACAACCAATAGTATACTAAGCAAAGACCACGAAAAAATTAGAGTACATGAAATATAGGAGGGGATATTTATGAGAAAGTTGTTAGTAGTGGTTGATTATCAAAAGGATTTTGTAGACGGAGCATTAGGATTTGACAAGGCTGTAGAGCTTGAAAAGCCTATATATGATAAAGTTAAGAAGTATTTAGATGAAGGTGAAAAAGTCCTATTTACCTATGACACTCATCATGAAAATTATCTTGAAACAAGAGAGGGAAAGAATTTGCCTGTTATACATTGCATTGAAGGTACAGAGGGCCATGATCTTTATGGAAGTCTTAAGGAATTTAAGGAAGTGAAGAACACGTACCATTATAATAAAGGAAGCTTTGGAATAAGCCCTGCAGATATGATAAAGATAGTAGAGGACTTAGGTGATGATATAGGAATTATTGAGCTTATAGGAGTAGTTACAAATATGTGTGTTGTAAGTAATGTGGTAACCTTTCAGTCACAGTATACAAATGCTGATATAAGCGTAGATGGTGCATTATGTGCAAGCTTCGATGAAGATCTTCATGATAAAGCGTTACATGTAATTGAAAGCTTACAAGTGAAGGTTGTGAGATAAAAATGTATTATTATATAAATATTAACCTAAAGAAATATATTTATAGAGAATAAAAGGGGAATAATTATGAATCCACTATTGCTCACAGATTTTTATAAAACAATTCATCATATATGTTATGCAGAAGGAATGACTAAGCTTGTAAGTTACTGGACTCCAAGAATGTCTAGAAAAGAAAAAATGAATAAGGTTGTTATGTTTGGACTTCAATCTTTTTTAAAAAAATATTTGATTGAGTATTTTAATGAGAACTTTTTTAATGTTTCAAAAGAAGAAATAGTGTCAGAGTACAAAAGAATTATATCTAGAACAATGGGGGAGATAGCAGCAGATACAAGGCACATTGAGGCACTCCATGATCTAGGATATCTACCAATACAAATTAAGGCTATTGAAGAAGGGGAAAGAGTAAATATAAAAACCCCTATGATTGAAATTACTAATACTCATGATGACTTTGCTTGGCTTGTGAATTACTTAGAGACCTTCATGAGTTGTAATATATGGCAGCCTATGACTAGTGCAACTATAGCTTATAGATATAGAGAAATAGTTGAAGGGTATTATAATAAAACCGTAGATGTTGGAGAGGTTAGAAGAGCTTGTGGTGATTTCAGCATGAGAGGTTTCAGCTCTATAGAGAGTGCGCAATCTAGCAGTTCAGGTCATTTGCTTTCTTTTATAGGCACCGCAACAATACCAGCAATTGATTATTTGGAGAAATACTATAATTGTAACATTGATGAGGAATTAGTTGCTGTGGGAACTCCGTCAACAGAGCATAGTGTAATGTGCAGCTATGGAGATGATGAAATAGGTGCATATAAAACTCTTATAAATGATAAGTTCCCAAAGGGAAATCTAAGTATAGTATCAGACACTTACGACTATTGGAATGTCATAACCTCCCTACTTCCAAAGTTAAAAGAAGATATCCTAAAAAGAGATGGCAAGATAATAATAAGAGGGGATAGTGGAGATCCTATTAAGATAATCTGTGGAGATAAGGATGCTTTAAGGAATAGTCCAGAATATAAAGGAACCGTAGAACTTTTATACGAAATCTTCGGAGGTTATATAAATACTAAGGGTTATAAGGTTTTGAATGAAAAAATAGGAACTATTTATGGTGATAGCATTACAGTTGAAAGATGTGAAAAAATATGTAAGGGCTTGGAAGAAAAAGGCTACGCAGTGAGCAATTGCACTCTAGGCATTGGTTCTTATACTTATCAGTATAACACTAGAGATACCTTTGGATTTGCTCTAAAAGCTACTCATGCAATCATAAATGGAACAGAGAAATTTATATTTAAGGATCCAAAAACAGATACAGGCAACTTTAAAAAATCTCAAAAAGGTATGTGTTATGTTTATAGAGATGGACAAGATATTCTGTATAAGGACGAGTTAACTCTAAATGAACAAGAGAAACTAGATGATAATCTTTTAAAAACTGTGTTTAAAGATGGAAAACTTGTGAAAGACTTTTCTCTAAAAGAAATAAGAGATAGATTGCATTCAAGATTTTAAGATATGAATATTAAACTAAAAATTAGATGTATGTAAAATTATATGAAAAGTTCAGCATTAATTTACTTAATGTTGAGCTTTTTCTTTATTGTAAAGGAAAATATGAAGTTATCAAGTTAGCTGAACCTAGATATTTAAATATTTTTAGAAGTTTTTTTATTTATCAAATTTAAATACAAATGCATATTAATAATTATAAGACTAAAATTTAAAATTTATTGCGAGGCGGGTCATTTATAAATTTAGGAATGGGGTGTTAGATTAATATATTTTTTATAATAAGTGCAACTTGGTATTAGTTAGTATTTATCTTAAATATAAATAGATATGATAGAAAATTCACGAAGTTGATGAATAAGTAGTTATTTTGATGTTTGGATTTCAAATCTGACAAATATGTTTAATATATATGAATTTATGATATATGGAGAGTAATTTAAAAATGTGAGAAAAGAGGATTAAGATAACAAGAATTTTATGAAGGAGATATTAATATGTTATTTTCAAAAGATCCACTTAAAGAGAAAAATAAAACTTTTGCAGAAGGACTCAATTTTTATAAATTAGTGTGGATTTTCTTTATTGGCAGTATATTAGGAGTTTTGGTGGAAACTTTATGGTGTTACTTAACTCTACATAGAATAGAAAGCAGAAGTGGTTTAATTTATGGACCATTTAATCTGGTTTATGGTTTTGGGTCAATGGCGATAACTTTAAGTTTGTATTGGCTTCGCAAAAAAGACAGCATATTTGTTTTTATAGGTGGATTTTTAGTTGGCGGAATCTTTGAATATATTTGCAGTTGGATACAAGAAGTGATATTTGGCACGGTGTCGTGGGAGTACAGCGGAATTATACTTAGTATTCAAGGAAGAACAAACCTCTTTTACTGTATATTTTGGGGCATTTTATCTGTTATCTGGATTAAAGTAATTTATCCAGGTATGTCTTCAATTATTGAAAAAATACCATATAAAAATGGAATAATCATAACCTGGGTCATAGTAGTCTTTATGACTTTTAACGCTAGTATTTCTGCTATGGCAGTATTTAGAGGGACTGAGAGGCACAGTGGAATACCTGCTTCTAATTCTATTGAGAGATTTTTAGACAAACACTATCCTGATTCAAAATTGAAAAAGGTTTATCCTAATATGATTTATGTTGAAAACAAGGCTAAGTAATGTACAAAAGTAATTTGGATAAAATCTTCATAGAAAATATACTAATGTACTCTTTTAGTGATAAAGTGAAAATAACCACATAAGACCTTCTAGAATATGCAGGAGATAGCTTTTAAACTTATAAAAGAAATATAAAAAACTACAAGTTGTACAGGAGAGTAACCTTACCAGCTTGTAGTTTTTTATATAAGTTTCATTTAAAAGGTAAATCTATGGCAAGCCCAAATCGAGAGCGGCATTTACGTATAATATTGATTTTTTGTAAGTGCAAAAATGACCCTATCTTCAAATAAAGCAGTTTTGAAATTAAAAGAAATTCCTTTTAGCAGAAATTCTTCTTTAAAGCCAAGCTTAAGAACTAAATGTATGGAACGTTCATTGTCAGGATGAATTGATGCTTCTACTTTTGTTAGATTTATTATATTAAAGACAAAATCTAGTACTTTTACTACACATTCAGTCATTATATTTTGATTAAAATATTTACTGTTCAGCATATAACCTATTTCTGCTTTGAAATTAAGAATGTCAAAGCTATGCAAGGATATTAAACCAACCACTTTGTCAGTTAATTTATCTGCAATGCACCAACGGATAAATTTCTTATTTGAATATCCTTTAAGAAAAGCTATAACTGTTTTTTTTGCCTGGTCAATATCACTCATTACTTCAGTTTGTTGATATTTTACAGCAAGTGGGTCAGAGTACAATTCATATAAATCTTTAGAATCTTTAGCTTTAACCTGTCTTAATATAAATCTCTCCGTTTCTAGTTCAGGAAAGTTTGTGAAAATGGAATCTATTGAATTCATTTATGCTCCTTTATTTAAATATATCCTATTTTATACAGTAGATACAAAGATATTTTACCATAAATTACTTGCACAAGCTATTTTCCAAAGAACAATAAAAGCTTAGCTGCTCTTATACAGCTAAGCTTTAAATATGTAGCAACAAAAGTTGAGTTGCCTTAATGCTACTTAGACATGCCCATAAACATACCTATAAAATATGGAATCAACCAAACTAGCCATACAAAAATACTAAACTTATGAAAAAACTTTTTCTTTTCAACATCATTAGAGTATATGACATAAGTAGCCCAAAGTGCATGGAACGCCATAAGTAAAATTGCTAAAGCTCCAGTTATACCGTGTATATTTTGAGCCAGACTTGATTTTACAGAATTATCGTCCTTTGCAATCATAGTCATTAGACTAGTGCCTACTGTATCAAATAAAAAACCAGTCCAAAAAACGCATACCTGATACTTTGTTAAAATCTTTGTTTTTCTTTCCCAAAATACGCCTATAGTATAAAAAACTAATGCTAAAGTGATTGATATTATAGCAACTATTAATTTAAAATCCATTGCAGTACCCCCTCTATTTTAATCATTAATATTGTATAACTGATTTGTGGTCTAAACATGACCAAATTTAATTAAAACAAAAAACTTACATCTCAATTTATGTAGATTATTATAGTTTGTCAATATTAAAGTATGGTATTTAGAACATAACAGCACAATACTACTTTATACAACCACTTGTTGTTTTTTGTTTGGGGAATTATAAATTTTTTTGACATAAATAGAAAGTATTTATTATATGCATATCTATCAACATTTATTCATTATAAGCGTAAAATATATGGATTAGGCAGAAAAAAATAATAAGCTACCCCTATCAACTAATGGAGTATCGCTAAGAAATATAGGTTTAACTTGATGCTTATTTAAGAAATCTATTACTAGTTCACCATATTTATAATTTTTTAAATTACCATAAAAGACAAGTTCCTTTTCAGAAAGTAAACCGCAGGTTCCGCCGATAAAACCATAATTTAACCCAGGTAAATCAATATGACCTGGTGGAAGAAGCAAAACATCAAAACCATTTGAAATTAGTTCGTTATGTATCTTTATATCAGAAGTTATTATAGCTCTTTCGCTTACAACTGCACAGGAACATTTAGTGTATCCTTGAGTTACGTTAATAAGTCTTTTATGTTCGATATATTTTAGTAGCATTTTATCTGTGAATTTTATATTGTGTATAAAAGTATCTTTTAGATTAACAGCATTTAATATTATATCTTCAGGGTACTTTTTAGATAAGCACTTATGTGAAAAGATCGGATTTAATCCTGTATTTTTTAATTCCTCTATAAAATTTTCAGTTATATCTTTGTGAACTAAAACAGTATTGTTGTCCAATATATTAAGCTGTATATCTGGGTGACCATCTATAGCAGTATATAAGTTTTTGCATCTAGGTACTTTAATGATAGCAACGTTTAAAGATCTTAAGTTTTTTTCTTCTTCTGGTAAGATTCTGTAATCAACAAAACAATAATTCAATATATCACTCCTTAAATTTTAATTGTAACAACGTACATAATATATTTTAAAGATTAGTATAAAAATTGACTTTGTCCTATAAGTCAAAGCTTATTAAAAAATAAATTTTTTAAATTAAAATATAGTGAGATTAAAGTGTGTTAACCCCAGTAAAGTAAGTGTAATAGATAAATTATCATTATGCAATGTCGATTTGTGAATGTTTAATTTCTGTATATAGGAGAAATTTTAATACATACTATATTTAAGAAAGGAGTGAGCGGAATGTTATTGCTGAAGCTTGCTTACGAAGGAGAACAGTACTTCATAGAAGATATACAGAATATCAGAAATATGCTTAAAGAAAAAAATATAACAATTGGTATTTCTGAAAGTTTAGAAAATAATACCCACTTCGTAAAGATATTTTGTGATGATGATGACTATAATGATAGATTAAAATCAATAATATATCTCTATATAAGCAACATATTATATAGAGTTGTAATAGATGTATTTAAGAAAAGAGAAATGTTTGAATATCTTACAGACACATATTTTTTCTTAAAGCATGATGAACTTCTAGAAGTTGAAGAAGATATAATGAGTGTGCTAAATATGCAAGAAGCCATTTCTGATGAAACAAGTGTTTACTGTATGAATAGAATTAATTCTATTATTGAAGTGATAAGAGATTGCATAGAGGAAAATGATGAAATTAATATAAACGGTTTTATTACGTTTAGAATGAGGGAACTAATAGGGGAAATAGAGAGGATAATTGATAAAGTAGTAGAAAAATATATGGTGGAGAAAGAATACAAAGAATTTATAAAACTTTTAAAATACTTTGTTGATATACAGGAGAGCAGAATAGAAGAAGTAAATTTAATTGTAGAAGATGAAGGTGGATATAAGATAACTGACAGTGATGGAAAAGATATATTTCAAGATTTTATAAGTGACTTAAGTGAATGTAAGCTTGGAGCTGGAGTTAATGTAGAAGATGTTATAATAAGTGGTCTTATAACTAATTGTCCTGAAAAAATAATCATTCATAACAGGGAGTTATGCCTAAATAGAGAGTTTTTAGATACCATATCAAATGTGTTTGAGGAAAGAGTAACTTACTGCGATGATTGCAAAGTGTGTGGAAAAAATAAAATAAAAATTTAATATAGTATTGACAGTAATTACTGCAAATGATATATTATTTATTGTGTCAAGAAGAAACAGCCGTTTCTCACCTTACAGCAAAGCTAGTAAGGTTATGAATTACTTACGATTTTTTTCGGTGAATGTGGTAATTGAGGGCGGCTTTATGCCGCCCTTTTATTATTTATATAAAGGTGTTCTTATCTACCGGAGGTGAAAAATATTAATAAAGATTTTGCAATCAATGAAGAAATTAGACAAAAAGAATTGAGAGTTCTTTCTGATGATGGTAGCCAGTTAGGCATAATGTCTACAAAAGAAGCTTTAAAACTAGCTGAAGAAAAGGAACTTGATTTGGTTTTGATTTCCCCAACTGCTAATCCGCCTGTAAGTAGGATTATGGATTTTGGGAAATTCATATACGAACAGTCTAAAAAAGAAAAGGAAGCCAAGAAAAAGCAAAAAGTTATTAGTGTTAAAGAAATCAGATTTAGCCCTAACATTGAAGAACACGATGTTGAAATCAAAGCAAATAATGCCAAGAAATTTCTTGAAGATGGAGACAAGGTTAAGGTAACTGTAAGGTTTAGAGGTAGAGAGGCTGATTATGCACACGTAGGATATAAGATACTTGAAAACTTTTTAGGTAGAGTATCAGAATTATGCGTGGTTGAGAAGCCTGCTAAACTAGAGGGCAGAAATATGATTATGATTTTGGCTCCTAAAAAAGCATAACTTGAGAGGAGGAAACTATAATGCCAAAAATGAAAACTCATAGAGGTGCAGCAAAGAGATTTAAAAAGACAGGATCAGGTAAGTTGAAGAGAGCTAAAGCTTTCAAGAGCCATATATTAACTAAGAAGAGCTCTAAGAGAAAGAGAAATCTTAGAAAAACTGCTTACGTTTCAACTGCACAAGAAAAAGCAATGAAGAAATTATTACCATATCTATAAGAATACGGAGTAGGAGGTTTGTAATATGGCAAGAGTTAAAAGAGCCGTAAACGCTCGTAAAAATCATAAAAAGGTATTGAAGCTTGCAAAAGGTTACTACGGTGGAAAGAGCAAGTTATTCAAGACAGCAAACGAATCAGTTGTAAGAGCATTAAGAAATGCTTATGTTGGTAGAAGATTAAAGAAGAGAGATTACAGAAAACTTTGGATAGCAAGAATAAATGCTGCTACAAGAGTTAATGGTCTTTCATATTCAAGATTCATGAATGGAATCAAATTAGCTGGTGTTGATATAAACAGAAAGATGCTTTCAGAAATCGCTATAAACGATGCAAAAGCATTTACTGATTTAGTTGAATTAGCAAAGAAGCACTTAAACGCTTAATATAAAAATGCGACTTTATGTCGCATTTTTTTTATTCCTTAGAAAATTATAATTCAATGAGATCTGTATACAAGAATGTGTAACAGATTTAAAATATAATATAAGTTAAGGAATAAAAAAAGAAGAATGTGTCGCCTGCCAAATTTTCCTCATATACATCCGGAAAGGCAGATGCGCAAAAAAATCACTGAAGAAGTTCGCTTCAGCGATTTTTTTATTCTTTAGAAAATTATAATTCAATGAGATCTGTAGATAAGAATGTGTAACAGAGTTAAAACATAGTATAAGTTAAAGAATAAAAAGAGAAGAATATGTCGCCTGCCAAATTTTCCTCATATACATTCGGAAAGGCAGATGCGCAAAAAAATCACTGAAGAAGTTCGCTTCAGCGATTTTTTAATTCCCTTTTTTTACAATCCAAGTTATTGTATAATAGATATAAATGCTTGTTTTTATTGTTAATATGTGTAAAAAGCTTGTAAGGAGTAGAGGTGAAATTGATGAATATAACTTTAAGACACAAATTTAAATTTAATGCTGTTCAGACTCTTTCTTTGGGATTTGCCATTGTAATTCTCATAGGAGGCATTCTGTTAAGTTTGCCTATATCGTCACAAAGTGGGACAGCCACAAATTTTATAGATAGCCTGTTTACTTCTACTACAGCAGTTTGTGTTACAGGACTGGTAACTTTAGATACTGGCACTCATTGGAATTATTTTGGTAAGACTGTTATAATGATATTAATACAAGTTGGTGGACTAGGTTTTATGTCCTTTGCAACTTTATTAGCTATACTTATAGGTAAAAAGATTACTCTTAAGGAAAGGCTAGTAATGCAAGAAGCCATGAATACCTTTGGTATTCAAGGTTTAGTTAAAATGGTAAGGTATATTTTGATCTTTACATTTTCGGTAGAAGGGCTTGGTGCACTTTTATATTCTACACAATTTATTCCTGAATTTGGCTTGGCAAAAGGCATATACTATAGTGTTTTTCATTCGGTTTCCGCTTTTTGTAATGCTGGAATAGATTTGTTGGGGGACTTTAGAAGTTTAACAATATATTATAATAATTCAGTAATTATTCTAACAACAGCAGCATTAATAATAATTGGTGGTCTTGGGTTTACAGTTTGGATGGAGATATATAACTTTAAAGGTATTAAAAAGTTATCTTTTCATTCGAAAATGGTAATTCTAATCACAACAGTTTTAGTATTTGGCGGAGCGATTTTAATGTTTTTATTTGAATTTAATAACCCTGGAACTATGAGAGGCATGAATTTAAAAGATAAACTTGTAAATTCATTTTTTGCATCAGTAACACCTAGAACTGCAGGGTTTAATTCTATATCTACTGCAGATATGACTCCTGCAGGTAAACTTCTTACTATAATTTTAATGTTTATAGGAGGGTCCTCAGGTTCTACTTCTGGAGGAATAAAAACAACTACCTTCGGTATATTAATTTTTACATTAATATCAACTGTAAAAGGTAGAGAAGATACAGAAGTGTTTAAGAGAAGAGTATCAAAAGAGACTGTTTATAAATCCTTTGCTATATTTAGTATTGCATTAGCTTTAGTTTTGTCAGTAACTATGGTTCTATCAATTACTGAAGTATCTGCACCTTTTGAATACTTATTATATGAAGCGACTTCTGCTTTTGGAACAGTTGGTTTAACTTTAGGATTAACACCTAAATTAAGCCTAATTGGAAAGATGCTGATAATATTAACTATGTATCTAGGAAGAGTTGGTCCTCTTACTGTTGCGGTTGCTATAACAAAAGTAAAGAAAAAACAAAATTATAAATATCCAGAGGACAAGATATTAGTAGGGTAGGGGGAAGTTATATGAGTAATAAACAATTTGTTGTTATTGGACTTGGAAGATTTGGTACTTCTGTTGCAAAAACTCTTTATGATTTAGGAAATGATGTTTTGGCTATTGATGTAGATGAAGATCTTGTTCAGGAAATTTCTGATAGTGTGACTCATGCAGTTCAAATGGATGCTACAGATGAAAGTGCTTTAAAGACTCTAGGAATTAGAAATTTTGATGTAGCGGTAATAACCATAGGTGAGAATATTCAAGCAAGTGTAATGGTTACACTTTTAGTAAAGGAATTAGGCGTAAAATATATTGTGGCTAAAGGTCATAGTGATCTTCATGCTAAGGTTTTATATAAAATAGGTGCTGATAGAGTAATACTTCCTGAGAAAGATATGGGAGTTAGGGTAGCACATAATTTAGTATCGTCAACTATATTAGATTATATAGATCTTTCACCTGACTATAGTATAATAGAAATAGAAAGTCCGAAAGAGTGGCATAATAATAACCTAAGAGATTTAAGTCTTAGAACAAGATTTGGAATAAACGTAATGGCAATAAAAAAAGAAAATGATATAAATATAACTCCGAACGCTGAAGAAGTAATTGAGGCGGGTGATATATTAGTTGCTATTGGTTCAACAGAAGATTTGGGGAAATTGGAATCATTTATATCAAGAAAATAATTCAGAGGTGTAAGCAGTGCATTTAATTGAAAGTAATGATAACAAGCATTTTAAAGAACTAAAGAAGCTAAAGGAAAAGAAGTATAGAAAACAGCTTGGTTTATATATAATAGAAGGATTAAGATTTGTTGAAGAAGCAGTAAAAGCTGATGCAGCTATAGACGAGATTATTATCGATGAAGCAAAGCAAGAAAGATTTGAAGACATATGCTTAAAAGTTAATGATGATAAAATTACGCTTTTAAAGTCATCATTGTTTAATCAATTATCAGGTACAGAAAATTCGCAAGGTATTATAGCGGTTATAAAAATTGGCTGTAGTGAGAACAATTATAAGGGAAGTTTTTATGTGCTTTTAGATAAACTACAAGATCCTGGAAATGTTGGTACTATAATAAGGACTGCTCATGCTGCAGCAGTTGATGGAATTATTGTTAGAGATGGGACTGTTGATATATATAATGATAAAACTCTTAGAAGTACAATGGGATCAATATTCTACACTAACATAATAGAAGATAAGAACCTCGAAGTGGTACAAAAGTTTAAGGAAGATGGTTTTAAGCTCCTGGCAAGCTCTTTAGATACGGATTTTAACTATTATGAAGTAGATTTAAGTGATAAAATTATTTTGGTGGTAGGTAATGAAGGAAATGGAGTTTCTGATGAGATTTATAAGCTTTGCGACTTGAAAGCAAAGATACCTATGCCAGGAAATGCAGAGTCTTTGAATGCTTCGGTGGCTGCTTCAATAATGATTTATGAAAAAGTTAGGCAAAATCTATGTAAATAGTATTGAACTAACATGGATTAATATGTATAATAGGCTATAGAATTGAATATGAAAAAACTGTGAATGAGAGAGTAAGAATATTTTAGCTTTACAGGGAGAAGAGATCGAAGACTGGAAGTCTCTTTATTGATATATATTCTGAAGTTCACTCAGGAGTTCTAACTGTGAAATAAAGTAGTAGTTAGCGGGGAACCGTTATATATATAAGAGAGTATTAAGCTAATTAGGGTGGTACCGCGGAACCTCCGTCCCTTTATAGGGGCGGTTTTTATTTTGCAAAAAAATGCAGTTTTACTTTTTGAAAGGAGAAAACAATATGAAAGAAAAACTTTTAGAAATCAAGGATAGTGCATTAAAAGTTCTTGAAGATGTAAAAAACAGCAGTGAGATTGAAAATATTAGAGTTAAATATCTAGGTAAAAAAGGTGAATTAACTACAATATTAAGAGGTATGGGAGGTCTTACTAATGAAGAGAGACCAATCATAGGTAAGCTTGCAAACGAAGTAAGAGCAGAAATTGAAAATAGATTAGATGAAATTTCCACGGAAATAAAGAATATTGAAAAGAAAAAGAAACTAGAAGGTGAAGTTATAGATATAACTATGCCTGGTAGAAAGAACCTAGTAGGCAAGAGACATCCACTAGATTTAACTCTAGAGCACATGAAGGAAATATTCATATCAATGGGCTTTACTATAGAGGAAGGGCCTGAAATAGAAAAAGATTATTACAACTTCGAAGCACTTAATATACCAAAGAATCATCCAGCAAGAAGTGAACAAGATACATTCTATATAAATGATAATGTAGTTCTAAGAACTCAAACTTCACCAGTACAAATTAGAGTTATGGAAAAACAAAAACCACCTATAAAGATGATCTCTCCAGGTAAAGTATTCAGATCAGATGCAGCTGATGCTACACATTCACCAATATTTTATCAAATGGAAGGCTTAGTAATTGATAAGGGTATAACTTTTGCTGATTTAAAAGGAACTCTAGAATTATTCGCTAAAAAGATGTTTGGAGAAAATGTTAAAACTAAGTTCAGACCACATCACTTCCCATTCACTGAACCTTCAGCAGAAATGGATGCAACTTGCTTCGTTTGCGGAGGAGAAGGCTGTAGAGTATGTAAAGGTAGCGGTTGGATAGAACTTTACGGATGCGGTATGGTACATCCACAAGTTCTTAGAAACTGTGGTATAGATCCAGAAGAATATAGCGGATTTGCTTTCGGTATGGGCGTAGACAGAATGGTAATGCTTAAGTACGGCATTGATGATATAAGACAACTATATGAAAGTGATATGAGATTTTTAAATCAGTTTTAGGAGGAATTTAATATGAAAGTACCTTATTTATGGCTAAAAGACTATGTAAATATAGATATAGATGCAAATGAACTAGCTGATAGGCTTACACTATCAGGATCAAAGGTTGAGGAAGTAATAACTTCAGGAGAAGATATAACAAATGTTGTAACTGGTAAGCTTCTTAAGATAGAGGCACATCCAGATGCAGAAAAACTGGTTATATGTCAAGTTGAAGTTGGTCAAGAGGAACCTGTTCAAATAGTTACAGGAGCTAAGAACATGAAGGAAAATGATATAGTTCCAGTTGCTCTTCATGGTTCAACTCTACCAAATGGATTAAAGATAAAGAAGGGTAAGCTTAGAGGTGTTCCATCAAATGGAATGATGTGTTCTGAAGAAGAACTAGGAATAGCTGGAGATGAACCAGTTCATGGGCTTATGATATTACCTGAAAATACACCTATTGGCAAGGATATAAAAGATGTATTAGGTTTAAATAAGGCTGTAATAGATTTTGAAATAACTTCTAACAGACCTGATTGCTTAAGCGTACTCGGAATAGCTAGAGAAACAGCAGCTACTTTAGGGATAGAATACAAAAATCCTTCAGTAGAATATAAAACTAGCGGAACAGGCAATGTTGAAGACATAGTAAAAGTAGAAGTAAAAGATGCTCTATGCAGAAGATATATGGCTAGAGCAGTAAAAGATATAAAGATAGAACCATCACCAACATGGATGCAAGAAAGACTTCTAGAAGCAGGAGTTAGACCAATAAATAATGTGGTAGATATAACTAACTTTGTTATGTTAGAGCTTGGCCAACCAATGCATGCTTTCGATAAAAGAGAAATTAAATCTAACAAGATTGTTGTTGAGAGAGCAAAGGAAAATGAAAAGTTTGTAACTCTTGATGAAATAGAAAGAAATCTAGATACAGATGTTCTTTGTATAAAAGATGGTGAAGAAACTATAGGTCTTGCTGGAATAATGGGCGGACTTCAATCAGGAATTAAGGATGATACAACTGAGATAATCTTTGAAAGTGCTAGTTTTGATGGTACTAATATCCGTGTAAATTCAAAGAAGCTTAATCTTAGAACAGAGGCTTCTTCAAGATTTGAAAAGGATATTGATCCAAACTTAACTGAACTTGCATTAAATAGAGCTTGTGCACTTATAGAGGAACTTAAGGTTGGAACAATAGTAGAGGGAACTATAGATATATATAATGAAAGAAAAGAGCCTCATACTATGACAGTAGATTCTAACTGGGTGAATAGATTCTTAGGAACAGATATTTCAAAGGAACAAATGAAAGAATACCTAGATAGATTAGAGCTTAAAACAACTATTGAAAATGATAATTTAATTATAGCTGTACCAACTTTCAGAATTGATATAGCAATAAAAGAAGATATAGCAGAAGAAGTTGCAAGAATATACGGTTATAACAACGTACCTATGACAGTAATTGGTGCTAATTCTCCAAAGGATGCTAAGAACAAGAAATTAAAATTAGATGACTTAGTTATAAATACTATGATTTCAAGTGGATTAAATCAATCTATTTCTTACTCTTTCGTAAGTCCAAAGGTATTTGATATGATAAACTTGCCTTCAGATAGCGAACTTAGAAATGTTGTAAAGATTAAGAATCCATTAGGTGAAGATTACAGCATAATGAGAACATCAACTCTTCCTTCAATGATGGAGTGTCTTGGAAGAAATTATTCAAGAAGCAACGAATTTGCAAGATTATTTGAACTAGGTAAGGTTTATATTCCAAAGGCTGATGAAAATCAATTACCAAATGAAAAGAATATACTTACAATAGGTCTATATGGAGATGTTGATTATTTGGATCTAAAAGGAGTAGTTGAAAATCTCATAGATGCAATGGGAATAAAGAATCCATCATATAAGAGACAAAGTGAAAATGTAAGCTATCATCCAGGAAAAACTGCTGAATTATTTATAGGAAAAGAAAAAGTAGGCGTACTTGGTGAGATACATCCTGATGTAGCTGATAACTATGGAATAGATGCAAATGCTTATGTGGCAGAACTTGATTTAGATATACTTTATGCAAATTCTAACACAGAGAAAAAGTATAAACCATTACCAAAGTATCCTGCTGTAACAAGAGATATAGCACTGCTTGTTGAAGATGCTATATTAGTTCAAGAAATTGAAGAAACTATAAGAAAAGCTGGTGGAAACTTAGTAGAGACTGTGAAGTTATTTGACGTATATAAAGGAAAGCAAATACCAGAGGGTAAAAAGAGCATAGCTTATGCTATTTCTTATAGAGATGAGAATAAGACTTTAACTGATAATGAAGTTAATAAAGTGCATGAAAAGATATTGCGTTCATTAGAATATAAGCTAGGAGCACAATTAAGATAAAATAATCAATAATTACTTTATTGATAAAATAAGAATCAATCCCTCTGAATTAACATATTTTTATGTATCAAGGGATTGATTTTTTTTACTGTGTAGGAAAGTGTATGATTTTTATGCTAGTTAAACTTAGTAATTTCAAGAAATTAGAACATCTATTTAAGGTAAACAGCAAAAAATAAAATTTATGTCGTCTGCCAAATTTTCCTCATATGCATTCGGAAAGGCAGATGCGTTAAAAAAGCTCACTGAAGAAGGTCGCTTCAGCGACTTTTTTACTGTTAAGGAAAATATATAATTTTATGGTAGCTGAGCTTATCAAGTTTTATCACTTTGCTAAATTTTTAATGTATACAGCAAAAAAAATCGAGTGTAAGATTTTAAGTGTTGCCTAAAAAAAGGCAAGGGTGCAGAAAAGTATTAATAAAAGGTTAACTAGTATCCAATAAAAGGTAAAAATATAGGATTGAGATTATGGATAATTAAGTAAAATTAAAGTTTTATAAATAAACTTTGAAATTATATATATTTATATGATAACATTAAAGAAAGATATTGATTATTAAGAGGTGTTGTTATGGGCTCCGTAACTGTAAGAATAAATGGAATTGATTATAATCTAAAGGGAAAAGATGATGAAGAGTACTTAAATTATATAGCTAATTATGTTGATGAAAAGGTAAAAGAAATACTAAGTAAGAATAATAAACTTAGTTCTGTTGCGGCTACTGTTCTTGCAGCTATAAATATATCAGATGAACTTTTTAAAGTTAATAATGATTATAATGATCTTTTAGGAAACTTTGAAAGTCTTCAAAAAGAAAATGATGAGCTTAAGCAATGCTTAGAAGATGTAGAACGGAAAAAAGATGAAGAAAAAGAAGAGTATACATCTATGATGCAAGCTATAGAAGATTTAAAACTAGAGAAAATTTCTTTAGAAGAAAAAAATTCATCATTAGTAGAGGTTTTAAATTCTAAAAATGATGAATTAGAAGAATTAAAAAATGTAGAATTAAAAGAAGATCAGCAAGATTTAAGTGTGCAAATAGCTGAGCTTGAAGCAGCTGCAAAGAAACTTTTAGAAGAAAATAATTCATTGAAGTTAGTAAATAGAGAAATAAAATTTGAGCTTCAAAGTTCTAAATATAAAGTTATGGACTTGGAAAAGAAGTATTTGGATAGTCAAATAAATTTAGCAACTGAGATAAAGAAAAGGGAGCCTTATTTAAAGATAAAGGATAATAAATAGAATTATATACTCAAAAGCTTACTTGCATGACAAGTAAGCTTTTATTCTGATATAATAGTAGAGTACGATTTTTTTATTCTTTATGAAAAAAATTGTATTCGGATAGTTAAAGGTTATACAATATTAGAAGGATAGCAGGTTATACTGCATTATCATAGGAGAGATGAACTGATGAATAAAATAGAGCTTTTGGCGCCAGCGGGAAGTAAAGAAAGTTTATATGCAGCAATAAATAAAGGTGCAGATGCTGTTTACCTTGGTGGAAGTAAATTTTCTGCAAGAGCATATGCTTCGAATTTCAATGATGAACAATTGGAAGAAGTGTTGGATTATGCTCATATGTATGGTGTTAAAGTTTATATAACTATAAATACATTAATAAAAGAGAATGAGTTTGAAGAAGCTTTGAATTATATAGATTTTCTATACAGAATTGGTGTAGATGGTCTTATTATACAAGATTTGGGAATATTCAATGAAACTAAAAAAAGGTATACACAAATTGAACTTCATGGGTCTACACAAATGACTGTACATAATGGTGATGGAGCTTTATTCTTTAAAGATAGTGGTTTTAAGAGAATAGTGCTATCAAGAGAATTGTCTTTAAAAGAAATTGAATATATATCCAAAGATCTTAATATAGAAACAGAGATTTTTGTTCATGGTGCGTTATGTGTATGTTATTCAGGGCAATGTCTTATGAGCAGTATGATAGGTGGAAGAAGTGGAAACAGAGGTAGATGCGCTCAATCTTGTAGACTTCCTTACAATATTATAAGGATAGGAGATAATGCAAAGAAAGAAGGGTATTTGCTAAGCCCAAAAGACATGTGTACAATAGAAGATGTGGAAGAGATTGTAAGTACTGGAACTGCATCTTTAAAGATTGAAGGAAGAATGAAAAGACCTGAATACGTGGCTGGAGTAGTAGAAGCTTATAGAAATGCAGTAGACAGTGCGATGAAAAAGAATAAGGAATTTAATGTAAAAGCTTCAAAGGATACGCTTATGCAATTGTTTAATAGAGAGGGATTCTCTAAGGCGTATCTATATAAAAATGAAGGAAAAGACATGATGGCTTTTAAAAATCCTAAAAATACTGGTGTATATATAGGATCTGTAAATAGTAAAGGTGAAGTGATTTTAGAGAAAAGTGTTTCAGTTGGAGATGGAATAAGCTGCGGTAAAGACGGATTTACTATAAGCAAGATAATTTCTGGGAAAAATAGCTTAGAAAATTCTGATAAAGGTATGAGTGTGAAGCTATTGCCAGCAAGATATAAGAACAATGATAAGTTGTATAAAACTTTAGATGTGGAACTAATGGAGAAGTATAAAACATCTTACTTAAATCCTTATGAAAATAAGATTGAAATGAAAGCTTCAATGATTTTTAAAGTTGGAGAGCCTATGTGTATTACTTTAACTTATAATGATAAAAACTATGAGGTAAAGGGTGAAGTGGTTCAAGCGGCTCTTAAAAAACCGCTATCTAAAGATAAGGTTGAAGAAAATATAATGAAATCTGGGGAAACTCCATATAAGATAAGTTCTATACAATTCCTAAGTTTTGAAGAGGGATTTGTACCGGTATCATCTATAAATGCTTTAAGAAGAGAGATAATTGAAGCTATCGAAGCAAATGAAATAAAGAAATATAAAAGAGAAGTTAGTGATTTGGATTATGACACATCAAAAGATAACAAGAGGAATACTAGAGAATTTAACGGAGTTTTATATACTGTTAGAACTAAACAACAGTTAAGAGCTGTTATTGAAAACAACTGTGAGAATTATGCAGTGGATATTTTTGGAAAGAGTTTAAATTCCTTATTAGAAGAGGATATAAAAAATATAGATTTATCAAAAGTATATCTAAAAGTTCCGAATATAATAAAAAATGAGTATCAATATGTTTGTTCAGTTATTGATAAATATATTGGAAGTATTAAAGGAATTGTAACTGCTAATACAGGAATTATATATAGATACAATAGTAAAACTAGTATAATTGGAGACTATAAACTTAATATATTTAACAGTAAAGCTGCAGAGTTTTATGAAAAGTCTATAGATGTGTTGCCAATCAGTGTTGAGCTTAATAGAAGTGAAATTATTTCTTTAACGAGAGGAAAAAAATCTTCATATCAAGCTTTGATTTACGGAAGAGTTGAAATGATGGTTAGTGAGTATTGCCCTATAGGAAGTACTTTTGGACAGAAAAGTTCTAATAATAATTGTAATCAAAGCTGTGTAAAAGATGATTTTATCTTAGAAGATAGAATGAAGGAAAAGTTTGTGATGACTACTGATAGGTTCTGTAGATCGCATATATATAATAGTGTTCCTTTAAATCTTATAGATGAGATTGAAAGAATGGAACAAGTTGGCATAAGTAGCTTTAGAGTGGATTTTATCGATGAAGATTATAATGAAGTTAGTCGTATTATAAGGGTGATAGGAAAAGAAGAAGTGGACAATAAAAATATTAGTTATACAAAGGGACATTATAAAAGAGGAGTAGAATAAAGGAGAAATCTTATGAATGAAAAGGCATTAAGAATTCTAGAATTCAGTAAAGTAAAAGAAGAGATAAAAAGATATGCACTTACAGGTGCTTCAAAGGATACTATAGATGAGCTGACTCCATATGAAAATATACATGAAGTAAAGGAGCATCTTCAAGAAACCAAAGAAGCTTTAACACTGCTTCAAAAGAAGGGAACACCACCTTTTGAAGGTTTATACGATGTAAGAGAAGCTGTTACAAGGGCTGGAAAAGGTGGTACATTGAATCCAGGGCAACTACTCAGAATAGGTAATATGGTGAGATGTGCTAGAAGATTTATAGATTTCATAAAAAGAAAAGATGAAGAGGAATCTTATAATATATTAGAAGATATATGTGCAGGCTTAACACCTATAAGGAAGTTAGAGGATACTATCTTCAATGCAATAATAGGTGAAGAAGAAATATCTGATAAAGCTAGTCAAACTCTTAATAATATAAGAAGATCTCTTAAAGAAAAAAATTCTTCGGTTAGGGATAAAGTTAACTCTATCTTAAGAGAAAACTCGAAGTTTTTACAGGATAACCTTTATACCATGAGAGGTGATAGATATGTTATCCCAGTAAAGGCAGAGCATAAAGGTGCAGTGCCAGGACTTATTCATGATCAAAGTTCAACAGGAGCAACACTTTTTATAGAACCTATGAGCTTGGTTAAGATAAACAATGAAATCAAAGAGCTTATGTTGAAAGAAAAAGCTGAGATCGAAAGAATACTTCAAGAGTTGTCAGGCTTTGTATATGATGAAATTATAGCAGTTAGAAATAATGCTAATATTTTAAATGAATTAGATTTTATATTTGCAAAGGCTAAATATGCAAGTGCTATTGATGGAATATGTCCTGCGGTTAATGACAATGGAATTGTTGACTTAGTTCAAGCTAAACATCCGCTTATAGATCCTAAAAGGGTTGTATCTTCAGATATATACTTAGGAAGAGAATTTACAAGTCTTGTAGTAACAGGTCCAAATACTGGTGGTAAGACCGTAACTTTAAAGACCGTTGGGCTACTTCATATAATGGCTATGAGTGGAGTTTTAATACCTGCTAGAGAAAACTCTACGGTGAGTTTCTTTAGAGAAATATATGCTGATATAGGTGATGAACAAAGTATTGAACAAAGTTTATCTACTTTTTCTTCTCATATGACTAACATAGTATCAATAATGGAAGAAGCAGATAATGAATCGCTTGTTTTATTTGATGAATTAGGTGCAGGTACAGATCCTACTGAAGGTGCTGCGCTTGCAGTAGCTATACTTGAGACACTTAGACATAGAAACTGTAAGATAGTTGCTACAACTCATTATAGTGAGTTGAAAGGCTATGCATTAAGAACCATAGGCGTTGAAAATGCATCGGTAGAATTTGATGTGGAAACCTTAAGACCAACCTATAAGCTTTTAATAGGTATACCTGGTAAATCAAATGCTTTTGAAATATCAAGAAGATTAGGATTAAGCGATGATGTAATAGAGAAATCAAAAGAACTGATTTCTAGTGAGTCGCTTCAATTTGAGGATTTAATACAAAGCCTTCAAGAAAAGAGTATGAAAGCGGAGAGAGATGCAAGAGAAGCTGAAATGCTGAAACTTGATGCTAGAAAACTCAGAGAAAAATATGAAGTTAAACTAGAAAATTTAGAAAAAACTAGAGAAAATGCATTTGGAGAGGCAAGAAGAGAAGCTAAACAGATTCTTAGAGAAGCTAAAGAAGAAGCAGATCAAATTCTTAAGAATATGAGAGAGCTTGAGAGGTTAGGCTTTGACTCTGATGCAAGAAGAAAACTAGAAGAGCAGAGGAGTAAGCTGAGAGATAAGCTTAACAAAACTGAAAGTGTTATAGATAAAGCTGAAAAGGATAATGGCGAGACAATTGAAGTAGTTAAGCCTGGAATGGAAGCATTCTTACCTTCCTTAAATCAGAAAGTAATTATTCTAACAATGCCAGATTCAAAAGGTGATGTTCAAGTTGAAGCTGGTATAATGAAAGTAAATGTTAAGCTAAAAGATCTAAGAAAATCTAAAGAAACTAAGGAAGTTAAGAAAAAAGTAAAACGTGAGGTTAATCTCAATACTAAGTCAGTATCTAGTTCTGTGGATTTAAGAGGTCTTGATGCAGAAGAAGCTTGTTATAATGCTGATAAGTACTTGGATGAAGCATATATGGCTGGTCTTGGAGAAGTGTCTTTGATTCATGGAAAGGGAACCGGAATTCTTAGAAAAAGTATAAATGACATGCTAAAGAGCCATCCTCATGTTAAGTCTTATAGACTAGGTGAATATGGGGAAGGTGGAACTGGAGTTACTGTAGTTCAATTAAAGTAAAAACGGAGTATTTGTATATGATTATAATAAGTGCATGTTTATGCGGATGTAATTGTAAGTATAATGGTGGGAATAACTATAATGAAAAGATAAAGAAAATTTATGATGAGGGTGAAGCTATCCTGGTTTGCCCTGAAGAGATGGGCGGACTTAGCACGCCTAGAGAACCAGTAGAAATACAAGGTGGAAGCGGAATTGATGTCTTAGAAGGCAGAGCTAAAGTATTATCAGCTAATGGAACAGATGCTACTGAGAATTTTATTAAAGGTGCTAATAAAGTACTGGACATAGCTGTTAAAAACAATGTTAAGAAAGCAATTTTAAAAGCTAAAAGTCCCTCATGTGGGGCTGGAAAGATATATGATGGTACATTTTCTGGTAGGATTGTTGAAGGTAACGGTGTTACGGCAGAGCTTTTAAAACTAAACGGGATAGAAGTATTTAGTGAAGAAGATTAAAAAACATAAAAAAGAATAAAAAAACATCACTGAAGTAAGTCGCTTCAGTGATGTTTTTATTCTTGAAGGATTTATAATTCAATTGTATTTGTGAATAAGTATACGTAACACACTTAAAAGATAATATAAGTTAAAGAACAAAAAAAGAAGAATGTGTCGCTTGCCAAATTTTCCTCATATGAATTCGGAAAGGCAGATGCGCAAAAAAATCACTGAAGGAAATCGCTTCAGTGATTTTTTATTCTTTAGAATTTATAACTTAATTGTATTTATAGATGAGTATGAGTAAGACACTTAAGACATAATATAAGTTTAAGAATAAAAAGAAGAATATGTCGCCTGCCAGATTTTCCTCATATACATTCGGAAAGGCAGATGCGCAAAAAAAATCACTGAAGAAAATCGCTTCAGTGATTTTTTTATATTAAAGTTTATTTTGAAACTACTTTAATATATTCAACCTTTGAGTCTTCAGTACCTTGTACGTAAAGACCAACCTCTTTTAGTTCTTCAACATATTTTATAATTTCTTCTGTTATTATCTCACCAGGGCAAAGAAGTGGAATACCAGGTGGATATGCAAGCAAGAATTCGCCACTTACTTTTCCGATGCTATCTCTAAGAAGTATTGATTCTTTTTGGCTATTAAAAGCATCTCTTGGAATAAGAACACTCTCAGGAATAGATGGTATATCTAAAAAGTCAGGTCTTACTTTTCCTTTAGAAGAATATTCATCAGATATCTCTCTAAGTGCGTGTAATAACTTATCTATACTTTCTTTTGTATCTCCAAAAGAACCTACAGCAAGTACGCTATATAAATCAGAAAGTTCCATTTGTATATGATATTTGTTTGATAATATCATATCTAATTCATATCCTGTAATTCCTAAGTCTCTACAAGTTATAGTAATCTTAGTTGGATCTAAAGCTACAACTCCAGGTCTTCCTAGTATTTCTTCGCCAAAACAGTAGAAACCATTAATCTTATTTATTTCAGTTCGAGCATAATTAGCTAAATCTATAGTTTTATCTAAAAGTTCTTCTCCATTTAAAGCAATTTGCCTTCTAGCACAATCTAAACTTGCCATCAAAATGTAAGATGGTGAAGTTGTTTGAAGTAAGTTCAGAACTTGCTGAACTCTTGCAGGGTCAATATAATTGCTTTTAACTTGAAGTAAAGAACACTGAGTCAACGCTCCAATTATTTTATGAGTGCTTTGTGCACAGATATCAGCACCTGCTTCCATTGCAGACATAGGGAGTTTTTCATTAAACTTTAGATGAGGACCATGAGCTTCATCTACTATTAAAGGAATATCATAACTGTGAACAATATCAGCAATTTCCTTGATTGCGGTTGCAACACCATAGTACGTTGGGTTTATTATTAATACAGCCTTAGCATCTTTATTTTCTTCTAAAACTCTTTTTACTGTTGCAGGGGTAACACCATGAGCTATACCTAATTTTTTATCAAGCTCTGGTTGCATAAACACAGGAACTGCTCCGCTAAGTATTATTCCAGCTGTAATTGATTTGTGGACATTTCTAGGGACAATTATCTTGTCTCCTTGACTTACCACAGACATAATCATGGCTTGAATTGCACCTGAGGTTCCGTGGATTGAGAAAAACGAAGCATCTGAACCATATGCATCAGCAGCTAGCTCTTGTGCTTTTTTTATTGGTCCTGTGGGATGATGTAGACTATCAACTAATTTAAACACCGTTACGTCTATCTTAAATGGGTTTTCACCTATAAAGTTTTTGAATTCCTCATCTATTCCTACGCCTTTCTTATGACCAGGAACGTGAAATGGAATTGTATCTCTATCTACATATTCCATTAGGGCATCAAACAAAGGAGTTTCATTTTGGTCAAATCTGTACACTTTGATACCGCACCTTCTTTCAACAAATAAATATCTTTTATGAAAAACAATATAATTATATGTTATGAGTAACTGTAATGCAATAAAAAAATTGATATGAATAATATTTATTTCTTCTGACAATACTATAAGGCAGGAGGGATTAAAGTGGAAAATATTAAATTGAACAGTAGAAGTAACAAAATAGGTAAAACAGCTAATAAGGTAAGAAGAGCAGGAAAGGTTCCAGGCGTTGTATATGGAAAAGGAATGCAGAACTTTATGTTCGAAATAGGTGAATTAGAATTAAATCAAATTATATTTGAACATGGCGAGCATGGTGTAATTGATATCGACTTAGAACAACAAAAAAAGAAAGTACTAATTAAAGAACTTCAAAGAGATCCTGTTACACATAAAATAATTCACTTAGATTTAGAGTCTATAGATAAAGACCAAAAGATTATTACAACTGTACCAGTTCACTTTAAAGGAGAGGGAGTAATAAATTCTTACGGAGCTATAATTCAAAAAGAAAAGTCAGCAGTAAAGGTAAGCTGTACTCCAGATAAGTTGCCTAAATTTTTAGAGCTAGATGTTTCTCAATCTACTATAGGAAGCACTTATAAGGTATGTGATTTGGAAGTAGGAGCAGAAATATCAATAGTTGATGACTTAAATACTGTCCTTGGTTCTGTGAGCTACGAGCAAAAGGTAGTAGAGGCTGTGGAGCCAGAAGAGAAAAAAGGATAACTAAGCCCTATGACTACATAGGGTTTATTTTTACTCTTTAGAAAAACATGATATACATAAAGTTAGGCAATAGTTCCATTACGTAACGTTTTTTTAAAATTTATTGACTCATATAGTGAAAAAAGAAAGATAGATATACTGTGAGAATTTCATCACATTTATTATAAAAATAAGATGCGTAAAAAATTACAAGATAAA